>NZ_JAUSZJ010000002.1:2452500-2827500 GCF_030817475.1 Streptomyces sp. V2I9 | reverse complement strand
GCTGAACACATAGGCAGTGTGGAGGGAACGAGGGGAAGTGAAACATCTCAGTACCCTCAGGAAGAGAAAACAACCGTGATTCCGGGAGTAGTGGCGAGCGAAACTGGATGAGGCCAAACCGTATGCGTGTGATACCCGGCAGGGGTTGCGCATGCGGGGTTGTGGGATCTCTCTTTCACAGTCTGCCGGCTGTGAGGCGAGTCAGAAACCGTTGGTGTAGGCGAAGGACATGCGAAAGGTCCGGCGTAGAGGGTAAGACCCCCGTAGCTGAAACATCAACGGCTCGTTTGAGAGACACCCAAGTAGCACGGGGCCCGAGAAATCCCGTGTGAATCTGGCGGGACCACCCGCTAAGCCTAAATATTCCCTGGTGACCGATAGCGGATAGTACCGTGAGGGAATGGTGAAAAGTACCGCGGGAGCGGAGTGAAATAGTACCTGAAACCGTGTGCCTACAAGCCGTGGGAGCGTCGCTGTATGTGCTTGCACATGCAGTCGTGACTGCGTGCCTTTTGAAGAATGAGCCTGCGAGTTAGCGGTGTGTAGCGAGGTTAACCCGTGTGGGGAAGCCGTAGCGAAAGCGAGTCCGAACAGGGCGTTTGAGTTGCACGCTCTAGACCCGAAGCGGAGTGATCTAGCCATGGGCAGGTTGAAGCGGAGGTAAGACTTCGTGGAGGACCGAACCCACCAGGGTTGAAAACCTGGGGGATGACCTGTGGTTAGGGGTGAAAGGCCAATCAAACTCCGTGATAGCTGGTTCTCCCCGAAATGCATTTAGGTGCAGCGTCGTGTGTTTCTTGCCGGAGGTAGAGCACTGGATAGGCGATGGGCCCTACCGGGTTACTGACCTTAGCCAAACTCCGAATGCCGGTAAGTGAGAGCGCGGCAGTGAGACTGTGGGGGATAAGCTCCATGGTCGAGAGGGAAACAGCCCAGAGCATCGACTAAGGCCCCTAAGCGTACGCTAAGTGGGAAAGGATGTGGAGTCGCAGAGACAACCAGGAGGTTGGCTTAGAAGCAGCCACCCTTGAAAGAGTGCGTAATAGCTCACTGGTCAAGTGATTCCGCGCCGACAATGTAGCGGGGCTCAAGCGTACCGCCGAAGTCGTGTCATTCCAGCATGTACCCCCAACGGGGGCTGGGATGGGTAGGGGAGCGTCGTGTGCCGGGTGAAGCAGCCGCGGAAGCGAGTTGTGGACGGTTCACGAGTGAGAATGCAGGCATGAGTAGCGATACACACGTGAGAAACGTGTGCGCCGATTGACTAAGGGTTCCTGGGTCAAGCTGATCTGCCCAGGGTAAGTCGGGACCTAAGGCGAGGCCGACAGGCGTAGTCGATGGACAACCGGTTGATATTCCGGTACCCGCTTTGAAACGCCCAGTACTGAATCAGGCGATGCTAAGTCCGTGAAGCCGGCCCGATCTCTTCGGAGTTGAGGGTAGTGGTGGAGCCGATGAACCAGACTTGTAGTAGGTAAGCGATGGGGTGACGCAGGAAGGTAGTCCAGCCCGGGCGGTGGTTGTCCCGGGGTAAGGGTGTAGGACGCACGGTAGGCAAATCCGTCGTGCATATGAGTCTGAGACCTGATGCCGAGCCGATTGTGGTGAAGTGGATGATCCTATGCTGTCGAGAAAAGCCTCTAGCGAGTTTCATGGCGGCCCGTACCCTAAACCGACTCAGGTGGTCAGGTAGAGAATACCGAGGCGTTCGGGTGAACTATGGTTAAGGAACTCGGCAAAATGCCCCCGTAACTTCGGGAGAAGGGGGGCCATCACTGGTGATAGCACTTGCTGCTTGAGCTGGGGGTGGCCGCAGAGACCAGCGAGAAGCGACTGTTTACTAAAAACACAGGTCCGTGCGAAGCCGTAAGGCGATGTATACGGACTGACGCCTGCCCGGTGCTGGAACGTTAAGGGGACCGGTTAGCTGCCTTTCGGGGTGGCGAAGCTGAGAACTTAAGCGCCAGTAAACGGCGGTGGTAACTATAACCATCCTAAGGTAGCGAAATTCCTTGTCGGGTAAGTTCCGACCTGCACGAATGGCGTAACGACTTCTCGACTGTCTCAACCATAGGCCCGGTGAAATTGCACTACGAGTAAAGATGCTCGTTTCGCGCAGCAGGACGGAAAGACCCCGGGACCTTTACTATAGTTTGATATTGGTGTTCGGTTCGGCTTGTGTAGGATAGGTGGGAGACTGTGAAGCGGCCACGCCAGTGGTTGTGGAGTCGCCGTTGAAATACCACTCTGGTCGTGCTGGATGTCTAACCTGGGTCCGTGATCCGGATCAGGGACAGTGTCTGATGGGTAGTTTAACTGGGGCGGTTGCCTCCTAAAGAGTAACGGAGGCGCCCAAAGGTTCCCTCAGCCTGGTTGGCAATCAGGTGTTGAGTGTAAGTGCACAAGGGAGCTTGACTGTGAGACCGACGGGTCGAGCAGGGACGAAAGTCGGGACTAGTGATCCGGCAGTGGCTTGTGGAAGCGCTGTCGCTCAACGGATAAAAGGTACCCCGGGGATAACAGGCTGATCTTCCCCAAGAGTCCATATCGACGGGATGGTTTGGCACCTCGATGTCGGCTCGTCGCATCCTGGGGCTGGAGTCGGTCCCAAGGGTTGGGCTGTTCGCCCATTAAAGCGGTACGCGAGCTGGGTTTAGAACGTCGTGAGACAGTTCGGTCCCTATCCGCTGTGCGCGTAGGAATATTGAGAAGGGCTGTCCCTAGTACGAGAGGACCGGGACGGACGAACCTCTGGTGTGCCAGTTGTCCTGCCAAGGGCATGGCTGGTTGGCTACGTTCGGAAAGGATAACCGCTGAAAGCATCTAAGCGGGAAGCCTGCTTCGAGATGAGTATTCCCACCCTCTTGAAGGGTTAAGGCTCCCAGTAGACGACTGGGTTGATAGGCCAGATGTGGAAGCCCGGTAACGGGTGGAGCTGACTGGTACTAATAGGCCGAGGGCTTGTCCTCAGTTGCTCGCGTCCACTGTGTTAGTTCTGAAATAACGAACGGCCGTGTTGTTGCCCGGTGTTCAAATTTTCATAGTGTTTCGGTGGTCATTGCGTTAGGGAAACGCCCGGTTACATTCCGAACCCGGAAGCTAAGCCTTTCAGCGCCGATGGTACTGCAGGGGGGACCCTGTGGGAGAGTAGGACGCCGCCGAACAATTTTTTCGGGAAAGCCCCGTGCCTTGTGGCACGGGGCTTTTCTGCGTTCTGAACGTCTAGGGTCGGACCATGCGCTACGAACTGGTCATCTTCGACAACGACGGTGTGCTCGTCGACAGCGAGCCCCTCGCCAACACTGTGCTCTCCGCCTACCTGACCGAACTCGGTCACCCCACCTCGTACGACGAATCGATCCGTGACTACATGGGGTCCGCCGTGCACCGGGTGCACGACCTCGTCGAGGAGCGGACCGGGCAGAAGCTGCCCGAGGACTTCGACACCACGCTCAGCTCCCGTACCTTCGCCGCTTTCGAACAGGAGCTGGTGGCGGTGGACGGGGTCGAGGAACTGCTCGGCAAGCTCGTCGCGGACGGAGTGGCCTACTGCGTCGCCTCCTCCGGGAGTCATGAACGCATCCGCGTCGGGCACCGCAGGACCGGGATCGACCAGTGGTTCGAGGACGAATGGATCTTCAGCTCGGAGGACGTCGGGCGGGGCAAGCCGGCGCCGGACCTGTTCCTGTACGCCGCCGAGCGGATGGGCGTCGCGCCCGAGCGGTGCGTCGTCATCGAGGACAGCCCGCTCGGGGTCGAGGCGGCACGGGCGGCCGGGATGGACGTGTACGGGTTCACGTCGATGATGCCCGCGGACCGGCTGGCCGGGGTCACCGGGCACTTCTCGGACATGTCCCAGCTGTCCGGCCTGCTCGCCTGAAGCCGCACGCCGCACCCCCGCCCCCGGGACGACAGGCCCCGGCCCGGCCCATCCGGACACCATCCGTCCGGAAACTGCCCGGCTGATCCATCTACCCATGGGTAGCGGCTGGCCCTACGCTCGCCGCCATGACTGATGCGGGCTTGCGGTACGGCAGGGCCTCCCTGGGACTGAGCTTCGGCGTCCAGGGCGTCGCCTTCGCCCTTCTGGTGACGCGTATCCCCGCCATCCAGGACCGGTACGGGATATCCGACGGGCTGCTGCCCGTCTTCCTCGCCGCCGTCCCGATCCTGGCGGGGGCCGGCAGCGTCGTCACCGAGAAGGTGGTCGCCCGCATCCGGCCTGGCGTGGTCCTGCGGTGGGCCCAGCCCCTCGTCCTCCTCGCCCTGCTCGGGGTGGGCGCCGGGCGGGAGATGTGGCACGTCGCCGTCGCCCTGGGGGTGTTCGGGCTGTCCGTCGGGGCGCTGGACGCCTCCATGAACATGCTGGGGGTCAGCCTCCAGCGTGCGTACGGACGCAGCATCATGCTCGGCTTCCACGCCGCGTACAGCCTCGGCGGCATCGCGGGGGCGTCGCTGGCGTGGGTCGGGGCGCGGTACGAGCTGTCGCTGCTCGTGTCCTACCTGCCCGTCGTCGCCGTGCTGCTGCCCGTCGCACTGGTCGGCAGCCGGTGGTACACGGAGGGGGCGACGGGGCCCGCCGGGAAGGGGGCCGGGCCCGAAGGCGCGGGCGGTGCGCTCTCGTTCAAGCTGCTGCTGCCGCTCTGCCTCGTCATGAGCTTCGCGTACATCGGGGACTCGACCGTCTCCAACTGGAGTGCCAAGTACCTCCAGGACGTGCTGGGGAGCTCCGAGCAGCTCGCCACCGTCCCGTACAACGTCTACATGGTGACGACCCTGCTGGGCCGGGCCGTGGGGGATCTCGGGGTGCGGCGGTTCGGGGCGGTGGCCGTGGTGCGGGGCGGGAGCCTGCTGGCGGCCGGCGGGTTCGCCGTCGTGGCCGTGGCGCCGGGGGCCTGGGCCGGGATGCTCGGATTCACGATGCTCGGCTTCGGCCTCTGCGTGATCGTGCCGCAGACCTTCGCCGCCGCCGGGCGGCTGTTCCCGGCGAACAGCGACGCGGCCGTGGCCCGGCTGAACATCTTCAACTATGTCGGTTTCCTGGTGGGTTCACCGCTGGTGGGTGCTCTGGGGGATGCGTGGAGCTATCGGGGGGCCATGCTCGTGCCGATGGTCCTGGTGCTGGCGACGCTCGTGTATGCCCGCTCGTTCGGCCCGGACCCGGCCCGATACGGTGGCGGGCATGAGCGGGCGCGCACAGCTGATGTGGGATGACGCGGTTACGGGATACGACTTCGGGGAGAGCCACCCCATGGACCCGGTCCGGCTGGACCTGACGATGGGGCTGGTGCGGGCGTTCGGGCTCGATGCGGCGGTGGACCTGCGGTCGGCGAAGGCCGCCGGGGACTCCACCCTGCGGCTCGTGCACCGCGAGGACTACGTGGCCGCGGTGCGGGCCGCCTCCGCGAACCCGCGGGCGGCCGACCAGGAGTACGGGCTCGGGACCGTGGACGATCCGGCGTTCGCCGGGATGCACGAGGCGTCCACGCTGATCGCCGGGCTCTCCGTCGGGGCCGCCGAGGCCGTGTGGCGCGGGGAGACCGAGCACGCGGTCAACTTCACCGGGGGGCTGCACCACGCCATGCCCGGTGCCGCCGCCGGGTTCTGCGTGTACAACGACCCGGCCCTCGCCATCGCCCGGCTGCTGGAGCTGGGTGCGGAGCGGGTCGCGTACGTGGACGTGGACGTCCACCACGGGGACGGCGTGCAGGCCGCGTTCTGGGAGGACCCGCGCGTCCTGACGGTCTCGCTGCACGAGCACCCGAGGACGCTCTTCCCGCAGACCGGGTGGCCCGAGGAGACCGGGGCCGGGGACGGCGAGGGCTCCGCGGTGAACGTGGCGCTGCCGGCCGGAACCGGGGACGCGGGGTGGCTGCGGGCGTTCCACGCGGTGGTGCCCGAGCTGCTGGCCGACTTCCGCCCCCAGGTCCTCGTCACCCAGCACGGGGCCGACACGCACTTCGAGGACCCGCTCGCCCACCTCGCGGTCTCGCTGGACGCGCAGCGGGCGGTCATGGAGTCCTGCCACCGGCTGGCGCACGACCACTCCGACGGGCGCTGGGTGGCGCTCGGCGGCGGCGGGTACGCGGTCGTGGACGTCGTCCCCCGGTCGTGGACGCACCTGGTGGGCATCGCCGCGCACGCTCCCGTCGATCCGGAGTCGGTGGTGCCGTCCTCGTGGCGGGATCTCGTCTACGCCCGGACGCGGCAGCTCGGACCCGGCCGGATGACGGACGGGCGTACGCCGGCCTGGCAGGAGTGGGAGGACGGGTACGACCCGGCGGACCGGCTGGACCAGGCGGTACTGGCGGCCCGGAAGGCGGCCTTCCCGCTGCGGGGGCTCCTGACCTGAGTCGGCCGGCGTGGGCCCCGGCCGGCGCGCGGGGCGGGGCATTGTGCCGGGTGTTACGCCAACGGTGGGGCGTACCGGGATTCCCGCCCGTTCCGGTCGCGTGGTACGGCAGCATCCCTGGGGTGTTGAGCACCGGGGCGCTGCGCGCCCATCTGCTGGCGGCCCGGCTGGCCGGGCCCGTGGCCACCCCGCGCGAGGAGAACCTGCGCAGTTACCGGCTGTTCGCCGCGCGGGACCCGCGGGTGATGCTGGGGCTCGCGCCCGAGCGGACCTGGGGCGAGGGCGACCTGTTACGGCTGATGGCCGACCGGTGCGGGGTCTCGGCGGACCCGGCCCACGTCTCCGGCGCCGACGCGATCGATCCGGAGCGTACGGTGGCCGCGCTGGAGGCGTTCGCGGAGCGGCTGGCGGTGGTGGCCCGGCGGCGGGCCCCGGTGCTGCTGGGGACCGGGCATCCGCATCGGCTGCTCGGTTTCTACGCCGGGCTGGCAGACGCCCTGTCGGCGGCGGGCTGCCCTGTTCTCACCCCCGCGCAGGGGCGATGTGTCGACATGACGACGCGGTTTGGCGTACGTACGTACACCATCGACTACGTACGGGGTGTGGCCCTGGTGCGCGAACCGGGGGGACGGCCCACGGGAGGGGAGACCGGCGCGCACACGCATTCGCCGCTTCCGGTGCGGCTCGCGCTCCAGGACGCGGCCGAGCGGCTCGGGGTGCTGCCGGAGCTGGTGATCGGGGATCACGGCTGGGTCTGCGGCGCAGGTCAGCTGGGGATCGAGGCGATCGGGCCGGCGGACACGGACGATCCGGCGCTGTTCGTGGGGGAGGCGGAGGGGCGGGTGTCGGTCGCCGTTCCGCTCGATGACGGCGTACAGGCTCCGTTTTACCGGCCGTTGACGCGCTATGTGCTCAATCGGGCCTGTCTGTCTCGGTAGGCCGCCGGCCGCCCCTCCTCTTCCCCACTCGCATCACCCGCCCCTAATCTGGGGAGTGAGCGCACAACGACGAAGAGTCACCGGAGGGGAAGCCGGTGCGCGTCCGGTGCGGAAGGTACAGGTGGGTCATGGCTGCTGGCAGCGAGAGGCCTCTCAACGAGGTCAAGTTTCTGACCGTGGCGGAAGTCGCCTCGGTCATGCGGGTGTCGAAGATGACCGTGTACCGCTTGGTGCACAGCGGTCATCTGCCGGCGATCCGGGTGGGAAGGTCCTTCCGGGTGCCGGAGCAAGCGGTTCACACGTATCTCCGCGACTCCTTCGTGGGGATGGAATCGGCCTGAGGTTGCCTGCGGATTACGTCCCTCGGACGGGGACGGGTAGGCTAGGCCGACGTAGGTCGTGTGGGCCCAGACGCCCCGCACCAGTGAAGAAGAAGTGAGCGAGGGTAGTCGTGGGCTCTGTTATCAAGAAGCGGCGCAAGCGGATGGCCAAGAAGAAGCACCGCAAGCTGCTCAAGCGCACGCGCGTTCAGCGTCGCAACAAGAAGTAGCGAACGCGTTTCGCGTGATCCGCAGCCCCTCCACCAGTCCGGTGGAGGGGCTGCGGTGCGTTCGGGGCGGTGTCCGGTGGAAGAGGTGCCGGGGTGCCTTCAGCGGCCTTCGAGGGCCTTCTCCGGGGGCCGGAGGCGTCCCGTGTGGCTCTGTGTTTCCGGCAAAGGCGGGTCAAGGCCCGCCACGGGGGCGTCACAGGGCGGCGTCCACCCGCTACGGTGACGACCACGGAGTTACCGAGGGAAGCAGGGGAGCCGCCGGTTCCCCGGCCGACGGGAGGCGCTGGTCTTGGGGAAGGTCGTCCTCGTCACAGGTGTGGCCCGGCAGCTCGGAGGCCGCTTCGTCCGGCGCGTCCAGCGCGAGCCCGGCGTGGACCGGGTGATCGCGGTCGACGCGGTCGCGCCCGAGCACGATCTGGGCGACGCGCGGTTCGTCCGGGCGGACATCCGGCAGTCCGCCCTGGCGCGCATCCTGGCCGAGTACGCGGTCGACACGGTGGTGCACCTGGACGTCTCCGGCAAGGCGCTCGGCGCCGGCGGCCGGACGACGGTCAAGGAGACCAACGTCATCGGCACGATGCAGCTGCTCGGCGCCTGCCAGAAGTCCCCGACCGTGCGGCGGCTCGTGGTGAAGTCGAGCACGAGCGTGTACGGGTCGGCGTCCCGCGACCCGGCCGTGTTCACCGAGACCACCCCGCCCAAGTCGCTGCCCAGCGGCGGCTTCGCGAAGGACGCGGTGGAGGTCGAGGGGTACGTACGGGGCTTCGCCCGCCGCCGGCCGGACGTGGCGGTGTGCGTGCTGCGGTTCGCCAACATCCTGGGGCCGCGGCCGGACTCGCCGCTCGCCGACTACCTGTCGCTGCCCGTGCTGCCGACCGTCTTCGGCTACGACCCCCGGCTCCAGTTCGTGCACGAGGACGATGTGATCGATGTGCTGGGGATCGCGGCGGGCGAGCCCCGGCGCGGAACGCTGAACAGCGGCACGTTCAACATCGCCGGTGACGGGGTGCTGCTGCTGTCGCAGTGTTCGCGGCGGCTGGGGAAGCCGACCGTGCCGGTGCTGCTGCCCGCCGTCACGTGGGTCGGCTCGGCGCTCCGTACGATCGGCATGACCGATTTCTCGCCGGAACAGATCCGGCTGCTCACCCATGGCAGGGTGGTCTCGACGGTGCAGATGCGCGAGACCCTCGGTTTCCGGCCGTCGTTCACCACGGCGGAGACCTTCGCGGAGTTCGCGCGGGGCCGGGGGCCCGGCCTGTTGCCGCCGGAGACGGTGGGCCGGGTGGTGGACCGGCTGGCGGAGCTGCCGCTGCCGGGTGGCGCCGGACCGCGGGAGCGCGGGTCCGGTGCGGTACAGACGACTGACGGCGCCAGGTAGAGGAGCGCACCGACGATGGCGGACGCCAAGGTCCTTCCGTTCGACGACGACCGTTCGCGGTCCGGTGGCGCGTCGCGTCCGGCGCGGCGCCGGACCGGGGCGGGTGGCGGCAGCGGCGGGCGCGGCGACGGCACCGCCGCGCCGGTGAGCGCCCTGCCGGGGGCGCAGGTCCCCGAGGGGTCCGGCCCGCTTCCGGAGGCCGGGGAGGCGGCGCGGGAGCCCGAGGGGTCCGGCCCGGACGCGTCCGGGCCCCCGGACGGCGGCTGGGAGCGGCGGATCGCGGGCGGGCTGGCGTTCCTGCGGCGGCGGGTGACCGGTGACTACGAGGTCGACGAGTTCGGCTACGACCGGGAGCTCACCGAACAGGTTCTGATGTCGGCGCTCCGGCCGCTGGCGGAGAAGTACTTCCGGGTCGAGGTGAAGGGCATCGAGAACATCCCGTCGGAGGGCGGGGCGCTCATCGTGGCCAACCACTCCGGGACGCTGCCGCTGGACGGGCTGATGCTCCAGGTCGCGGTGCACGACCACCACCCGGCCGACCGTCATCTGCGGCTGCTCGCCGCGGATCTGGTCTTCCAGCTCCCGGTGGTCAACGAGCTGGCGCGCAAGGCCGGTCACACGCTGGCCTGTGCGGAGGACGCGCAGCGGCTGCTGGAGTCGGGCGAGATCGTCGGGGTGATGCCGGAGGGGTTCAAGGGCATCGGCAAGCCGTTCGGCGAGCGGTACAAGCTTCAGCGCTTCGGGCGGGGCGGATTCGTCTCGACGGCGCTGCGGGCGAGGGCGCCGATCGTGCCGTGCTCGATCGTGGGCGCGGAGGAGATCTACCCGATGATCGGGAACGCGAAGACGCTGGCCCGGCTGCTGGGCTTCCCGTACTTCCCGATCACGCCGACGTTCCCGTGGCTGGGGCCGCTGGGCGCGCTGCCGCTGCCGACGAAGTGGACGATCCAGTTCGGGGAGCCGATCCCGACGGACGGGTATCCGCAGGAGGCGGCGGAGGACCCGATGCTGATGTTCAACCTGACGGACCAGGTGCGGGAGCAGATCCAGCACACGCTGTACAAACTGCTGGTGCAGCGGCGGTCGGTCTTCTTCTGAGCCATGCCGTACGGAGCCGTACGGAAAGGGGGCCGGTACGCGGATCGCGTACCGGCCCCCGTGCGTGCGACCGCTCTACGGCTTGAGGTTCTGGCCGTCGATGCCGAGGCCGGGGAGGAGCCCCGGAAGGAGCGGGGGCAGGGTGATGTCGGGGGCGGCGGGGGCGCTGGGCCCGCTCTCGGGGGAGGGCTTGGTGAGGCCGTCCGTGGGGAGCTCGTCGAGCAGGCCGTCCGTACCGCCGCCGAGCAGGCCGTCGTCCGGGGTGGCGTCGGAGGAACCCGACGAGCCGGAGGGCTCGGGGCCTGCGCTGCCGTCGGTGCGGCCCCCGGGCTTCTCGGGGGAGGCCGGGGGTGCGGGGGTGCCGGTCCTGGAGGTGCCGCTGTCGGGGGAGGTGGAGGCGTCGGTGCGCTCGGAGTTCTTGTCCTGCCCGGGGGGACGGGGGAGGAGGGACTGGAGCGGTGCGACCTCGTTCTCCATGGCTTCGAGGACCGAGCTGACTTCGTCGCGGACGTCGGTGAGCTGGACGGGCAGCCGGTCGCGGAGGCTGCTCCAGGTGTCGCGGTGCGAGCGGGAGAAGGTGTCCAGGGTCTGGATGGGGCCGATCGCTCCGTCGCGCTGGTAGGCGGCGTGAAGCAGGCGGTGGCCCTCGGAGGCGTCGTGGGACATGCCGTTGAGCGCGCGTCTGACCGCGCCGAGGGATTCGTGGTCCAGGGGGCCGGAGCGGCCGCGTTCCATGAGTCTGCGGGCCTCGCTGAGCCGGGTGGACGCCTGGTCGAGGTAGGCCTCGCCGCGCTCGGTGTCGCCCTTGGTCATGCCGAGGCTGATGTCCTCCATCCCGCGCTTGAGCCCGTAGAGCGAGTCACCGGGGAGGGCGTCGGAGCTGGCCGCGGCCACGCCGCCGAACGCTCCCGCGGCGACGCCGACGGTGAGGCCGCCGGCGGTGAGCCCCTTCGCCCAGCGGGACCGGGGACGCAACTTCCGCAGTGGTGAGGCCCGGTGGGCCCCCTTGCCCCGTTGCACCGGCACCGTAGGGCCCGTGGACGCGCCGCCTTCGGCGAACATGGTCTCCATGGCCGCGACGAGCTGGGCTCGCTGCACGGCCTTGACCTCGGGGTCCAACTGCGGCTTCGGTAGCTCACCGAGGCCGTTCGCCAGGGCCAACAGCGGTCCGCGATCGGCCTGGTCGGCCGGAGCGTCGGGCTGTACGGCCGCCGCACCCTGGGGGGTCTGCTCGTCCAGGGCCTGGGCGAAGGCGTTCGCCCGCCGGTGTGCCGAAACGTTTGCGATCACTGGCGGCACCTCCTCTCGTCATGACGGTCGACTCCCCTGACGCTTCGGAAGTTGCCCACCTTGAGCGATTCCACTCGATGGAGTGAGTGGAGACGGACATGGGGCGACGGCAGGGGGCCTGCAACCGACACAACGACGTGCGCGGCACTTGGGTTACGCACGAAAGATGATCGGACCAGTGCGTGAGGGGACGGTCACGCACGGGTCCGATTCAGCGTGCGTCGTCCGGCAGGAGACGGGCGAGCGTCCGCACGGCACGGTACTGGAGGGTCTTGATCGCGCCCTCGTTCTTGCCCATCACCCGCGCGGTCTCGGCGACCGAGAGCCCTTGGAGGAACCGCAGGGTGACGCACTCCTGCTGCTGGGGGTTGAGTCGTCGCACGGCCTGGAGCAGCGCGGCGTTGGAGAGGGACTCCAGGACGGAGTCCTCGGGGCTGCGCGCCACCTCGTTGGCGTCGAGCATTTCACCGGTGGTCACTTCCAGCCGGAAACGACTGGATTTGAAGTGGTCGGCGACCAGGTTGCGAGCGATCGTGACCAGCCAGGCGCCGAAGTCGCGGCCCTGCCAGGTGAACGTGGAGATACGGCGCAGCGCGCGGAGGAAGGTCTCGCTGGTGAGGTCCTCCGCGGTCGCCTTGCCGCCCACGCGGTAGTAGATGTACCGGTACACGGTGTCGCTGTACTGGTCGTACAGGCGGCCGAAGGCGTCCGCCTCGCCGGCCTGCGCGCGCTCGACGAGATCCATCATGCGGGCGCTGTCGCTGTCGGCCGTGGGACGGCGGACGGTCGACGTGGTGGTCGAGGCGGCGCGGGTGCCGCGTCTTCCGACCGCCGCACTGCGTTCGGCCAGGGCGTAGCAGGGGCCGGCAGGTGCAGGGGTGGCAAAGGCGGGGACGGCGTACGCGGTGGGGACGAAGCCGCGCAAGCGGTCGATGACCGATGCACGCAGCGTAGCCAGGCCCGAGGCGTCAACCCCGACGTGTGGGTACACGGGACTCCCAGAGGCAGAGCTTCCATCACGAGCAGTTCGAAAAACATCACCCGTGGTGGCGAGTGACGGTCTCCGTGATGCGTCTGAGGAGAATAACGCTTCGTGCTGGCAGCGCTACACCGAGTTGTCTAAATCGCCGGTTCCGTCGCTTCTGTTATCGCTAAGTGACGTATCTAGTAGCACTTGGTGACCGTTTATTGATCGGATTACTTCGTGATCTGTCTGCGGGGGCGACGGGTTGTGGCCGGGTGCCGACGATCGGGCTGGCCGGGAGGGGCGTACGCGGTGGCGGCGAAACGGCTTTCGACCGGCCGTGCGGGTCCGGGCGTGGCTGCGCCCCGTGACCGGAGGGGCGGGGCACGGGGCGCGATGAAGGTTCCGCGGGGTGGCGCGGGCCCCGGATCAGCGGCGGCGGCGGTGCAGGGCGACCGCGGCGGCGGTGCCGCCGGCGAGCGCGCCGACCCCGGCGGCCGCCGGGATGCCGACCTTGGCCGCCTTGCGCCCGGTGCGGTAGTCGCGCAGCCGCCAGTCGAGGGCGCGGGCGTGCTTGCGGAGCTTGGTGTCCGGGTTGATCGCGTAGGGGTGGCCGACCAGCGAGAGCATCGGGATGTCGTTGTGCGAGTCGCTGTAGGCGGCGCAGCGGTCCAGGTCGAGGCCCTCGGCGGCGGCGAGGGCGCGGACGGCCTCGGCCTTGGCGGGGCCGTGGAGCGGCTCGCCGACCAGGCGGCCGGTGTAGACGCCGTCGACCGATTCGGCGACGGTGCCGAGCGCCCCGGTCAGGCCGAGGCGGCGGGCGATGATGGTGGCGGTCTCCACGGGGGCGGCGGTGACCAGCCAGACCTTCTGCCCGGCGTCCAGGTGGGCCTGGGCCAGGGCGCGGGTGCCGGGCCAGATGCGGTCGGCCATGTACTCGTCGTAGATCTCCTCGCCGATGGACATCAGCTCGGAGACGCGGTGGCCCTTGACGATGGACAGGGCGCTGTCGCGGGCGTCCTGCATGTGCTCGGGGTCCTCGACGCCGGCCAGCCGGAACCACGCCTGCTGCCAGGCGAACCGGGTCAGTTCGCGGCGCTCGAAGAACTTGCGCTTGTAGAGGCCGCGGCCGAAGTGGAAGATCGCGGCGCCCTGCATGACGGTGTTGTCGAGGTCGAAGAAGGCGGCGGCGCGGTCGTCCCCGGCGACCGGGAACGCGGGCTCCTCCGGCGGCGCCTCGGAGGCCCCGGTCAGAAGGGCGGCCTCGTCCTCCACGAACGAGGTCCTGCGCGCGGCCTCGGCGGCGGCCTCGCCTGCCAGGACGCTCCGTGCGGTTGCGGAACGCCTACGGGGTGTGAGCCATCCAAGTGCGGCCATGCCGTGAGCATAGCCAGTCCTCCCGGACGTGCCCGACCTGCCGCGATGCGGGGGCGTGAACGCTTCGGGGCGGAGGGGTGAACCGGGCGTCCCCGGCCGGTCTCCGGCGGGCGCGCGCGGCCCCGGAACCCCGGCCCGGCGGGGGCCGGGACCCGGTCGGGGCGGGCGCAGAATGGAGGGATGAGTCCTCTGCTGCGCCGTACGAAGAAGAAGCCCGCCGAGCGGGTGGTCACGTTGATCGGGAAGCCCGGCTGCCATCTGTGCGAGGACGCGCGGGCGGTGGTCGCCGCGGTCTGCGGGGAGACCGGTGCGTCGTGGACGGAGAAGGACATCACCGAGGACGAGGCGCTGTACAAGGAGTACTGGGAGCAGATCCCGGTGGTGCTGGTCGACGGCGAGCAGCACACGTTCTGGCGGGTGGACCCGGCGCGGTTGCGCAGGGCGCTGGGTGCGGACGCGAAACCCGGTTAACATTGCGGGCGTTTTGAGTGGCCTCGGGGGCTGAGTTGTGAGGAGTGTGTTCCGCTTTGCCCCCTTCGAGGCTGCAACGGGCTGATGCGGTCCCCGGTTCCGGGATCGCGCGGGGAATGTGCGTGACCCCGGTCACGTTGACCGGACAAATCGGACACAATCTTTGTGCACGCGTTCACAAAGACATAGCCTGCATTCGACGGGGCGGTCTAGGGACACACGGCCGCCTGCAGCCCCGCTCATCCCGCAGGAGCACCGTGGCAACTGGCCGAACTCACCGACCGGCGACCCGTAGCCGAGGAATTCCCGAGGCCACCGTCGCCCGACTTCCGTTGTATCTACGCGCACTGACCGCGCTCTCCGAGCGGTCGGTCCCCACGGTCTCCTCCGAGGAGCTGGCCACGGCGGCCGGCGTCAACTCGGCGAAGCTGCGCAAGGACTTCAGCTACCTGGGGTCCTACGGCACCCGCGGTGTCGGGTACGACGTCGAGTATCTCGTGTACCAGATCTCGCGTGAGCTCGGGCTCACCCAGGACTGGCCGGTCGCGATCGTCGGCATCGGCAACCTGGGCGCGGCCCTCGCCAACTACGGCGGCTTCGCCTCCCGCGGCTTCCGCGTCGCCGCGCTGATCGACGCCGATCCCGCCATGGCCGGTACGCCGGTGGCCGGCATCCCCGTCCAGCACACGGACGACCTGGACCGGATCATCAGCGACAACGGTGTGTCCATCGGTGTGATCACCACCCCGCCCGGCGCGGCCCAGCAGGTCTGCGACCGGCTCGTCGCCGCCGGGGTGACCTCCATCCTGAACTTCGCGCCGACCGTCCTGTCGGTGCCCGAGGGCGTCGACGTGCGCAAGGTCGACCTCTCCATCGAGCTCCAGATCCTCGCGTTCCACGAGCAGCGCAAGGCCGGGGAGGATTCCACCGGTGAGGACGAGGGCGCGCCCCCCATGCGCGCGACGCCCGCCGGCCGGAAGGGACCCGACGGGGACATGCCCGCCGTGATGCCCGCATGAGCCTCCTCGTCGTCGGACTGAGCCACCGCAGTGCCCCCGTCTCCGTACTGGAACGGGCGTCGCTCCCTGCCGAGGCCCGGGCCAAGCTGCTCCAGGACACCCTCGCCGCGGAACCCGCGACCGAGGCCGCCGTGCTGGCCACCTGCAACCGCATCGAGCTGTACGCCGACGTGGACAAGTTCCACGCGGGCGTCGCCGAGCTGTCCACGCTCCTCGCCCAGCACAGCGGCGTCGGCCTGGACGAACTCACTCCGTATCTTTATGTGCACTACGAGGACCGGGCCGTCCACCACCTGTTCTCGGTGGCCTGCGGACTGGACTCGATGGTCGTCGGCGAAGGTCAGATCCTCGGCCAGATCAAGGACGCGCTCGCGCGCGGCCAGGAGCTGCACACCGCCGGACGGCTGCTGAACGACCTCTTCCAGCAGGCCCTGCGGGTCGGCAAGCGCGCCCACAGCGAGACCGGGATCGACCGGGCCGGGCAGTCGCTCGTCACCTTCGGGCTCCAGCAGCTCGCCGCCGGGGCCGATCCCGCCCTGTGGGCCGAGGGCAAGCGCGCCCTCGTGATCGGCGCCGGCTCGATGTCCTCGCTGGCCGCCGCGACCCTCGCCCGGACCGGCGTCGCCGAGGTCGTCGTCGCCAACCGGACCCGCGCCCGCGCCGACCGCCTGGTGGAGATCCTCCAGCAGGGCGACGACACCGCCGTGCGCGCCCGTGCCGTCGAGATGTCCGCGGTGAGCGACGAACTGACACGTGCCGACATCGTCGTCTCCTGCACCGGCGCCACCGGGCTCGTGCTCACCGCCGACGCCCTCGCGGACGCGCTCGGCACGACCCTGGACACCGTCCCGGAACAGCCGCGGCCCGCCTCGGCCGTCCCGGCCCCGGACGACGTCGACCAGCACGCAGCCTGGGTGGAGAACGGCTCCGCGGCCTCCGCCGCGCAGGCCGGCCCGGCCGCCGCGCCGCGCCGCGTCACCGTGCCCGCCCAGTCGACCGGACCGGTCCGGCTCGCCCTGCTCGACCTCGCCATGCCGCGCGACATCGACGGCGCGGCCCACCGCATCGACGGTGTGCGCCTCGTCGACATCGAGTCGCTCGCGGAGGCGTCCGCCGACGCCCCGATGGCCGCCGATGTGGACCGGGTCCGCACCATCGTCTCCGACGAGGTGGCCGCCTTCGGCGCCGCCCAGCGCGCCGCGCACGTGGCCCCGACCGTGGTCGCCCTGCGCACCATGGCCGCCGGCGTCGTCGCGGGCGAGATCGCCCGGCTGGAGGGCCGCCTCCCCGACCTCGACGAGAAGCAGCGCGCCGAGATCACCCAGACCGTGCGCCGCGTCGTCGACAAGCTCCTGCACGCGCCCACCGTGCGGGTCAAGCAGCTCGCCAGCGAGCCCGGCGGCGCCGGGTACGCGGACGCGCTGCGAGAACTCTTCGACCTCGACCCGCAGACGGTGGCCGCCGTCTCCCGGGCAGACCTGAACGACCCGAATAGAGGGCGGTCATGACCGACAACTCATCCCCGGGCGCGCGGAACCCCGCGCCGCTCAGGCTGGGCACCCGGCGTTCCAAACTCGCCATGGCCCAGTCCGGACTCGTCGCCGAGGCGGTTCGTGAGGTGACCGGGCGCGCCGTCGAGCTCGTCGAGATCACCACGTACGGGGACACCTCCCGCGAGCACCTGGCGCAGATCGGCGGCACCGGGGTGTTCGTCGCGGCCCTGCGCGAGGCGCTGGCGCGTGGCGAGGTGGACTTCGCCGTCCACTCGCTCAAGGACCTGCCGACCGGCCAGCCCGACGACCTCGTGCTGGCCGCCGTGCCGCAGCGCGAGGACCCGCGCGACGCCCTCGTCGCCCGCGATGGCCTGACCTTCGAGCAGCTGCCGTCCGGCGCCCGCGTCGGCACCGGTTCGCCGCGCCGCATGGCGCAGCTCAACGCGTACGCCCGTTCCCACGGACTGCGGATCGAGACCGTTCCCATCCGGGGCAACGTCGACACGCGGATCGGGTTCGTGCGTGACGGGGAGCTCGACGCGGTGGTCCTGGCCGCCGCCGGGCTCAGCCGTCTCGGCCGGAGCGGTGAGGTCACCGACTTCCTGCCGGTCGACACCGTCCTGCCCGCTCCCGGCCAGGGAGCGCTGGCGATCGAGTGCGCCGCGTCCAGCGCCGACCTCGCCGCCGCGCTCGCCGAGCTCGACGACCCGTACACGCGGGTCGCCGTGACCGCCGAGCGTGCCCTGCTCGCCGCCCTGGAGGCCGGCTGCTCCGCACCTGTGGGTGCGCTGGCCGACCTCCTGGTCGACGGACAGGTTGTCAACGAACTGCGCCTGCGCGGAGTCGTCGGTTCCACCGACGGTTCCTCGCTGGTACAGCTGTCCACCACCGGTCCCGTCCCCACGTCGCACGACGACGCGGCGGCCCTCGGTCGCGAACTCGCGGCCGAGATGCTCGCCAAGGGTGCGGCCGGTCTTATGGGGGAGCGAGTACTTTGAGCCCCACCGGCCCCGCCGCATCCGACTTTCCGGCCCTGTCCGCCCAAGGGCAGGTCACCTTCCTCGGCGCCGGTCCCGGCGATCCGGGACTGCTGACCCTGCGCGCCGTCGAAGCGCTCGCGAGCGCGGACGTCCTTGTCGCCGAGCCCGACGTGCTCGCCGTCGTTCGCGGCCATGCGCGGGCAGGCGTGAGCACCCCTGAGCTGACGGTCGTTGACACCTCGTCAACAACCGCCGGTGTACCCGTTCTCAGGGATGCGGCCAATCTTGTCATGGAGGCCGCGAAGGGCGGCAGGCGGGTGGTCCGTGCCGTCGCGGGCGATCCGGGCCTGGACGGCGACGCGGGGGCCGAGATGCTGGCCTGCGCCGCCGCCGGGGTGCCCTTCGAGGTCGTTCCGGGCGTTGCGAACGCCGTCGGCGTGCCCGCGTACGCCGGGGTGCCGCTGCGGGACGCGCAGGGCGCGGACGTCCGCTTCGTCGACGCCCGTACCGCCTCCGACCGGTGCTGGAGCGAGGTCGGCGCGAGCGACGCGACCGCCGTCGTCTCCACCACGCTGGACGCGGTCGCGGCCGCCGCCGGCGAGCTGGTCTCGGCGGGCCGCAAGCCCGACACCCCGCTCACCGTGACGATCGCGGGCACCACCACCCGCCAGCGCACCTGGACGGCGACCCTCGGGACGATCGCCCAGGTCCTCAAGCAGGCCAAGGTGCTCCCGTCGCCCGAGGGCCACCGGCCGGTCATAGCCGTGGTCGGAGAGCGCAGCTCCGCCGCCCAGCGCGACCAGCTCGCGTGGTTCGAGTCGAAGCCGATGTTCGGCTGGAAGGTGCTCGTCCCGCGGACGAAGGAACAGGCCGCGTCGCTCTCCGACCAGCTGCGCTCCTACGGCGCGGTGCCGCACGAGGTCCCGACGATCGCCGTCGAGCCGCCGCGTACGCCCCAGCAGATGGAGCGCGCGGTCAAGGGCCTGGTCACCGGCCGGTACGAGTGGATCGCCTTCACCAGCGTGAACGCGGTCAAGGCGGTCCGGGAGAAGTTCGAGGAGTACGGGCTCGACGCCCGCGCCTTCGCCGGGATCAAGGTCGCCGCGGTCGGGGAGCAGACCGCCCGCGCGCTGATCGACTTCGGCGTCAAGCCGGACCTGGTGCCGTCGGGCGAGCAGTCGGCGGCCGGGCTGCTGGAGGACTGGCCGCCCTACGACCCGGTCTTCGACCCGATCGACCGGGTGTTCCTGCCGCGCGCCGACATCGCCACCGAGACCCTGGTGGCGGGCCTCATCGAGCTGGGCTGGGAGGTCGACGACGTCACCGCGTACCGCACGGTCCGCGCCTCGCCGCCGCCGTCCGAGACCCGTGAGGCGATCAAGGGCGGCGGGTTCGACGCGGTCCTGTTCACCTCGTCCTCGACCGTGCGCAACCTGGTCGGGATCGCGGGCAAGCCGCACAACGTGACCGTGATCGCGTGCATCGGCCCGGCCACCGCCAAGACCGCCGAGGAGCACGGCCTGCGGGTGGACGTGCTGTCCCCGGAGCCGTCGGTGCACAAGCTCGCGGAGGCGCTGGCCGCCTTCGGCGCGCAGCGCCGGGACGCGGCACGGGAGGCCGGCGACCCGGTGACCCGGCCGAGCGAACGCCGTCCGGGTGCGCGCCGGCGCCGGACGACGACCTAGCGGTACGCGTACGAGTGAGCGGGCCCGGTCGCTTCGGCGGCCGGGCCCGCTGCCGTCCTGTCGGTCCCCCTGGTGCCGTCCTGTCCCCGTCGTCCTGCCGGTGGGGCCTTCCGCGGCGGGCGGGTTTGCCGGTACCGGTGTCGGTAAGACCGTGTCCCGCACGGGTCTATGGTCGAAGGATGACTGCGTACGGAAACTTCCCCGGCTCCCGCCCCCGGCGGCTGCGGACGACCCCGGCGATGCGGCGGATGGTCGCCGAGACACGGCTCGACCCGGCGAACCTGATCCTCCCCGCGTTCGTCCGTGAGGGCATCGACGCCCCGGTCGCCATCTCGGCCATGCCCGGCGTGCACCAGCACACCCTGGACACCCTGCGGAAGGCGGCCGTCGAGGCGGTCGCGGCCGGGGTCTCGGGGATCATGCTCTTCGGGGTGCCGGACGACGCGAACAAGGACGCGCGGGGGACGGCGGGCACCGACCCGGACGGCATCCTCCAGGTCGCCCTGCGCGCGGTCCGCGAGGAGGTCGGGGACGACCTGGTCGTGATGTCGGACCTGTGCCTGGACGAGTACACCGACCACGGCCACTGCGGGGTCCTGACGGCGGACGGCCGGGTGGACAACGACGCGACGCTGGAGCGGTACGCGGAGATGGCCCAGGTCCAGGCGGACGCCGGAGCCCATGTGGTGGGTCCCAGCGGGATGATGGACGGCCAGGTGGGTGTGGTCCGGGACGCCCTGGACCAGACCGGGCACGAGGACGTGTCGATCCTCGCCTACACCGCGAAGTACAGCTCGGCCTTCTACGGCCCCTTCCGCGAGGCGGTCGGCTCCTCGCTGACCGGCGACCGCAAGACCTACCAGCAGGACCCGGCCAACGCCCGCGAGTCGCTGCGGGAGCTGGCGCTCGACCTGGCGGAGGGCGCGGACATGGTCATGGTGAAGCCCGCCGGACCGTACCTGGACATCCTCGCCGGGGTCGCCGACTCGGTGGACGTGCCGGTCGCGGCGTACCAGATCAGCGGTGAGTACGCGATGATCGAGGCCGCCGCCGAGAAGGGCTGGATCGACCGGGACAAGGCGATCCTGGAGAGCCTGACCGGCATCCGGCGGGCCGGGGCGCAGATGATCCTCACCTACTGGGCGACCGAGGTGGCCCAGTGGCTCGGCGGAGGACGTACGCCCGGCCGGGGCTGATCCCTCCCGCATGATCCCGGCCCGCCCGCTCCGGTCCCCCCCCCGGGGCCGGTGGGCCTCCTCGACGGAGAAGTGGACGCCGTCCCGGACGAGCGGGTCCTCGTCGGCGCGGGCGGTGGTGTCCCGTTGTCAGGCGTTCGGCTGCTTCGTCGGCCGCCGAGGAGTCGGGCGTTCGGCTGCGTGGTCGGCTGCCGAGGCCCCCGTGGTCGTGGGGGTCGTGCCGGTCATGGGGGGATGGACCCCTTCTGTCAGGGCCAGTCGACCAGTGCCATGAACGCTACGAACGTGACCACGACGGTGGCGGGCGCGGCGAGGGCCAGGCCCACGCGCCGGGCGGCGTGACGGACCCGGTGCGGGACGGCCCACGCGGCGATCAGCACGGCCAGGGCGATGAGGAGGCCGACGCACAGGACGGTCCACGCGACGGCGAAGCTGTCGTCGAAGCGGTCGGCCGCCGCGCCGTTGCAGGAGTCGCAGGCCATGGGCGACAGCCCGCCGATGAACAGGGCGACGAGCCCCATCGGCAGGGTCACCACGGTGGAGATCAGCGGGGCGACCCACGCGCGGCGGTCGGGCGTCTCGTCGGGGGCTGTCGCCGGGGTGGGGCCGGGCACCGGGGTGGGGCCGCCGTCGTGGTTGTTCTCGCTCATGTGGACGAGTCAACCTCCGGCGGCGGCCTCCCGCATGAGTACGGGGACTCAGTCCGCGGCGGTCCGGCCGGCGCGTGCCTCCGCCCAGGCGCGGGCCTCCGCCGATTCCCCTTCCGTGAGCTCCGGGCGGACCTGGTCCGGGTAGCGCAGGACGTAGTGGTCACGGGCCGCCTTCAGGCCGATGGCGCGGGCCGCGTCGGAGAGCCGGGGGTCGTCCGCCACCTCCTGGGCGCGCCGCCACCAGCTGTGGCTGCGCGGGTCGATCGCGTAGTGCCAGAGCGGCTGGGCGGGGTCGGCCACCCCGATCAGGACGCGGTGCAGGACGTAGTCGCGGACTCCCGGCGTACCGATCAGCCGCTCCGCGACGAGGAGCGGGTGCGTGGAGTCGAGGCGGGCGCGGAGCAGCACCCAGGTCATCAGGTGCCCGGTGTCGTGCTCGCCCGCGACGATGAACTCCCACAGTTCGGCGGCCTTCGCCTCGTCCGGCGCGCCGAGGTGGGTCAGCAGCCGGACCGGGTTCTTCCACAGCGGCTTGGGCTTCGCCCACCAGGCCAGGAGATCGGCGGCGACCGGGTGGTCCAGGTCGAGGGCGAGGCAGGTGAGGGTGACGAGCGGGTGGCGCCACTCGGTGTACGTCGTGCGGTACTGCTTGGTCAGCTCCTTCTTCCAGCGCGGCAGCAGCACTTCGAGGTCGTCCCCGGTGGCCTCGCCGTGGGCGTACAGCAGCTCCAGGCAGAAGGCGATGCCCTGGACGCCGGTGGACGGGTCGGCCACCCGGGCGCGCAGCCACCGGACGTCGCCGGGCGAGAGGGTGCGGTAGCGGTGGTAGAGGTCGCCGAGGGCGCCCTCGTAGCCGGTCAGGTCGGGTCCGGTGCCGGAGAGCAGGTCGTCGCGGGCGGCCTCGTACCGGTCGGCGGCGGCGAGGGCGTCGGCGGCGGTGGCCCCGGTGAGGTCCGTGTAGGCGGGGCCCAGCCGGGCGGCGTCCTCCCGGACATGGGCGACCCGGTCGTGCGCCGCCTGCGCGGCGGCCACCCGCAGCGCGTGCGGCAGACGGTCGTCCGTGGCGAACCGGACCGTGGCGAGCCGCTGGAGTGCGTCGGCGGCGGCGCGGTCGGAATGTTCCCCGCCTCCGGTCGGCGTACAGGCGCGCCGATCGTCGGTGATCGCGCCCAGGAGCACGGTGAACAGGCGGGCTGTGGAGCCCTCCGGGGTGTCGCGGGCGGTCAGTTCCCCGCAGAGGTCGCGGGCGGTGAGGACCGGGTCCGGCTGGTGCAGCGCCCGGTGCACCCGGAACCACCCGGGGATCGCGGCCAGGTGACCGGCCCGGGCCCGGGCCCGCAGGGCGTGCTCCGACCGCTCGCAGGGGTGATCTGCGAGATGGTCCGAGGACGCGGGACCGATGAGGTCGGCCGTTTCCCGGGCCGCCGGGTGACCGTGGCGCAGCAGGGCGGACAGCAGGGGCCGCCAGCCGCGCCAGGAGCTGGGGCTCCCGGCGTACTCCTGCTGCCAGAGGGCCAGGAGCCGGGTCGTTTCCTCCTCCGTCAGGGCCGCCCGGTCTTCCAGCGCCGTGACGAAGCCCTCCGCACCGGCCAATTCCACGGGCCCGGCCAGCCGGTCGTGCAGCCAGCGCTCCTCGGCGGCGGTCAGCTCGACCGGCGGGACGGCGCGGGGGCGGGGTGCGTCGATCCGGGCGAGGAACTGGCGTATCCCTGCCTCGTCCCGCGGGTCGGGCAGCCCGTCGGCGTCCACCGCCGTGACCTTGTCCAGCCGGAACGCGCCCTGCGGGCCGCCGTTGACGATCCGGTAGCCGTCGGGGCCCTCGCCCAGGCCGGCGGTGACCGTGGCGTGGTCGCCGCCCCAGTGCAGGTACAGCTCGCCGGTCAGTTCGCCGGTGCGGTCGAAGGCGTCCTGGGACTGCCAGTGCCAGTACGCGAAGGAGGTGTCGGTGGGGATGCCCCGGACCGCGAACATCTCCGCCGCGTCCTCGTGGCCGTCCGACTGCGTGTAGCGGCTGCGCGTCGGCGGCGGGAGAACGGCGAAACGGTCGCCGCCCAGGGTGCGCCACCATGTCTTGATCCTGCTGAGGTCCGACCGCTGCCCGCTCGCACTGCTGTTGCCCGTACTCATCGTGTCCTGTCCCGTCGTGCCACGTTCCGTCGTGCCACGTTCCGTCGTGCCCGGAGGCGCTGTCCGCTGACTGTTGTGCGCTGTCCGCTGGGTGGTGTCGGCTGTCCTGCCGCACGCCGTCCCGGCGTGCTCAGTCCCACCAGAACGACCACGCTTCCTGGTTGAGCACGGCCTTCTCCGCGTACAGGTCGATGTCGTGCGGCGGGGCCTGGTCGATGGTGTCGGGGCAGAACGCGTAGTGCTCGGCGGCCAGTGCGCGGGCCTCCTCGATCGTCCCGGGCGGGCGGCCCACGGAGACGATCATCGTGTCGAAGCCGAGCACCACGACCCGCGCGTCGTACCGGTCCTCCCAGGAGCGGAGCACCGCACAGAGCCGGGCCACGTCGTTCTCGTGGTTCACCGCCCCCGACCAGCCGATCGCCGCGGGTATGTCGGCGCTGCGGCGGGCCGGGACGAGGGCCATCCGGGTCTCGCCGAGCCATAGGTCCGCGTCGGCGGCGACGACGCCCGCGAGGCCCTCGGCCGTCGTGTCCGCGTCCTCGGCGGCCTCCCGCACGGGGACGGGCGCGAGGCCCGGCCGGAGGCCGGCACCCGCGTCGGCGCCGGAGCGGTCCTCGCCGTGCTCGTGGGCGTCCGGGCCGTCGTCGGGCTCGTCCGCCACGGAGCCGGTCCGGTAGCCCGCCAGGACCTCTTCCGCGTCGTGGTCGCCGGGGTACGAGGCGCTGTCCGGGGAGAGGTCCCACTCCTCGGGCCACTGGTCGCGCCGGCCGCACGTGACCAGCACCGGCAGCAGCCCGACGCGCCGCCCGGCGTCCCGCAGCCGCGCCCAGTCGCGCAGTTCGGCCGGGCCGTCCGCGTACCAGAGCAGCGGTTCGGGCCAGGGGCCGTCCAGCGTGGCGTCCACCAGGGAGCCGGGCGGGAGGTCCAGGCCGGAGGCGGCCGGGTCGGGCAGGGGGTTCGGGAGCGTCGCCATGGTGGGGAGCCTAGGCGGCGGCACCGACAGCCTCCGGGGCGGCGGTCCCTGGAGCCGGTGCGGGAGGCGGCGGCCGCCGGGAAGCCCGTGCGCGGTGGACGGCACACACGTCACGCACGGCGGACGGCACGGAGCCCGTGCGCGGTGGACGGCACACACGTCGTGCACGGTGGACGGCGTGAGGCC
The DNA here is from genome assembly GCF_030817475.1 of Streptomyces sp. V2I9. Taxonomy (NCBI): domain Bacteria; kingdom Bacillati; phylum Actinomycetota; class Actinomycetes; order Kitasatosporales; family Streptomycetaceae; genus Streptomyces; species Streptomyces sp. V2I9. The sequence goes on along the minus strand of NZ_JAUSZJ010000002.1, from coordinate 2,802,773 downwards.
CCTGCGCGGTGGACGCCGTAAAGCCCGTGCGGGGCCGTCGGGAACCCGGAACACTCGGCGCATGATCGTGATGCAGCCCGTCCTGGAACTCGGCACCCCCGGTGACTTCTCCCTCTGGCCCGTCGCCGCGTGCACGCCGCCGGGGTTCCTGGCGCTGAGCGGGACGCTCACGTCCGCCGAGGTCGGGACGGCGCTGATGCTCATCGCCGGCTGCAACGACATCGACCCCGATCCCGCCTCGGGGGACGACCGCCCGCCGCGTCCCGCCGACCCCCTCGACTCCTTCCTGCACGGCCTGTTGACGTTCGAGAACCTCTTCGCCTCCGGGGGCCTGCGGGTCGTGGACCGTTCGACCGGTACCACGCTGGTGCCCGGCTGCTGCGGAGGGCTGGAGGACTGGCGGGACGCGTACGCCGTTCTCGACGGCACCGGATGGGCCTTTTTCGGACACGCCCCCGACCCGGTCGTGGAACGGTCCGGGGACTCCGTCCGATGGGTCGTGGACGTCGAGCGGAGCGACGGCCCGGTGATCGAGTCGTCCGTCCCCGAGTCACGTCGGCTGCTGGACGGGGTCGAGCGCGATCTCGTCGATTTCCTTGACCTGGCCGCCGATTGGGCCCCGCTCCACCTGCCCGAGCACCTCGCCGGGCCCGTCCTCGACGCCCTCGCCCGCGTCGTCGACGTACCCGCGAGCGGCGTCACCCGGCAGACCTCCTGACAGGGCGACGTGCCCGAGGTCCTAAAGCCGGTGCAGGGAGGGGGTGGCTCGTTAATGATGTCGGGCATGAGTTTGTTCGTCGATGATCCCTCCCGTCTCGGAACCACCCGCCTCTCCGACGGGAGGGTGCTCGGCTGGGCCGAGTGGGGGCCGGAGGACGGGCTGCCCGTGCTGCTCTCCCCCGGCGCCGGGACCAGCCGGTGGCTCGGCATCGGGGCGGGGGCGGCCGAGACGGAGGGTGTCCGGCTGGTCTCGGTGGACCGTCCCGGCCTCGGGGTCTCCACGCCCGCGCCGGACCGGACCTACACCGACTTCGTCGCCGACATGAGGGAGTTGACCGAGCTGCGCGGACTGGGGCCGCTCCCCGCCATGCTCGGGAACTCCCAGGGCGCGCCCTTCGCCCTCGCCTGCGCGGCGGCGGGCGTCGTCTCCGCGCTCGCGCTCGTCTCGCCCGCCGACGAGGTCGCGGCCCCCGAGTTCGCCGCCGCGCTCCCCGACGACCTGCGGGGCCTGGTCGGGCGGGTGGCGGAGGACCCGGTCGGCGCGGAGAAGGTGTTCGCCGGGTTCGACGGGGACGCGCTGCGGCGGATGGTCCTGGCCGGGAGCCCGGCGAGCGACCTCATGGTGTACGAGGACCCCGGCTTCGCCGCAGCCTACGGCCGCGCCCTCGACGAGGGGTTCGCGCAGGGCGCCGCCGCCGGGTACGCCCGCGACACCGCGCTCGCCATGGGGCGCTGGCCCATCGACCTCGGCGCGATCACCGTCCCGGTCGAGGTCTGGTACGGCGAGGAGGACGCCTCCCACTCGCCCGACCTCGGCCGCCGGCTCGTCTCCCGTATCCCCGGTGCACGGCGCACGATCGTGCCGGGCGTCGGGGGCGCGCTGCTCTGGGCCGCCGCCGAACCGATCCTGGCGTCGCTGGCGGAGACCGTACGGCCGGACGAGCCGGAGGAGCGGGACTGGAGGGAGGAGTGGGCCCGGCGGGGGGAGCGGAACCGTGGGGAGAGACCAGGCGCCGGACGGCCGTGACCGGTGCGGCGTACTCCTCGTACGCCGCCGGGCCGAGGAAGCCGAACAGCGCCGGGGCCTCGTCGCTCGCGCCCTCCGCCGGGAGGAAGCAGCCGTGGAGCGTGCCGCCGTGGGCCCGCGCCAACTCCATCCAGCGGTGGCCGAACCGCTCGGAGTCCGTGACCTCCCTCAGGCGGTGGGTGTCCCGCACGACGCGAGTGATCATGCTGCCTGGCCTGGCCTGGCCTGGCCTGGCCTGGCCTGGCCGGGCGAGAACCTGTTTCCGTGCACCGGCTCGGTCTCCGTTCGCCCTCAGAGGTGACACGGGCCGGCGGGGCGGTCACACGTCCGTGCGGACCCGGCCGGGTCCCTTCCTCTCCCGGTACGGGGGGCCGGTGGCTGTGGGCCGAAACGATTCCCCGCAGTGCTGACCTGTGTCCCGGAGCGGAGGCGGAGCGACGGGAGAGCGGCTGTACGGCTGGTCCGGCGCTTCTCGGCCTCTCACAGGTCCCGGTCGCGGCCTTCAGGCTGGGCGGCGTGGCGTCGGCCGGTACGACCACGGTTCGTCCGTGGCCGTCTCCGGCCGGTGCCGTCAGACGTGTCCGCAGAACCGCCATCGAAGGAGAACGATGCCCACGTTCCGCCCCCGCCGCGCCCTCACCGCGGCCGCAACCGCGGTCGCCCTTCTCGCCCCGTTCGGCGCGGGAAGCGCCTCGGCGGCCGATCGCGCCGGCCAGGACCTGATCAACCGGACCGACGGAAGCCGCCTCGCGCTGTACGCCGACGCCACGGCCGAGAACGCCGTCGCGGTCTCCCTGCGCGACCCGGCGTGGAAGCACAGGACCGAGGTCTGGGACGAGGTCGGCGGCCAGTGGGAGAGCGGCCGCTACACGCTGACCTTCAAGAACAAGGCCGCCGACAAGTGCCTCCAGCCGGCCGACGCGAAGCCCACGCGCGGCACCACGGTCGTCGTACGCACCTGCGACGGGTCCGACCTCCAGCGCTGGGTCCTGCGTCCGGAGGGCGACAACAACTCCCGCTGGTGGATCTGGCAGCCCAAGGTGGACACCGACCTCGCCCTGACCCTCAACCGTTACAACGACGGCAGCTGGAACACCCTCCACCTGGACACCTCCTACCCGAGCGCCGACCGCCTCTGGCACCTGGCGAACGACAACACCAGCTGGTGACGGCGACCGGGCTCGCCGCCCGGCCGGGCTGAGCGGCGACGCGGACCGCGAGTCCACCGAAGTCCCCGGCCGTGCGGCCGGGGACTTCGCGTTTCCCGTGCGCATACGCCTTGGGCGAGAGCCTTCACTTCCGGGGGAACGGATCGCGGGCGACGTATCGTCAGGGCCCGTCGTCTCGTCCGTGGCCCGCTTCCCATCGCCCGTCGTGCGCGGCTCGCCCGGTCTGTCAGTGCTCGGGCATAGGGTCGAAAGCCGTTGCGTGCCGCCCGGACCGCCCCTGGCGACCGGGCCGATCCGGCAGGAGCCGCTGTGAACAGGATCGTCACGTCCATCTCGCTCTCCCTCGACGGATACTTCGAAGGGCCCGACCAGGACATCGACTGGCACACCGTGGACGAGGAGCTGCACCAGCACTTCAACGACCACCTCCGCACGATGGGCGCCTTCGTCGAGGGGCGCGTCACCTATGAGCTGATGGAGGAGTTCTGGCCGACCGCCGATCAGGACCCGGAGAACGAGGGGCCGATGGCCGAGTTCGCGGGGATCTGGCGGGAGATGCCGAAGCTCGTGTTCTCGCGCACGCTGGAGAGCGTGGGGCCGAACGCGACCCTGCTGCACGAGGTCGACCCCGAGCAGGTGCGGGCGCTGTGCGAGGCCGCCTCGGGGGACCTGGTGGTCGGCGGCGCGGGCCTGCTGGAGTCGTTCCGGCGGCACGACCTGATCGACGAGTACCGGATCTACGTCCACCCCCTCATCCTCGGCCGGGGCCGCAGCTTCTTCCCGGACACGGAGGAGCGGCAGAGGCTCCGGCTGTTGGAGACCCGGACCTTCGGCAACGGGGTCGTGCTGCTCCGTTACGAGACGGTCCGGGCGTCGTGAGACGTACGGCGGAGGGGCGGGCGGGTCAGGCGGGTCAGGCGGTGGCCGCGTAGGCGGCGAACGCCGTCCAGGCCGAGGGCGCGACGGTGAACGTCGGGCCTTCGATGTCCTTGGAATCGCGGATGTGGACGGCGGCGGGGTGCGCGGCGATCTCGACGCAGGCCCCGCCCTCGTCGCCGCTGTGGCTCGACTTCTGCCAGTCGTAAGCGACTTCGAGGCACTGGCCGCCATCGCTGCCGCTGTAGCTCGACTTCCGCCAGTCGTACGCGACTTCGAGGCACGCGCCGCCCTCGTCGCTGCTGTGGCTCGACTTGAACCAGTTCAGTGCGGTGCTCATGTTCTCTCCCAGTAAACGGGCCAGCAGGCGCAGGGTCTCTTCTGGGGTGAGCGCCTGGGCTCGCAGCATCGCATATTTCTGAGTGAGGATGCTGACCTCATTCGGGTCGGTGATCAGTTGGCTGCCGCGCTGGGTCTCGGTGTAGGCGACGCGCTGGTGGTCCGGGGTCTCCAAAAGAATGAAGGGCCCTGCGAGGCCCGCGTGGGCCGTGCTGCTCAGCGGGAGCACCTGAAGGCAGACGCCCGGCAGTTGAGCCATCTCGTACAGGTGGCGGAGCTGCTTCCGGTGCTCCTCCTCCGAGGTGAGCCTCATCATCAGGACCGGTTCCCAGATCACGATGCTGGTGGTCGGCGGCTTCGTCCGGTGGAGGATCTGCTGACGCTGGAGCCGCGTCGCGGTGTGGGTCTCGATCTCCTCCGGGCTGTAGACCGGAATCCTGTTGCGGAACACCGCCTCCGCGTACGCCTTCGTCTGGAGCAGGCCCGGAATGACCTGGTTGTCGAACCAGGACAGCGTCGAGGCGTCCTGTTCCATGTCGATGTAGTCCTCGGCCCACAGCGGAATCAGGTCGACTTCCGGCATGTTCTCGACCGCCGTCGACAAGGCGCCCTTGGTACCCAGCAGGTCGTCCATCGTGTCCGCCAGGTCCGGGACGAGCGAGCGTCTGCCCTGCTCGATGGAGGCGATCGTGTCCTCCTGGACCCCGGAGGCGCTAGCGAGTTCGGCTTGGGTCATGCCCGCTTCGAGGCGAAACCGGGCCACGAGCTTGCCCACGAGCTTCATGGACGAGGCGTTCTTGCGGAGTCGTTTTCTGGGGTGCATACGGTTCCCACTCCCACCCCCGGACCCACTTCACGCATGCGCGACCCGTACAAGAAATCTGTACGGGTCGCGCAGAGTAGCAGCAGGTCAGGCGCTGGCCTGAGGTGCCGTAGTGACGGGCTCTTTCTAGAACATGAGTGCGTTCTCGATGTCCGACTGCCAGTAGGTGACGAAGCCCCGGCCGTCCGTGGCGGTCTCCGCCGGGAGCTTCAGCGTGGTCTCGCCCTTGGACTGGTTGTTCCTGTCGACCATGATCACGCCGAGGTCGGCGCTCGGGACCGGCTCGTTCTCGCCGGGCTCCCCGAGGAGGCGCGATGCCCGCGTACGCCTCCTCGCCGGGCGAGAGCGTGACGACCGCCTGCGGCTTGCTGTCCTCCAGGACCGGGTACACGGCCTGCGCACCGTCGAAGCGGAGGAACGGGGCGTAGTACGCGGCGCAGTTGGTGGAGCCGGTGTTGGTCACCGTGAGCAGCAGGTGGTTGATCGGGCGGCTCACCGAGGAGACCTTGACGCGGGAGTTCTTCGGCGTGCAGGCCGGGATCGACGCCGCGGCCTCCGCGTCCGGCGCGGCTTCCGGCTTCCTGCTCCGGTTGTCGCCGTTGCCGTTGCCGCCCGCGTGCTTGCCCCCGGCGGGGACGGTCTGCGTCTCGGGCTTCCCGGCCTCCGGCGTCTCCGGCTGCTTCTTGTCGTCGCCGCCCGGTGCCGCGGGGGCCGCCGTCCCGGTCGCGGAGCCGGCCGGCTTGGTCCCCATCGCCTGGTCGTCGCCGCCGCAAGCGGTGAGGGAGAGGGCGGCCACGAGGGCGGTGGCGGCGAGGGCGGTGGTGCGGAAGCGGTTGGTGCGCATGGCGGTGGTTCTCCCCGTACTCGGTGTACTCGATGAATGAGCTGAGTTGAGCTGAGCTGAAAGACGCTGCGCCCGGCCTGTCGGGCGGCCGGTCCGCAGCGGTGCTGCTGTGGTCTGGTCCGAGCTTGTGGGACGGCGGATTCCGGCCGCAACGCCTGCCGAACCATGGGGGATGCCGGAACGTCTACGCGTACGGTGACCTGCGGGGATTCCGCGTCCCTGGAACGCCGTTCCGGGACGCACGAGGAAGGGGAACGCCGTCGTGGCGACGCCGGAGGCTGTGGAGTTCGCGGCTCTGCTGAAGAATCTGAAGGACCGTTCGGGACGCAGCTACGGGGTGCTCGCGGGGAAGCTGCACGTCAGTACGTCCACCCTTCACCGGTACTGCAACGGGGACGCCGTGCCGAACGAGTTCGCCCCCGTGGAGCGGTTCGCGCGGGTGTGCGGGGCGTCGCCGGACGAGCTGGTGGAGGTGCACCGGCGGTGGATCATCGCGGACGCGGCCCGGCGGCGGCCTCCCGCGGGGGCGATGGGTGCGGGGACCGGGGCCGTTCCGCCTGCCCCCGTACCGGCTTCCGCCCCGGAGCCTCCTGCTCCCGCTCCCGCGCCGGTCCCTGCCGCCGTTGCTCCTGCGGCTGTTGAGGACGGCGCGACTGCTGAGGGCGTCGAGCGCGACCAGCGTGAGGTGCGCGATGTGCGTGACGAGAGCGGTGACCGGGGCGACGGCGGGGGCTCGGTGCCGGACATCACGTCCGAGCGCGTCGGCGTCGGTGGGGGCGGCAGGCCGGAGGAGGGCGTGCGCTCCCGGTGGTCCCGGCTCTCCCGGCGTACGCGGGTGCTCATCGCCGCCGCCGGGGTCGCCGCGCTCCTCGTGCCGACCGGTGTCGTCGCCGCCGATCTCGTCGGCTCGGGGAAGGAAGGCGGAGGGAGCGCGGCGGACCGGGTGGAGGACGGGAGCGGGGGGCTCGCCGGGGCTTCGGAGGGCACCGCGTCGGCCACGCCGCGCGCCTCCGCGAGCCCGGGTCCGGCCGGCCCGTCGGCCCGTGCCTCCGCGTCCGCCTCGGGGCGGCCGTCCGGGAAGCCCTCGGCGGGCTCCGGGGGCGGGCAGGCGGAGAGCGGCGGGGGAAGCGGGAAGGGGGGTGACCGCACCACGGGCCTCGGGGCTCCGCCGACCGTCAGCATCTCCTCGTACAACTGGGACGAACCCTGCGGCCAGCACTTCCTGGTGAACCGGGGGCCCGAGAAGCTGGACCCGCCGCCCGCGCCGCAGGACCGGCGCGGCTGGGCGGAGACGTACGGCGGGGTGGACGCCGGGAACATGCTGCTCCAGCTCACCGTCCAGGGGACCTCGCGCGAGGCCGTCGTCCTCAAGGGCATGAACGTGCGGGTGATCTCGCGGAAGGCTCCGCTGCCCTGGTCGGCGTACCTGATGGGCAACGGCTGCGGCAGCGGCATCATGCCCCAGACGTTCGCGTCCCACCTCGACGCCGGGCACCCCACCATTCGGCCGGTGGCGGGGTCCCGGGGGGACATCGAGGTGCCGGCGGTGGACTTCCCGTACAAGGTGACCTCCGAGGACGTGGAGGTCTTCAACCTCGACGTGAAGGCCGTGAGCTACGACGTCACCTGGTACCTGGAGCTGGAGTGGAGCAGCGGCGGCAAGGAGGGCGTGCTGCGGATCGACGACCACGGGAAGCCGTTCCGGCTCAGCGGGATGAAGGGGCGGCCGGAGTACGTGTACGGCGGCCCCGGCTACGGATGGGAACCCGCCGGGTGACCCGGCTTTCCGGGGGCATGCTGGTGGGTGGAGCCCGGGGGTCCGAAGCCCCCGGGCCCGTCCGCCGCTGTCCGACCGCCGTCGTACACGCGCACGGAATCTCGGGAGTACAGTCTGCGAGGCCCCGGCAGCAGTACCCCGCCGAGCGACGACGGTGTACGGCAGCCCCATCCCCGTACCCCATCAGGTGAAACATGTCCGCCACAGCTGCCGATGTTCCCGAAGCTCCCGAACGGCCGGCCCTGGACGATCGCACCTGCGAGGAGCGGAGCCTCCGGCTCAGACGCAGGCTGGAACGGCTGATCGGCATAGCCGCCACCGAGGGGAACGCCCTCGTCCCGCTCCGTAACGGCGACCAGATCTTCGGCGCGATGCTGGAGGCGATCCGGGGCGCGCAGCACACCGTGGACCTCATGACGTTCGTCTACTGGCGCGGTGACATCGCCCTCACGTTCGCCGAAGCGCTGGCCGACCGCGCCCGCGCCGGGGTCCGGGTGCGGCTGATGCTCGACGGGTTCGGGTCGCGGCTCATCGAGAAGGACCAGCTGGAGCTGATGGACCGGGCCGGGGTCACCGTCACCTGGTTCCGCAAGCCCCTCCACCTCTCGCCGCTCAAGCAGAACCACCGTTGCCACCGCAAGGTCCTCGTCGTCGACGAGCGCACCGCGTTCACCGGCGGTGTCGGGATAGCCGAGGAGTGGTGCGGCGACGCCCGCAACGAGAACGAGTGGCGCGACACCCACGTGCAGGTCACCGGGCCCGCCGTCGACGGGCTGGCCGCCGCGTTCGCGCAGAACTGGGCCGAGTGTCACGACGAGCTGTTCGACGAACGCGACCGGTTCATCACCGAGGAGCACCACGGGGACTCCGTCGTCCAGGTCGTGCGGGGTTCCGCCTCCTTCGGCTGGCAGGACATGCAGACCCTGATCCGGATCGTCCTGGAGTCCGCCGAGGAACGCGTCCGCCTCACCACCGCCTACTTCGCGCCCGACGCCTACTTCACCGGGCTGCTCTGCGACACCGCCCGGCGCGGGGTGGAGGTCGAGATCCTGCTGCCGGGACCGCACACCGACAAGCGGGTCTGCCAGCTCGCCGGACAGCGGTACTACGAGGAGCTGACCGCCTGCGGCGTGAAGATCTACCAGTACCAGCCGACGATGCTGCACACGAAGTCCCTCACCATCGACCGGGTCGCCGCCCTCATCGGCTCCACCAACTTCAACCGGCGCTCCCTCGACCACGACGAGGAAGTCATGCTCGCCGTCCTCGACCGGGACTTCACCGCCACCCTCGACGGCCACTTCGACGAGGACCGGGAGAAGAGCGTGCTGATCGAGCGCGGCCGGTGGAAGCGGCGCGACCTCCTCCAGCGGGCCCGCGAAGCGGCCGTCGTGCCCATCCGCCGCTTCCTCTGACACCTGCGGGAGAGCGGGGGCGGGGCGGGGGCGTGGTCCGGCGCTCGCAGGGAAGGCGGGGGAGACGACCCTCGTCCGCCATGTGAAGGGAAGGGCCCATGAGCGCTACCGCCGAGACCTCTCCGGCACCGTCCGCCGCGGTGATCACCGAACCCCTGCCCGACCTTCAGCTCCAGCTGCTCATCCAGCTCCTCGACGAGGACCCCCGCTCCAGCCTGCCGCTCACCCTCACCCAACCCGGCGGTCTGCTCCACGGGGACGTCATCGGGCACGAGCAGTGGAAGGCCGAGTGGGCCAGGAGCCTGCGCCAGGTCGAGGGCGAGGGGGCCAACCTGCTCGCCGAGTTCCCCGAGACGGTCGACCAGGGCGTACGGGAGCTGCGCGCAGAGGAGGAGACGGGGGCGAGCCGGCTGCCCCGCTGGATCCACCTCCGGGACGTCACGCTGATCACCGGGGGCATGACGCCCGTCTCCCTGCCCCTGTGGCGCGGACGCCTCTCCGACGTGTCGGGGTGGGCGCTGGGCCGCCCGCAGTAGGCGGCCGGCCCGCTGCCCCCGGCCACCGCGGGCCCAGCCACCCCAGCTCCTATGCATCGAGCGTATACATGGCATGTATAGTTCCGGGTCATGGCTTTCCCGACCGCATTTCGCCGCGCCACCCCCAGCATCGTGCTCACTGCGGCCGCCGTCTTCGGACTGCTGCTCGGATGGGCGACGTACGCCCTGCACGGAACAACACCCCTGGTGGACCGGGCGACCAACTCGACGTCCACCTGGATCATCTGGACCGCCGCAGCCGGTGCACTGATCCGCGACCGGAGGATCGCCGTCTGGAGCGGGGCGTTGATGATGCTCACCACCTGCTGCGGCTACTACACGGCGTCCGCTCTGGGAGACACCTTCGGGACCGGAGGGCTCGGGACCGCCGCCGTGTGGGCGGTGGCCGGACTGGCCGGAGGCCCCCTGCTGGGATGGGCGGGGTGGACCGTACGGCGCGCGCGGGGCGACCTGCGCGCGGTTGCCGGGGCCGTTATCGCCATGGTGGTGCTGGGTGAGGGGCTCTGGATGGGGCTGGGGCTTCGCTACTGGGGAGAGGCGGCCGTCTTCCTCACCGTCGGCGCGCTGCTCGCCGCCCTCCTGACCGTCTACCTGGCACGCACAGGGGCGCGCCGCTACTGGCTGTGCGCCATGCTCGCTCCCGTGGGCGGTCTCGTCTTCTACCTCGCCGAGAAGAGCATCCTCAACAGCCTGATCGGCACGGCATGACGTCGTCCGGCTTCGACCACCGCGGTTCCGGAACCGCCCCTTGCACATCCGTGGATCTCCCCATGCCGCGAAGCGAGAACATCTCACCTTGAAGATCCGCTTTCGCTGCACGTCCTGGAGTTGCGGCATGACCACAGGGAGCGGCTCAGCCGCCGCCACACCGGAAACGCCCGCCGTCTTGGAGAGCAGCTCGGCTGCCGCCGGGCCGGAATCGTCCGTCACCTTCATCAACGTCTTCGAGATAGCCGCCGACGGACTCGACGCGTTCATCGAGAAGTGGGAACAGCGGGCCCGCCTCATGCGGGACAAGCCCGGCTTCATCGACTCCCGGATGCACCGGGCCCGCTCCACGGACTCCCGCTTCCAGCTCGTCAACGTCTCCCACTGGGAGAGCCAGGAGGCATGGGAGGCGGCCACCGCCGACCCCGACTTCGGTTCCCGGACCCGGGCGGCCCGCGAGGAGACCCGGCAGCCGGTCACCCCGAACCCGGGCGTGTACGACGTCGTCGTGGAACTCACCGCACCCTGAGGTCCGGGGGGGGCGACGGACCCCGCCGTACGCGGTCGGCCCCGGCGCCTTTCCAGGTGCCGGGGCCGACGTGCGTACGTACGACAGGGTGCGCGGTCAGAGCCGCTCGGGCGTCCGGATGCCCAGCAGCGCCATCCCCCGGTGCAGGGTCCGGGCGGTCAGCTCGACCAGGAAGAGCCGGTTCTCGACGACCTCCGGGGCGTTGTCCGGGCTGAGCACCTGGCACTGGTCGTAGAACGTGGTCAGGTGCGAGGCCAGCTGGTACAGGTACGCGGCCAGCTTGTGCGGCTCGTACCCCGCCGCCACCTCGCCCAGCACCTCGCCGAACTGGTCCAGGTGCAGACCGAGCGCCCGCTCCGCCGGGGCCAGCTCCAGCTCCGGGTGGGCGGCCGGGACCGCGTCCCCGGCCCTGCGCAGGATCGACCGGATACGCGCGTACGCGTACTGGAGGTACACCGACGTGTCGCCGTTCAGCGCCACCATCTGGTCCAGGTCGAACTTGTAGTCCCGGACGGCGGAGGTCGACAGGTCCGCGTACTTCACGGCCCCGATGCCGACGTACCGGCCGTTCTCGACGATCTCCTCCTCGGACAGGCCCACCTTCTCGGCCTTCTCCCGGACGACCCCGGTGGCCCGCTCGACCGCCTCGTCGAGGAGGTCCTCCAGCCGCACCGTCTCGCCCTCACGGGTCTTGAACGGCTTGCCGTCCTTGCCGAGGACGGTGCCGAAGGCCAGCTGCACGGCCTTGACGTCCTCGTTCAGCCAGCCGGCCCGCCGGGCCGTCTCGAAGACCATCTTGAAGTGCAGCGACTGCCGGGCGTCCACCACGTACAGCAGGGTGTCGGCCTTGAGGTCCTGCACCCGGTTCCGGATCGCGGAGAGGTCGGTGGCCGCGTAGCCGTAGCCGCCGTTCGTCTTCTTCACGATGAGCGGGACCCGGTTGCCGTCGGGGCCCTTCACGTCGTCGAAGAACACGCACAGCGCACCCTCGGAGCGGACGGCGACGCCCGTCTCCTCCAGGATGCGGCAGGTCTCCTCCAGCATGTCGTTGTAGCCGGACTCACCGACGATGTCCGCGTCGTCGATCTCCATGTCGAGCTTGTCGAACACCGAGTGGAAGTAGATCTTCGACTCGTCGACGAAGCCCTGCCACAGCTCCAGCGTCTCGGGGTCCCCGGCCTGGAGCGCCACCACCCGGTCGCGGGACCGGGCCTTGAACTCCTCGTCCGCGTCGAACAGGGCCCGCGACTCCTTGTAGACCCGGTTCAGCGTCGACATCGCCGCTTCGCCCTCGCTCGCGCCGTCCGCCGCGCCGTCCTCGTGTTTCAGGGCGCCCGGGTGCTCGATCAGATACTGGATGAGCATGCCGAACTGGGTGCCCCAGTCGCCGATGTGGTGCCGCCGGACCACGTTCTCGCCGGTGAACTCCAGGATCTTGACCATCGCGTCACCGATGACCGCCGACCGCAGGTGGCCGACGTGCATCTCCTTGGCCACGTTCGGCTGGGCGTAGTCGATGACCGTGGTCCCGGCGTCGGCGTTCACCGGCACGCCGAGCCGGCCCCCGGCGTCGGCGGCCCGCGCGGCGAGCGTCTCGACGATCGCGTTGTCGGAGAGCGTGATGTTGAGGAAGCCGGGGCCGGAGACCTCGATGTCCTTGATCAGCTCACCCGCCGGGAGCGCCGCGGTCACCCGGGCGGCCAGCTCCCGCGGGTTGCCCTTGAGCTTCTTGGCGAGCGCCAGGATGCCGTTGGCCTGGAAGTCGGCCCGGTCGCTTCGGCGCAGCAGCGGGTCGGCGGCGCCGGCATCGGGCAGTGCTGCCGTCAGGGCGTCCGCCAGCTGCTGCTGGAGCGAGGAAGCGAGGGAGGGAACCGAGCCGTGCTCAGGCATGGGACGGGCTGCCGTTTCCGTAGGGGTACAAGGGATCTCCCCAGTATCCCACGGGGCGTAAAGCCGTTTTACGGTCGGCGCTCGCCCCCGGTTCGAGGCGGTGCCGGCCCCCGGTCCGAGACGGTGCTCGCGCCCGGTCCCGGGCGGGGCCCGCGCGGGCCCCGCCCGCCGTAAAGCCGTTTTCGCGCTGCGGGTGGTAACTGGGAGAATGGCCCGTACCCCATCGGGAAACGACAGACGAGAGAAGGACGTGCCGACCGTGGCCGAGAGTCAGACCAGCACCGAGACCGACTGGGTCTCCCGCTTCGCGGACGATGTCATCGCCGAATCGGAGCGTCGTGCGCCTGGCAAACCGGTCGTCGTCGCCTCCGGTCTGTCCCCGTCGGGGCCGATCCACCTCGGCAACCTCCGCGAGGTCATGACCCCGCACCTGGTCGCCGACGAGATCCGCCGCCGCGGGCACACGGTGCGCCACCTGATCTCCTGGGACGACTACGACCGCTTCCGCAAGGTCCCCAACGGCGTCCCCGGCGTCGACCCGTCGTGGGCCGAGCACATCGGCAAGCCGCTGACCTCGGTGCCCGCCCCGGCCGGCTCCGCGTACCCGAACTGGGCCGAGCACTTCAAGGCCGCCATGACGGCGGCCCTGGACGAGCTGGGCGTCGAGTACGACGGCATCAGCCAGACGGAGCAGTACACCGCCGGGGCCTACCGCGAGCAGATCCTGCACGCGATGAAGCACCGCGCCGACATCGACGCCGTCCTCGACCGCTACCGCACCAAGAAGGACCCGGCGGCGGGCCAGGGCACGGGCGGCAAGAAGCCCCAGCAGCAGAAGAAGGTCGACGAGGCCGAGCTGGAGGCCGCCGAGGGCTCCGGCGCGGCCGACGAGGACGACGGCAGCGGCAACAGCGCCGGCTACTTCCCGTACAAGCCCTACTGCGGCAACTGCGAGAAGGACCTCACCGTCGTCACCTCCTACGACGACGACACCACCGAGCTGAACTACACCTGCTCGGCCTGCGGCTTCGCCGAAACGGTCCGGCTGAGCGAGTTCAACCGCGGCAAGCTGGTCTGGAAGGTCGACTGGCCCATGCGCTGGGCCTACGAAGGCGTGATCTTCGAGCCCAGCGGCGTCGACCACTCCTCACCCGGCTCCTCCTTCGTCGTCGGCGGCCAGATCGTCCGCGAGGTCTTCGACGGCGTGCAGCCCATCGGGCCCATGTACGCCTTCGTCGGCATCTCCGGCATGGCCAAGATGTCCTCCAGCAAGGGCGGGGTCCCCACCCCGGCCGACGCGCTGAAGATCATGGAGGCGCCGCTGCTGCGCTGGCTCTACGCCCGCCGCAAGCCCAACCAGTCGTTCAAGATCGCCTTCGACCAGGAGATCCAGCGGCTGTACGACGAGTGGGACTCGCTGGGCCGCAAGGTCGCGGACGGCACGGTCCTGCCCGCCGACGCCGCCGCCCACTCCCGCGCCGTCCGCACGGCGGCCGGAGAGCTGCCCAGCACCCCGCGCCCGCTCCCGTACCGGACGCTCGCCTCGGTCGCCGACATCACCGCCGGCGCCGAGGACCAGACGCTGCGCATCCTCAGCGAACTGGACCCGGACAACCCGCTGACCTCGCTGGACGAGGCCCGCCCGCGCCTCGACCGCGCCGAGAGCTGGATCACCACCCAGGTCCCGGCCGAGGCCCGCACCATCGTCCGGGACGAGCCCGACACCGAGCTGCTCGGCTCCCTCGACGACCAGGGCCGTGAATCCCTGCGCCTCCTCCTGGAGGGCCTGGACACGCACTGGTCCCTGGACGGCCTCACCACGCTCGTCTACGGCGTGCCGAAGGTGCTGGCCGGACTGGAACCGGACGCCAGGCCGACGCCCGAGCTGAAGACCGCGCAGCGGTCCTTCTTCGCCCTGCTCTACCGCCTCCTCGTCAGCCGCGACACCGGCCCGCGCCTGCCCACGCTGCTGCTCGCGGTGGGGGCGGACCGGGTGCGCAGGCTGCTGGGCGCGTAACGCCGCGCAGACGCGGGCGCTCGGTCTCCCGCGCGCCGGAGGGCCCCCACCCGGAGTACGCGCGGGTGGTGGCCCTCCGCCGTGCCGTGGGGCCGTACCTCCACCCTCGTGGGCCTCGGCCGCTCCCGGCTCGTGATGCGCGGCGGCCTGACCGGAACCGCCACGGCCGTGGTGCTCTCCCCGGCCCTCGTGAACGGCGTCGGCCCGCTCGACGGGCTCGGCCTGCCCGGTGCGGGATCGCCCTGTCGGCGGCCGCCGTGATCAGCGCCGCTGTGGCGCACGCGGGACTGCGCCGCTGCGCCGTCCTGACCGGCGGGCCGTGGCGTACCTCAGGCGGTCGGACCGTGAAGGGGTACGTCAGGCGGTCGCACCGCCATGGGGTACGTCAGGCGGTCGGCCCGTCAAGGGGCACGTCAGGCGGTCTGGTCGACCCTCGACTGCGCCGGGACGTACGCCTGCTTGAACTCCGGCCACAGGCGCTGGAGCAGTTCACGGGCGTGGGGGTGGCGGACGTTGCGGCTGTCGGCGAGGTGGATCTCCAGGGCCTCGGCGCTCGGGTGGTGGCCCTGCTCGTCCGTGTACGCGCTGAAGACCTCGAAGGCCATGTCCGCGAACTCGGTGTCCTCCTGGGGCCACTCCTCCACCTGCGGCACGTCCTCGGGGGCCTGCGCGGCGGGCTCCTCGACCTGCTCCGGGGCGTCCTCGCGGTGCTCGGCGGTTCCGTCCTGCGGCCCGGCGGTTCCGTCCAGGGGCTCCGGGGCGTCCTCGCGGCGGGGGTGCGGGACCGCGCCGATGGTGCCCACGTCTCCCAGCGGCCGGGTCCGGCCGGGGCCCGAGGGGATCTGGACCGGGGCGTGCTCCAGGCCCTCGCCCTGCCGCGGGTCGTACGCACTGTGGTGCGCGGTGCCGTCGGGCAGCTTCTGCGCGGCGAACCAGGGGCTGTCGTGCGTGGGCGGGACGGTGGGTTCCTGCTGCTGGGGCAACGAGGGCTGCTGGTGCTGGGGGTGCGGCTGGTGCTGCTGGTTCTGCGGGTGGGCGTGCTCCTGAGGGTGCGGGTACTGCTGCTGGAGCTGCCGGCCGTCGTGTCCGGGGCCGCCGTCGTGTCCGGGGCCGCCCTCGTACCCCTGCGCCCGGCCGTGCTCGTGTCCGCCCGCCTGCTCCTGCCGCGGCTCGTACGGCAGTTCCGCCTTCGGGCGGGAGCCCTCGACGGGCGGGAGCAGCGCGGGTTCGATACCGGCGGCGGCGAGGCCGGCCGGGGCGGTCTCGGCCAGCGGGACGCCGTACTTGGCGAGGCGGAGCGGCATCATCGACTCGACGGGGGCCTTGCGCCGCCAGTTGCGGCCGAACCGGGCCTGGAGCCGGGCCTGGTAGATCAGCCGGTCCTGTTCGAGCTTGATGACCTGCTCGTAACTGCGCAGCTCCCACAGCTTCATCCGCCGCCACAGCTTGAAGGTGGGGACGGGGGAGAGCAGCCAGCGGGTGAGGCGGACACCCTCCATGTGCTTGTCGGCGGTGATGTCCGCGATCCGGCCCACCGCGTGCCGCGCGGCCTCGACGGAGACCACGAACAGCACCGGGATCACCGCGTGCATCGCGGTGCCCAGGGGGTCGGGCCAGGAGGCGGCCCCGTTGAACGCGATCGTCGCGGCGGTCAGCAGCCACGCGGTCTGGCGCAGCAGCGGGAACGGGATGCGCATCCAGGTGAGCAGGAGGTCCAGCGCGAGCAGGACGCAGATGCCCGCGTCGATGCCGATCGGGAAGACCAGGGAGAACGTCCCGAAGCCCTTGGCCTCCGCGAGTTCGCGCACGGCCGCGTAGGAGCCCGCGAAACCGATCGCGGCGATGACCACCGCACCGGCGATGACGACCCCGATGAGAATGCGGTGCGTGCGTGTCAGCTGCATCGCGGCCACGCGCGATCCCCTCCCCGACCTCTGCTGCCCGAACCCGGCTTCCGTGCCCGGCGTTGGTTTTCAGCCGAACCTCAGACGCCCGGCGAGGGCACAGCCTGGCACATGTGTACGAGTTCCGTTGCGCGGGGAGGGGAGAAAGCCCGGCCCCCGAAGGGGCCGGGCTCTCCAACACACGTGCTGGACCTGCGGTTTGACGATCCGCGGGGCCATCAGGTCACGACTTGGGCGTGGCCTTGGCCTTGCCCTTGGGGGAGTCCTCGTCCCCGGAGCCGGCCGTCTCCTTCTTGCCGTCCGCGGAGCCGGTCTTGGCGCCGTCCTCGGTGCCCTTGTCCGCGTCCTTGCCGCCCTTGGCCGGGGGAGTGGCCTCGGCGGTCTTCTCGACCGCGGCGATCGCTTCCTTGGCCGCCTGCTGCGCGCCCTCGACGATGTCCGCGGAGGTGGGCGTCTTCGCACCCGCGTAGCCCGCGCCGTTGTACGTCAGGGTGACGACGACGTTGCCCGTGCGCGCCACGACGGTGGCGTACTCGAACTCCTCGTCCGTCTTGCTGAGGCCGTAGGTGACGACGGTGGCCTCCTCGCCGATGCCCGCCGTGGCCTCGGCGGCGACCTTCTGGGCGCCCTCGGACGCCTTCGCCTTGGTGATCTGCTTCGTGTAGTCGGCGGTGGCGCGCTCCGCCCCGCTGCCGAGCGCCTGGTCCGATTCGAACCGGGTGAAGCCGACGTCCAGCCAGCGGTACTGCGATCCCTTGAGGCCCTTGTCGTCCAGGCCGTTCCAGGAGCAGCTGCTCCGGACCGAGAGGTCGCTGGACTTCCCGGCCGTGCCGCCCTTCTTCTTGGCGTCGGGCACCAGGTCCTCGATCGTCTTCTTTCCGATCGCGGCGCACGGGTCACCGGGCAGATCGGAGAACTTCGCCGGTTCGACGGTGGGCTCGGTGGGCTTGGCGCTGGCGCTGCCGGACGAGGAGGAGCCCGCGTTCTTCTTGCTGTCGGAGCCGGAGTCCGACGAGCAGCCGACGGCTACGAGCATCACCGGAACGGCGGCGCAGGCGAGGATGCGGGACAGGCGCGGGGCAGATCGGTGCATGGTTCCTTCACTCGGATGGCACGGAGCTCTCGGTGCTGGAGGTCTCGGTTCGTGCGGTGTACGGGCGGGCGGGCTCGGTAGCGGGTCGGTACGTCTTCCGGACAGCCACCGTACGACGGGCGGCGCCCGGCCCGCGCCGCCGCCGGGGGCTCCGGAGACCGGAACGCGACCCGGCGGGAGCCTTGGGGACAGGGCGCTAGTCGCTGAGCTGCCCGGCCAGTTTCCGGGCCAGTGCCTGGGCCTTCTCCTGGAGTTCCCTGCCGTCGGGCCGCTGGGTGATGAGGGCCGGCTGCTCGGCATACCGGACGGTCACGACCACGTTGGATGTGCGGAACACCACGCTCACCGTGTGGTTCTGCGCGGTGGAACCTTCCTCTTTGGGCAGATCCTGGAGAAATGCGGCATCTCCGAGGTTGTCGAGGATGCGCGAGGCAAGCACGTCCTGCGGGTCGGCGCTGCCGGTGCCGCCGCTTCCGGGGGGTCCGTCAGGGGATCCGCCGGGGGAGCTTCCACCGGTGTTCCCGTCGGCGCTCGCGGAGGGCGAGGCGTGCGCGGTGTCCGCCGCCTTCCCGTCGCCCTTGCCCCCGCCCTTGCCCTTGCCCTGCTCGGCCGGGGCCCCGGTGGTCGTGGCCGCGTCCGCCTCGGGGGCCGTCGATGACGACAGACCGGCGGCCTTCCGCTTCTTCTCGTACACCGCGTCGGCGCGGTCGTCGTCGCTGACCGCCGGGTCGTACGAGACGACGCGCTCGAAGTCGATGGCCAGGCTGCGGGTGGCGTTCGGCGCGTCCGCCTTCCAACTGCAGCCGACCTTGCGATCGGTGTCGTACGTGACGGCCGCCGAACCCCGGAACACCTTCTCCTGCTGGTCCCCCGGCAGCCCCGCCGCGCCCGGCAGCAGGTCCTTCAGCGTGGGGATCGGCACGGCCCGGCAGGGTGCGGGCAGGGTCAGGTACCTGCCCGGAGGCGCGGGGGAGACCGTCGGGCCTCCCGGCTTGCTGTCGGCGCCGTTCGCGCCGCCGCCGTCATCCGCGCTGCAGCCGACGACGACGAGCGCGGCGAGAAGTGCGGCGCCGGGTACGTACGCCTTGTGTCGCACCGTCCCAGGCTCCCTTCGGTACGGAAAACGTGTTGCCGCTCGACAGCGGCCGATGGACACAATGTGTATCGCACGCGCAGCCGTGCATGCCGGTCGGCCGACAGGTTTGCCGACCTTGGCACCGGTATTGCGCTTTCAGTCTTTTCGGGGGAATCGAGGAGTTATGTCGTACGTAGAGGTGCCGGGAGCGAAGGTTCCCATCCGGATGTGGGCGGACCCCGCGACGGTCGAGGACGGCGCGATGCAGCAGCTGCGCAACGTCTCCACGCTGCCGTGGATCAAGGGCCTCGCCGTCATGCCGGACGTCCACTACGGGAAGGGGGCGACGGTCGGCTCGGTCATCGCCATGCACGGAGCGGTGTGCCCGGCCGCGGTGGGCGTGGACATCGGCTGCGGGATGTCGGCGGTCAAGACGTCCCTCACCGCGAACGACCTCCCCGGCGACCTGTCCCGGCTGCGCTCCAAGATCGAACAGGCCATTCCGGTCGGCCGCGGGATGCACGACGACGCGGTGGATCCGGGGCGGCTGCACGGGTTCTCGACGGCGGGCTGGGACGACTTCTGGGGGCGGTTCGGAGGAATCGCCGAGGCGGTCAAATTCCGTCAGGAACGCGCCACGAAGCAGATGGGAACGCTCGGATCGGGTAATCATTTTATCGAGTTCTGTCTCGATGAGACCGGATCTGTCTGGTTGATGCTGCATTCCGGTTCGCGGAACATCGGCAAGGAACTGGCCGACTTCCACATCGGCCAGGCGCAGAAGCTTCCGCACAACCAGGGGCTCGTCGACCGCGATCTGGCGGTGTTCGTCGCGGACACTCCACAGATGGCCGCGTACCGCAACGACCTCTTCTGGGCGCAGGAGTACGCGAAGTTCAACCGGGCGATCATGATGGGGCTCTTCCAGGACGTGGTCCGCAAGGAGTTCAAGAAGGCGCGGGTGACCTTCGACCCGGTCATCTCCTGCCACCACAACTACGCTGGCGGAGGAGCGGTACGACGGCATGGACCTGCTGGTCACCCGCAAGGGCGCGATCCGGGCGGGGTCCGGCGACCACGGGATCATTCCGGGGTCCATGGGCACCGGTTCGTACATCGTGAAGGGCCTCGGGAACGAGAAGTCGTTCAACTCGGCGTCGCACGGCGCGGGCCGCCGGATGAGCCGGAGCGCGGCGAAGCGGCGCTTCTCGACCAAGGACCTGGAGGAGCAGACCCAGGGCGTGGAGTGCCGTAAGGACTCGGGCGTCGTGGACGAGATTCCGGGGGCGTACAAGCCGATCGAGCAGGTCATCGACCAGCAGAAGGATCTGGTCCAGGTCGTCGCGAAGCTCAAGCAGGTGGTGTGCGTGAAGGGCTGAGCCCCTTGCGCACCGAAGGGGCTCGGCCGTCCGGCCACGCCCCGCTCCTCCGGGAACCCCGGTCGGTGCGGGGCCTTCTTCCCGGCAGGGGGAGCCGCCGGCCGCCGGGCTCAGAGCTCCCGGTTGCACCTTCGTGTTGGACGCCTGGGCGCGGGGGCGGACCACCAGCAGGTCGATGTTGACGTGGCTGGGACGGGTGACCGCCCAGCCGATCGTGTCCGCCACGTCCTCGGCGGTCAGCGGGGCGTCGACGCCCGCGTAGACCTTGGCGGCCTTCTCCGTGTCGCCCCGGAAGCGGGTGGTGGCGAACTCCTCGGTCCTGACCATGCCGGGGGCCACTTCGATGACCCGGACCGGGGTGCCGACGATCTCCAGCCGGAGCGTCTCGGCCAGGACGTGTTCGCCGTGCTTGGCCGCCACGTAACCGCCGCCGCCCTCGTAGGAGGAGAGGGCCGCGGTGGAGGAGAGGATCACGATCGTGCCGTCGCCGCTCGCGGTGAGGGCGGGCAGCAGGGCCTGGGTGACGTTGAGGGTGCCGATGACGTTGGTCTCGTACATCTGACGCCAGTCGGCCGGATCGCCGGTCGCCACCGGGTCGGCCCCGAGCGCCCCGCCCGCGTTGTTGACGAGGACGGCGAGGGTACGGAACGCGGTGGCGAACTCGTCGACCGCGGCACGGTCGGTGACATCCAGCGGGTACGCCGTCGCCTGGTGGCCGGCCTCGTTCAGCTCGGCCGCGAGCGCCTCGATGCGGTCCTTGCGGCGGGCGGTCAGCACGACCCGGAACCCGGCGGCGGCCAGCGTACGGGCGGTCGCGGCGCCGATGCCGCTGCTCGCGCCGGTGACGACGGCGATGGGGGTGGCGGCCATGGCGATCTCCTCGGGCTGCTGATCGGGTACGGGGAAAGGATAGGCAGGCGCCGCGACCCGGTCCGCGCGCGGGCGTGCGCCGGGTGCCGCCGGTATGCCCCCGGTGCCGTGCCGGTCCGTCCCCCGGTCCGCGCCCGGGCGTGCGCCGCGTGCCGTTACGCCGGAGCGCCCCCGAACTCGCGGACCGCCTCGGACACGATCGTCTCCAGGTGGCCGTGGTGTGCGCCGCGCCAGTAGACCCGGTCGCACTCCGTGCACTGGGCGAACACGTCGTACGCCTCCTGGGTGCCCTGCTCCAGCAGGCCGCTCACGGCGTCCTTCGTGGCCACGGCCAGGGTGCCGTTGCAGGCGGTGCAGCGGGTCCACGGGGCGAGGGCGGGGGCGAAGCGGCCGAGGACGTCGCGCAGTTGTTCCTGCGGGCGGTCGCTGTAGACGTACGCCCCCGCCCAGATCTCGCGGCGGCGCAGCAGCCCGCGGTCGCGGGAGAGGAGGACGCGCCGCTCCCGCGCCGAGAGGGCGGCGAGGGCGGGGTCGCCGATGTCCTCGCTCTCGTACGCGGCGTCGACGCCGAGGAGCCTCAACCGACGGGCCAGCGTGCCGAGATGGACGTCGAGGAGGAAGCGCAGGGGTGCGCCGGGGACCTGTTGGGGGCGCTCGACGGCGCGTACGCCGATGTGTTCGCCGGGGCCCGGCACATGGGAACGGGCGACCTCCTCGCCGTTCACCAGCAGCTTTCCGGCCTCGGTGAGCGGGACGCCGAGGGACTCGATGACGTGGCCGAGGGTGGATGCACCGTCCGTGACGAGGGGCGTGGGTCCGCCGCGACGCTCATGTGGAACGAAAAGCCGCAGCTCAGGGGCTACTTCGATGGTGATCTCGGGTCCGTTCACCCGGTCAGGATGCCACCGGCGGGGTACGGGCTGCCAGGGATTTCGCGGGGGCGTGCGGGGGCGTGCGACCGGCTCGCCCGGCGTGGTGCCCGCGCCTGTCCACGCCCGTCCCCGTACGGGACGGCCGCCTTCCCGTGGGGGCGGGGCCGTGCCCGTCCTCGTGCGGCGGGACCCGTCAGCGGGGGGCGAACGCCGTCGGGGGGACGCCCACCGTGGCGGTGAAGTCCCGCACCAGGTGGGCCTGATCGCTGTAGCCGAGGTCCGCCGCGAGCCGCGCCCGGTCGACGTCCGGGCCGGACCCGGCGCGTTCCAGCGCCTCGTGGATGCGGTAGCGGAGGATGACCCACTTCGGGCCGACGCCGACGTAGGCGGAGAACAGCCGTTGCAGGGAGCGGGCGGAGAGCCCCAGGTCCCGTGCGAGGAGGCCGGCCCGGCGCACGGTGCGGTCCGTGCGGACCCGGTCGACGGCGGCCATCGCCAGCGTCGCCCGCGGGTCGGGGCGGGGCTCCAGGGCCGGCAGGCAGGCGTCCAGGGCCGCGACCCGCGCGTCCTCGTCGTCCGGGTCCAGGACGGCGTCCACGGGCGGTGGCGTACGGAACACGTCGGCGGCGTCCACCCGCCGCCCGGTCAGGTCGCCGACGGCGTGGCCGGGGGCGAACGGGCGGAAGCCGCCCGGCCGGAACTGGACCCCGCAGACCCGGCCGCGTCCGGTCAGCTTCCGGGTGAAGAGGCGGGGTTCGACGCCCGCCACCTCGGCGTACCCGCACCGGCCTCGCGGACCGTCCTCCGCCTCGTACCGCTGGAGGACCAGGTTCACCGACGGGTGCGGGACGACGTGGGCGGTGTACGGCTCGGTGAGGTCCCAGTCGATCAGCCAGTAGTGCTCCAGGTACGGGCGGAGCGCCGCGGCGGGCTCGCGGCGGCGGAAGCGTACGCGGGCGAAGAGGTCCGGAGCGTCCACGATCCCTCGGGTGTCGCGGCGGGGTCCGGCGGCCATGGCGGCGATCCCAGGCCGCGCGGTCGCCACCGGCCAGGCCCCCTGCCGGGCTCCTTCCACCCGCACCCGGCCGGGCTTCCTCGCCCCGGCTCCTGTCGTGCTTCTTCACCCCGGCCCCTGTCGTGTTTCTTCAAGACGTCCGGGGGCGCGTTGCGCAGGGTGGAGGCATGACACAGAAGATCGGTGAACTGCTGGAGACCGCCTCGGCCGGGGCGCTGCCCGTCGTGCGCGGCATCGACGACGCGCGGCTGGGCGACCCCACGCCGTGCGCCGAGTACGACGTACGGGCGCTGGTGAACCACCTGTTCCTGGTGGTCGTGAACTTCCAGGCGCTCGCCGCCCGCGAGGAGGTGGATTTCAGCCAGGAGCCGGATTTCGTGACGGGCGACTGGCGGGGCAGGTTCGGTGAGGAGACGGCGCGGCTGGTGGAGGCGTGGAGCGCGCCGGGGGCCGAGGAGGGCACCACCGGGAAGATGGGGCTGCCGGCCCGGACCGTGGGGCTCATGGTGCTCGGCGATCTGACCGTGCACGTCTGGGACCTGGCGCGGGCGTGCGGCGGGGACTTCGTGCCGGAGCCGAGCGTTCTCGACGCGGTGGGTCCGGGGCTGGCGGCGATGGCTCCGCAGGCGCGGGAGTGAAGGTGTTCGGCGAGCCGTTCCCGGTGAGGGAGGGCGCTACGGATCTCCAGCGGCTGCTGGCCGTGACGGGCCGCGATCCGGGCTGGGCTCCGGAACGGACGGGCGGGGGAAAACAGGGGCTGACGGCGACAGGCGCGGGAAACCGGGACTGACGGCGACGGGCGGGACCTGACGGCGACGGGCGGTCCGGCCGGGGGCGGTCAGTCGCCCCGTTCACGGCCACACCGGGCGTTGTGCCGCTCCGTTCACGGCCGGGCAGACCGGGCGCCACGCCGGGTCTGGCGCTACGCCGTCCCGTTCACGGCCACACCAGGCAGTACGCCTGGTGTCCCGCGTCGTGCAGGCGGTGGGAGAAGTCCTGCCACTCGTGGAGCAGCTGGTAGACGTTGAACGCGTCGCGCGGGCCGCCGCGGTCGGGGACCGTGGACCAGATGAAGGCCGCCGCGCCCACCGACTCCTCGCCGACGCCGCGCAGCGGATCGACCACGGTCATCGGGAGTTTCACCACCGCGTAGTCGGGGTGGAGGACGACCAGTTCCAGCGGGGGGACCTTGTGCAGGGGTATGCCCTGGATGCCGGTCAGGACCATGGCGGCCACGGTCTCCGGCTTGATCTTGGTGAACATGCCGCCCATGCCCAGCTCGTCACCGCCGAGCTCCTCCGGGCGCATCGAGATGGGCACCCGTGCGGCGGTGGCGCCGTCAGGAGCGCCGAAGTACTTGTAGGTCACCCCCATCCCGCCCCCGCTCCTGGTTCCGGGGGGCGGCGTGCTCTCCGCGCCCCTGCTCTGTGCGCGCCCGGTCCTGCGCCGGTGCCGCCCTCGCCGGGCAGGCTCGGGCCCCAGGTCGTCGGTCCCTTCGCCCACTCCGCCACCGCGATGCATATCTCATCCACCCGACTACTTCTTAGGAGGCACAGCCCCCGCCGCGCAACCCGATCATCGTGTCAGTGACCTCCCCCACGGGCGTGCGGCGAAACACCTGTCCGCAAGACCGTCCGTGCCTCTGACACCATGGCATGTGTGAGCTTTCCCTATGACGCCCCAGTTTCGCAGACGCGAGGGGGCTGACGCTCTTTCGTGATACGAGGGGAGCGCGCTCCCTGCTCACCGGTGGCCGAGATTGGTAGGGATTTCCCGGCCCGGCCTCCCGATACCCGAATCGCAGATCAGGACCAAAGTGGCGTATTCATACGAAGCCCCAGTTTCGCAGTCGCTGTTCGACCGGGCGTCCGTCGTGACGCCCGGCGGCGTCAACTCTCCCGTGCGTGCCTTCCGGGCCGTGGGCGGTACGCCCCGGTTCATGGTGTCCGGCACCGGTCCGTACCTCACCGACGCCGATGGCCGCGAGTACGTCGACCTCGTGTGCTCGTGGGGGCCGATGATTCTCGGCCACTCCCACCCCGAGGTCGTCGCCGCGGTCCAGGAGGCGGTGACCCGAGGCACCTCCTTCGGTACGCCGGGTGAGGGCGAGGTCGCGCTCGCCGAGGAGATCGTGGCGCGGATCGAGCCCGTCGAGCAGGTGCGGCTGGTCTCCTCCGGTACCGAGGCGACCATGTCGGCGATCCGGCTGGCGCGCGGTTTCACGGGCCGGGCCAAGGTCGTGAAGTTCGCCGGCTGCTACCACGGCCACGTGGACGCGCTGCTCGCCGCCGCCGGGTCGGGGCTCGCCACCTTCGGCCTGCCCGACACTCCGGGCGTCACCGGCGCCACGGCCGGGGACACCGTCGTGCTGCCGTACAACGACCTGGACGCGGTGCGCGCGGCCTTCGCCGCGCATCCGGGCGAGATCGCCTGCGTGATCACCGAGGCGTCCCCCGGCAACATGGGCGTCGTCCCGCCGGCGGACGGTTTCAACGCCGGGCTCAAGGAGCTGTGCGCGGCCCACGGCGCGCTGTACATCTCCGACGAGGTCATGACGGGCTTCCGTACGTCGAAGGCCGGCTGGTACGGCGTCGACGGCGTCCGGCCCGACCTGATGACCTTCGGCAAGGTGATGGGCGGCGGCTTCCCGGCCGCGGCCTTCGGCGGTCGCGGTGACGTGATGGCGCACCTCGCCCCGGCGGGCCCGGTCTACCAGGCGGGCACCCTCTCGGGGAACCCGGTCGCCACGGCGGCGGGCCTCGCCCAGCTGCGGCTGCTGGACGACGCGGCGTACGCGAAGATCGACGCGGTCTCCGCCGAGCTGCGCACGCTGGTGGGCGACGCGCTCACCAAGGAGGGCGTGGCGCACACGGTCTCGGCCGCGAGCAACATGTTCTCCGTCTTCTTCACCGACCGGCCGGTGCGGAACTACGACGACGCCAAGCAGCAGGACGTCTTCCGCTTCACCGCGTTCTTCCACGCGATGCTGGCCCGCGGCGTCTACCTGCCGCCCTCCGCGTTCGAGTCCTGGTTCGTCTCCACGGCCCACGACGAGCGGGCGGTCGAGCGCATCGCCGCCGCCCTGCCCGCCGCCGCCCGCGCCGCGGCGGAGGCCACCGCATGAGCGGGAACGGCGAGAAGAGCACGGGCGGGAGCGTGGACCGGGACGAGCAGTTGACCGTGGTGCACGTGGTCCGGCACGGCGAGGTGCACAACCCGGACGGCGTCCTCTACGGGCGACGCTCCGGCTACCACCTCTCCGACCTGGGCCGGAAGATGGCCGACCGGGTGGCCGAGCACCTGGAGAAGCGCGACATCACCCATGTCGTCGCCTCCCCGCTGGAGCGCGCCCAGGAGACCGCCGACCCGATCGCCCGGGCGCACGGTCTGGACCTGGCCACCGACGCCCGGCTGATCGAGGCCGCCAACGTCTTCGAGGGCAAGACCTTCGGTGTCGGGGACGGCGCGCTGCGCAGGCCGGACAACTGGAAGCACCTCACCAATCCGTTCAAGCCGTCCTGGGGTGAGCCGTACATCGAGCAGGTCGTGCGGATGATGGGTGCGATCGACGCCGCGCGGGACGCGGCGCGCGGCCACGAGGCGGTCTGCGTCAGCCATCAGCTGCCGATCTGGATCCTCCGCTCCTTCGTGGAGCGCCGCCGGCTGTGGCACGACCCGCGCAAGCGGCAGTGCACGCTGGCCTCGCTGACCAGCTTCACCTACCGGGGCGACCGGATCGTGTCGGTCGGCTACTCGGAGCCGGCCCGTGACCTGGTGCCCGTCCACCTGCTGGCCGGGGCGAAGCCGGTGAAGGGGAAGCCGGGGCAGTCGAAGGCGTTCGGCGCGTAGCCGACGCCCTCTGCAACACCCCCTGCCGGGGGAGCCGGGACCTCACGGGACCGGTCACCGAACCGACGGTGGCCGGTCCCGTCCTCATGTGCGGCCTGCGGACGGTCTCCGCCGCCTTCGCCGCCTTCGCCGTCTCTCCGTCGCCCGGCGGCAGAACTGGGGAGGGCCTCCCCGCGTCCCTCTCCCCAAGGCCGTCCGCACGTGTGTACGGGTCCCGCACGGAGGTCGCGCCCTGACCGGTCGGACCGTAGGACTGTCGGACGAGCGCCAAGGTAAAGCGTGATGAAAGTCCTCACGTGGCCGGAACCGACGTGTTAAGCGCCTCATCTAGCCATTCAGCAGTTTGTATGGGCTTGAGATAAAACGACCGCAGATGGGGACGGTATGCGCGACATCAATCGAAGGGGCCTGCTCGGCGCGGGGCTCGGGGCCGCAGCCGCGATCGGGCTCGCCGGGTGCGGAACCTCCGGGTCCTCCGGTGACCGAGGGGCCGGCCAGGGTGACGCCGGGGCCGGAGGGAACGGCAGCGGCAACGGAAACGGCGCGCCGAAGAAGGATGTCCGGCTGATCGGCGACGGCTCGACCGCCGACACCGGCAAGCAGCCCCGTCAGCCGCAGGCGCCCGTCCCCCTCGAACCGGGTCAGAAGCCACCGCAGTTCGTGATCTTTTCCTGGGACGGGGCCGGTGAGGTCGGCAACGGACTCTTCCCGCGCTTTCTCGAACTCGCCAAGGAACACGACGCGGCGATGACCTTCTTCCTCTCCGGTCTCTATCTGCTGCCCGAGTCGAAGAAATCCCTCTACCGTCCGCCGAACAATCCGCGCGGCGCCTCCGACATCGGCTATCTCACCGACGCGCACATCAAGGACACGCTGACGTACGTGCGCCAGGCGTGGCTGGACGGCCACGAGATCGGTACCCACTTCAACGGGCATTTCTGCGGCGGTTCCGGATCGGTCGAGCGCTGGACGCCCGCGCAATGGCACAGCGAGATCAATCAGGCTGTGTCGTTCGTCACGGAATGGCGGACCCATACCGGCTGGGAGGACGAGGACCCGCTTCCGTTCGACTACCGCAAGGAACTGATCGGCGGACGCACCCCCTGCCTGCTCGGCCAGGACAACCTGCTGCCGACCGCGAGCAGGCTGGGCTGGCGCTACGACGCCAGCTCGCCCGGCGGCCGCCAGATGTGGCCCGTGAAGCGCGGCGGCGTCTGGGACCTGCCGCTCCAGGCGATGCCGTTCCCCGGACACTCCTTCGAGGTGCTCTCGATGGACTACAACATCCTCGCCAACCAGTCGCAGAATTCGACCAAGGGCATGCCGGCGCGCTATCCCGGCTGGCGCAAGCAGGCGACCGACGCCTATCTCGCCGGATTCCGGCGCGCGTACGAGACGAATCGCGCGCCCTTCCACATCGGCAACCACTTCGAGGAGTGGAACGGCGGTATCTACATGGACGCCGTGGAAGAAGTGATCAAGAAAGTGGCGGACAAGGACGATGTGCGTCTCGTCTCGTTCCGGCAGTACGTCGACTGGCTCGACGCCCAGGACCCCGCCGTACTCGCGAAGCTCCGCACGCTGGAGGTCGGACAGGCGCCCGCCGGTGGCTGGAACTCCTTCTTTAAACAGGCTTGACAAGGGGCTTTACGGGCACCGAGGGGGGCGCGCAGATCGTCGGAAACCGCCATGCGAAACTTTTCACATGAGCTCTGGCCGCGCGTCCCGACGCCGCTTCACCCTGCTCGCCGCCACCGCCGTGGCCGGTGCCCTGACGCTGTCCGCGTGCAGTGAGGGGAACAAGGCGGGGGGCGGCGGCAACACCAACTTCATCACCGGCAGCGGCGGCGTCTCCACCGTTGCGAAGGCGGACCGGGTGGCCGCGCCGAAGCTCGACGGCGAGGGCCTGGACGGCAAGCCGATCGACATC
Source organism: Streptomyces sp. V2I9 (assembly GCF_030817475.1). Classification (NCBI taxonomy): domain Bacteria; kingdom Bacillati; phylum Actinomycetota; class Actinomycetes; order Kitasatosporales; family Streptomycetaceae; genus Streptomyces; species Streptomyces sp. V2I9. Next base: position 2,774,095 of record NZ_JAUSZJ010000002.1, on the reverse strand, counting down.
GCCGACCACCGGGGCAAGGTCGTCGTGCTCAACGTCTGGGGCTCCTGGTGCGGCCCCTGCCGCCTGGAGGCGAAGTACTTCGCGCAGGTCGCCGAGGAGACCGCCGGCCAGGGCGTCCAGTTCGTCGGGATCAACACGCGGGACCCCGAGCGGGACAAGGCGATCAACTTCGAGAAGGACTACGGGATCGAGTACCCGAGCATCTACGACCCGATCGGCAAGCTCATCCTGCGCTTCCCCAAGGGCACCCTGAACCCGCAGGCCATCCCGTCCACCGTGGTCCTCGACCGGGACGGGAAGATCGCGGCGCGCACGCTCCAGGCGCTCGACGCGGACGAGCTGCGCAAGATGATCGACCCGATCATCGCGGAGAAGTGACCCGGTGATCCCGCTCGCCGCCCACCACGAGACCGTCACGCTGGCCGCGTACAACGAGACCGTGATGAGCGGGACCCTCCTGGTGTCCCTGCCCATCGCCCTGCTGGCCGGTCTCATCTCCTTCTTCTCCCCGTGCGTGCTGCCCCTCGTGCCCGGCTACCTCAGCTACGTCACCGGGGTCAGCGGCACCGACCTCGCCGACGCGCGCCGGGGCCGCGTCGTGACGGGCGCCGCCCTCTTCGTCCTCGGCTTCACCGTCGTCTTCGTCTCCGGCGGGGCCCTCTTCGGCTACTTCGGCCAGGAGCTCCAGGTCCACGCCGAGCTGTTCAACAAGGTCCTCGGCGTCCTGATGATCCTCATGGGGGTCTTCTTCATGGGGCTCCTGCCGGGGGTGACGCAGCGCGAGTTCCGCTTCCACCGCCGGCCGGTCGCCGGACTGGCCGGCGCACCGCTGCTCGGCGCGCTGTTCGGGATCGGCTGGACCCCCTGCATCGGTCCGACGTTCGCGGCCGTGAGCACCCTCGCGTTCACCGAGGGCACCGCCGGACGCGGAGCGCTGCTGACCGTCGCGTACTGTCTCGGACTCGGCGTCCCGTTCGTCCTGGCCGCGATCGCCTTCCGCAAGGCACTCGGCGCGTTCGGCTGGGTCAAGCGCCACTACGCGTGGGTGATGCGGATCGGCGGCGGAATGATGATCGTGACCGGAATCCTGCTGCTGACCGGTGTGTGGGCCACGATCATGCAGCAGATGCAGAGCTGGTCCAGCGGTTTCGTCGTAGGGATCTGAGTTCATGAGCAAGGCGAACAGCACGGGGACGCGGCAGCGCGCGGACGAGGACGGGGAGGCGCGCGCCGCTGCCCCCGGCCCGGACGGCTCCGCCCACGGCGCGGCCGGTGAGCGGCTCTCCACCGCCCCCCGCGAGGAGCGCGAGACCGGGGCGGGCGTGCCCGCGATGGGTGTGATCGGCTGGGTCCGCTGGTTCTGGCGTCAGCTCACCTCGATGCGGGTGGCGCTGATCCTGCTCTTCCTGCTCTCCCTCGGCGCGATTCCGGGGTCGCTGATCCCGCAGAACAGCGTCGACGACGTGAAGGTGCAGGCCTTCAAGGACCAGCACACCACCCTCACCCCGATCTACGAGAAGCTCCAGCTCTTCGACGTCTACAGCTCGGTGTGGTTCTCCGCGATCTACATCCTGCTGTTCGTCTCGCTCATCGGGTGCATCGTGCCGCGCACCGGCCAGTTCGTCGGCCAGCTCCGCAGCCGCCCGCCCGGTGCGCCGAAGCGGCTCACGCGGCTGCCCGCGTACACCATCTGGCGCACCGAGGCCGGGCCCGACGAGGTGCGCGCGGCGGCCCTCGCGGTCCTGCGCAAGCGGCGCTTCCGGGCGCACGAGGCGGGCGACGCGATCGCCGCCGAGAAGGGCTACCTCCGCGAGGCGGGGAACCTGATCTTCCACATCGCCCTGATCGTGATGCTGGTGGCCTTCGCCTGCGGGCAGCTCTTCAAGTCCGAGGGCGGCAAGCTGGTCGTCGAGGGCGACGGCTTCTCCAACACGCTCACCCAGTACGACAACATCAAGTACGGCTCGCTCTACGACTCCGAGTCGCTGGCCCCGTTCAGCTTCGTGCTGGACGACTTCGTCGGCACGTACGAGAAGAGCGGCCCGCAGCGCGGCACCCCGCGCACCTTCGAGGCACGGGTGACGTACGCGGAGGGGGCCGACGGCGCGGAGCGCAAGGGCGTCATCAAGGTCAACGAACCGCTCGTCGTGGACGGCACCAAGGTCTATCTGATCGCCCACGGCTACGCCCCCGTCGTCACCGTCCGGGACGGCAAGGGGAAGGTCGTCTCGCGGTCAGCCGTGCCGCTGCTGCCGATCGACAACAACATCACCTCGTCCGGCGCCATCAAGGTGATGGACGGCTACAAGGACGAGAACGGTGAGAAGACCCAGCTGGGCTTCAAGGCGTTCTTCGTGCCGACCTTCGCCGGTCACGGCAAGGGCCAGATGTTCTCGCAGTTCCCCGCCCTGGACTTCCCCGTGCTGGCGCTCAGCGCCTACCACGGCTCCCTCGGCGTGGACTCCGGGCTCGCGCAGAACGTCTACCAGCTCGACACGTCCAAGATGAAGGAGTTCACCGACGAGAAGGGCGAGCTCCTCAAGAAGATGCTGATGCCCGGCGAGAAGCTGGACCTGCCGGACGGCGGTTCCATCACCTACGAGGGCACCGAGGAGTGGGCGAGCTTCCAGATCTCGCAGCAGCCGGGCAACGGCTGGGCGCTCGGCGGAGCGGTCGCCGCCATCACCGGGCTCGCCGGTTCGCTGTTCATCCAGCGCCGCCGCGTGTGGGTGCGGGCGGTCCGGGGCGCGGACGGCGTCACGGTCGTGGAGATGGCGGGCCTCGGCCGCAGCGAGTCCGCGCGGCTCCCCGAGGAGCTGGGCGAGCTGTCGGCCGCCCTCGTCACCACGGCCCCCGTCGCCCCCGCCGCGCCGGAGAAGCCGGACCTCGACGGGAAGCCCGACACCCCGGACACGCCGGCCGCGCCCGGCGCCACCAACGAGGCCGGGAGCCGGCCCGTACACCCTGCCGAAGCACCTGCCGAAGGGGCTGAGAAGTGAATCTCGCCGCCGCAACGAACGAGAACCTGGCGAACGCCAGCAACGTGCTGATCTATTCGTCGATGGCCGTCTACACCCTGGCCTTCTTCGCGCACATCGCCGAGTGGGTCTTCGGCAGCCGCAGCAAGGTCGGCCGCACGGCCGCCGCGCTGTCCGCCCCCGCGGCGAACGCCGGGGCCGGTACGGGAGCCGCCGTCACCGGGAAGGCGCAGGCCGGCGGCACCGCCGTGCTGGAGCGGCCCGAGGTCGTCACCCGCTCCGCGACCGGGACGCGTGACGTGCCCGACGGGCCGGGGGCGGCCGGCGGGACGTTCAAGGGCGACCTGTGGGGCCGGATCGCGGTCTCGCTGACCGTGGTCGCCTTCCTCGTCGAGGCGGGCGGCGTCGCCACCCGCGCGCTGTCCGTGGAGCGGGCCCCCTGGGCCAACATGTACGAGTTCTCCATCACCTTCTCCACGGTGGCGGTCGGCTCCTACCTGGTGCTGCTCGCGCTGAAGAAGAACGTCCGCTGGATCGGCCTCCCGCTGGTCACCACGGTCCTGCTGGACCTCGGCATCGCGGTCACCACGCTCTACACCGACAGCGACCAGCTGGTGCCCGCCCTGCACTCGTACTGGCTGTGGATCCACGTCTCCACCGCGATCCTGTGCGGCGCGGTCTTCTACCTCGGCGCGGTCGGCACGATCCTCTACCTGTTCCGCGACAGCTACGAGAACAAGCTCGCCTCCGGCGGCACGCCCGGGAAGTTCGCGTCCTCGGTGATGGAGCGGCTGCCCTCGGCCGCCTCGCTGGACACGTTCTCGTACCGGATCAACGCGGCCGTCTTCCCGCTGTGGACGTTCACGATCATCGCGGGCGCGATCTGGGCGGGCGACGCCTGGGGCCGCTACTGGGGCTGGGACCCCAAGGAGGTCTGGTCCTTCATCACCTGGGTCGCCTACGCCGCCTACCTGCACGCCCGCGCCACCGCCGGCTGGAAGGGCCGCAAGGCCGCCTACCTCGCCCTCGTCGCCTTCGCCTGCTGGCTGTTCAACTACTACGGCGTGAACATCTTCGTCTCCGGCCTGCACTCCTACGCGGGGGTCTGAGACAGCGCGTCGCACACACCACGGCGCCCCGGACGGAAGCTCGTCCGGGGCGCCGTGGTGTGCGCGCGACGCGTGCGCGGGCCGTCAGGAAGCGGGCGGGGTCCTGTCGTCGGGGTTCGTACCGTCGCGGGGGCCCTGCTCCTCCTCGGCTTCCGCCTCAGGCTTCCTGTCGTCCTTGAGGGACTTCAGGAAGTCCGGGTTGTCGTCCGGGGCCACCCACTGCTGCCGCCTGCTCCGCTGCCAGGAACCGGGCCCGGCCGTGGTGCGGCGGGCCTTGCCGGCCATCAGCCAGACGATCGGGCCGACGATCCAGAACAGCAGGATGATGAAGACCCAGGCGATCTTCGGCAGATGCTTGGTGTCCTCCTCGGAGGTGTTCAGGCAGTCGATGAACGCGTAGATCGTCAGAGCCAGCGGCACGAGAAACATCAGGGCTCTCATGGTGCGTCCCCCAGGAGGTGGCGGCGGGCGGGACGACTGCCCCGTATCGCCGCCAGCGTACCGGCTCGGCGGGAAGGCTCCGGGGCCCGCGGACCTGTCGCGGGACGTTCCTGCGCCCCGTCGGGCGCGTACGCCCCGGACTCCTCCCCGGGCGTACGCGGGCCCCGCCGGGCGGCCGCCCGGACCTCTCGACGCGGCCGGGTCGGGGGAGCCCCGGCCCGGCCGCGGGGGGCGGGGATGACAAACTGGACCGCATGGCTTACGACGATCTTCGCTCCCTGCTCCGGGCTCTTGAGCGCGATGGTGATCTCAAGCGCGTCAAGGTCGAGGTCGACCCCCACCTGGAGGTCGGCGAGATCGTCGACCGGGTCAACAAGGCCGGCGGTCCGGCCCTGCTGTTCGAGAACGTCAAGGGGTCCTCGATGCCCCTGGCCATGAACGTCTTCGGCACCGACCGGCGTCTCCTCAAGGCGCTGGGGCTGAAGGCGTACAGCGACATCAGCGACAAGATCGGCGGGCTCCTCAAGCCGGAGCTGCCGCAGGGCTTCGTCGGCGTACGGGAAGCCTTCGGGAAGCTCGGCTCGATGGTGCACGTGCCGCCGAAGAAGGTGAAGTCCGCCGACGCGCCCGTCCAGGAAGTCGTCCTGACCGGCGACGACGTCGACCTGGACCAGCTGCCCGCGCTGTTCACCTGGCCCGAGGACGGCGGCTCGTTCTTCAACCTCGGCCTCACCCACACCAAGCACCCCGAGAGCGGCGTCCGGAACCTGGGCCTCTACCGGCTCCAGCGCCACGACAAGCGCACCATCGGGATGCACTGGCAGATCCACAAGGACAGCGCCAACCACTACCAGGTCGCCGCCCGGCGCGGTGAGCGGCTGCCCGTCGCCATCGCCTTCGGCTGCCCGCCCGCCGTGACGTACGCCTCCACCGCGCCGCTGCCCGGAGACATCGACGAGTACCTCTTCGCCGGGTTCGTCCAGGGCAAGCGGATCGAGATGGTCGACTGCAGGACCGTGCCGCTCCAGGTCCCCGCGCAGGCGGAGGTCGTCATCGAGGGCTGGCTGGAGCCGGGCGAGATGCTGCCGGAGGGCCCGTTCGGGGACCACACCGGCTTCTACACCCCGCAGGAACCGTTCCCCGCCCTGACCATCGACTGCGTCACCATGCGCAAGCGGCCGCTGCTCCAGTCCATCGTGGTGGGCCGGCCGCCGACCGAGGACGGGCCGCTGGGCCGGGCCACGGAGCGGTTCTTCCTGCCGCTGTTGAAGATCATCGTGCCGGACATCGTGGACTACCACCTCCCCGAGGCGGGCGGCTTCCACAACTGCGCGATCGTCTCGATCGACAAGAAGTACCCGAAGCACGCCCAGAAGGTGATGAGCGCCATCTGGGGCGCGCACATGATGTCGCTGACCAAGCTGATCGTGGTGGTCGACTCCGACTGCGACGTCCACGATCTGCACGAGGTCGCCTGGCGGGCGCTGGGCAACACCGACTACGCCCGCGACCTGACCGTCACCGAGGGGCCGGTCGACCACCTGGACCACGCCTCGTACCAGCAGTTCTGGGGCGGCAAGGCGGGCATCGACGCCACGAAGAAGCTGCCCACCGAGGGGTACACCCGTGACGGCGGCTGGCCGGAGATGGTCGTCTCCGACCCGGAGACGGCGGCGAAGGTCGACCGCCGCTGGAAGGAATACGGGCTGTGAGCAGTGCGGCAGAGGCGGCGTCCGTCCCCGGGCCCGCGCCATCGGACAGCAAGATCAAGGCGTTCCTGCGGCTCGTGATGATCGAGCACTCGGTCTTCGCGCTGCCCTTCGCGTACATCGCCGCGCTGACCGCGATGTTCCGGATGGACGGCACGATCCACTGGGGTGTCCTGCTGATCGTCACCCTGGCGATGGTGGGCATGCGGACGTTCGCGATGGCCGCCAACCGGATCATCGACCGGGAGATCGACGCCCACAACCCGCGCACCGCGAGCCGTGAGCTGGTGACCGGCGCGGTGTCGGTGAAGTCCGCGTGGACCGGGGCGATCGTCGCGCTGGCCGTCTTCCTGGGCGCGGCGGCGCTGCTGAACCCGCTCTGCCTGGCGCTCGCGCCGGTCGCCGTCGTGCCGATGGTGGTCTACCCGTACGGCAAGCGGTTCACGAACTTCCCGCACGCCATCCTGGGGCTCGCGCAGGCCATCGGTCCCATCGGGGCCTGGCTGGCGGTGACCGGGAGCTGGTCGTGGGACGCGGTGATCCTCGGGCTGGCCGTGGGGATCTGGATCGGCGGCTTCGACCTGATCTTCGCCTGCCAGGACGTGGCCGCGGACCGGGCGCACGGGGTGCACTCGTTCCCGGCGCGGTTCGGGATTCCGGCGGCGCTGTGGGGCGCGCGGGTGTGCCACGTGATCACGACCGGGCTGCTGGTGTGGTTCGGGCTGGCCACGGACGCCGAGGTCTTCTACTGGATCGGCATGGCGATCGTCGCGGCGGCGTTCGTGTACGAGCACCGGGTGGTGCGGCCGCACGATCTGTCGCGGCTGAACCGGGCGTTCTTCTCGGTGAACGGGTTCATCGGGATCGCGCTGTTCGCCTGCGCGCTGCTGGACCTGCTGGTGCGGGGCCTGACTCCGTAGAGCCTCTCGTGCGGCAGGCCGTCAGACCGTGACCAGGTGGTCCGGGGCGCGGCGCGGGCGGCGGAAGAAGAAGGCCGCCGCGATCCCGCCGAGGAGGCCGAAGAGGTGGCCCTGCCAGCTGACGCCGGAGTCGGTCGGCAGGACGCCCCACAGCAGCGAGCCGTAGACCACGGCGACGCCGATGCCTATGAGGACGTCCCACGGACGGCGGTCCACGAAGCCGCGGACCAGGAGATAGCCCAGCAGTCCGAAGACCACGCCGGACGCGCCGAGGGTGATCGTGTGCGCCGGGGCGGTCAGCCAGACGCCCAGGCCGCCGGCGAGCACGACCGTCAGGACGACGGCGGCGAAGCGGCGCGGCCCGGCGAGGGCGGCGATGAAGCCGAGGACCAGCAGCGGGACGGTGTTGGAGGCCAGGTGCTCCCAGCCGCTGTGCAGGAACGCGGCGGGCACCACGTCCCGCAGCTCGGCCGTCTCGCGCGGGCTGATGCCGTAGGTGTCCAGGGCGTTCCCCGTGGCCTGGTCGATCCCTTCGAGGACCCAGAGCAGGGCCACCCAGCCGGCCATCAGGAGCCCGGCGGTCAGCGCCCGCGCGGAGCCGGTGGCGCCGTGGCCCGTGGTGTGGCCGGTGGTCCGGTGATCGCCCATGGTGTGTCCCCTCGCCCCGGGGTTGCCCGTCTCCCGGTCGAACGTCCGCGGCGGCCGTCCGGTTCCGGGTGCCGGGCGCGGGGGCGTGCCGGATAGGCTCGCGGGTGTGGAATCCAGGACTTCAGTGACTCATCAGCAGCGGCGGCCTTGGATTGTCGGGGTGTCCGGCGCTTCGGGTACCCCGTTCGCGGCCGCCGTCCTGCGGGGGCTTCTGGCGGCCGGGGAGAGCGTGGACCTGGTGGTGAGCCGGGCCTCGCGGCTCACCCTGCTGGACGAGAACGGCATCGCGTTCCGGGACGGGCACTGGCGCGATGACCTGCGGGTCTGGCTGGAACGCGGCGCCGACGGGAAGCCGGACGCGTTCGCGGTGGGGGAGGCGGAACTGGAACGCGTACGCCACTGGCCGGCCGGTGATCTGGCCGCCGGGCCGTCCTCCGGGTCGTACCCGGCGCGGGGGATGCTCATCGTGCCGGCCTCGACGGCCTGTGTGGCCGGAGTGGCGCTCGGTCTGTCGAAGGACCTGCTCCAGCGGGCCGCGAGCGTGACGCTCAAGGAGCGCCGTCCGCTCGTCGTCGCGGTGCGCGAGACCCCGCTGAGCGGCCAGACGCTGAAGCAGATGGTGGCCCTGGACGAGGCGGGCGCGATCGTGCTGCCCGCCTCTCCGGCGTTCTACGCGGGGGCGACGCACATCCAGGACCTGGTGGATTTCGTCGCGGGGCGGGTGCTGGACGCGGCGGGCGTGCCGCACCGCCTGTACCGCCGCTGGGAAGGAGAGCTCGGTGGCGGCTCCCGCCCGGAGGACCGCTAGGGCCGAGGCCCGCGGTCCGGTGGTGTCGGGGTCAGCGCTTCTTGTGCGCGCGCGGGGAGCGGGTCTTGTCGACGCGGTGCGCGGCGGCGGGCTGGTGGGCACGCGAGCGGTTGGCCAGGTCCTGCAGCTCGCGCATCCGGGCGTAGGCCATCTCGATCGTGTACACGGTGAAGTTCACTCCTGAAGATTCGAAAGCTTTTCTTGGATGTTCTAGAAGATCTGTAGGGCTTGGGCCCTGCATGCCTTAGATTCTACACGTAAACTCGCGGTACTGCTGAACAATGGAAGGTTTCAGTCATATGGACGCGGTGGACAGGCAGCTCATCCAGGCCCTCAGGGAGAACGGCAGGGCCTCGTACGCCGAGCTGGGGCGGCTGGTGGGGCTCTCCGGGCCCAGCGTCACCGACCGCATCAACCGGCTGGAAACCGCTGGAGTCATCACCGGCTACCGCGCCACCGTGGACTCCGCCTCGCTGGGGCTCGGGGTGACCGCGCTGATCGGGATCTCGCTCTCCGACGCGGCCGACCACGAGGACGTGGCCCACCGGCTGAAGGACCTCGCGGAGATCGAGGACTGCTGGTTCATCGCGGGCGACGACTCCTACATGCTCAAGGTCCGGGTGGGCGACGTGGACGGCCTGGAGCGGACGATCCGGCGGCTGAGCGGCACGAAGGGCGTCTCGCGGACCCGGACCACGATCGTGCTCTCCACCAAGTGGGAGAACCGGGTCGGGGAGCTTCCCGAGGAGTCGTAGGCCCGCGCTCCCGCCGCACGGGGGGTCGCCCCCGCCGGAGGGCGGGGGAGTACCGTGGGGCGGAGTCTGGAACACGGAGAAATGGGAGGCGCCCTAGTGGACGCGGGACTCAAGCGCGAGCTGGAGGAGAAGGTCCGGGCCGGCGAGCGGCTGACCCGCGAGGACGGGATCGCCCTCTACGCCTCCGACGACCTGGCGTGGCTCGGCGGGCTGGCCCACGAGGTGCGGACGCGCAAGAACGGCGACGTCGTGCACTTCAACGTCAACCGGCACCTCAACATGACCAACGTGTGCACCGCCTCGTGCGCGTACTGCTCGTTCCAGCGCAAGCCAGGCGAGAAGGACGCGTACACGATGCGCATCGAGGAGGCCGTCCGCCTCGCCAAGGCGATGGAGGGCGAGAACCTCACCGAGCTGCACATCGTCAACGGGCTCCACCCGACCCTCCCGTGGCGCTACTACCCGCGCTCGCTCAGCGCGCTGAAGGAAGCCCTGCCGAACGTGGCGCTGAAGGCGTTCACGGCGACGGAGATCCACCACTTCGAGACGATCTCCGGGCTGTCGGCCTCCGAGATCCTCGACGAGCTGATCGAGGCCGGTCTCGAATCGCTGACCGGCGGCGGCGCGGAGATCTTCGACTGGGAGGTCCGCCAGCACATCGTCGACCACCGCACCCACTGGGAGGACTGGTCGCGCATCCACCGCCTCGCGCACGAGAAGGGGCTCAAGACCCCCGCGACGATGCTCTACGGGCACATCGAGGAGCACCGCCACCGCGTCGACCACGTGCTGCGGCTGCGGGAGATGCAGGACGAGACCGGCGGCTTCCAGGTCTTCATCCCGCTGCGGTACCAGCACGACTTCGTGGACATGAAGGACGGCAAGGTCCGCAACAAGCTCCAGGCGCGCACCACGATGGCGACCGGCGCGGAGGCGCTGAAGACCTTCGCGGTCTCCCGGCTGCTCTTCGACAACGTGCCGCACGTCAAGGTGTTCTGGGTGATGCACGGCGTGCAGACCGCCCAGCTCGCGCTCCAGCACGGTGCGGACGACATGGACGGCTCGGTCGTCGAGTACAAGATCACGCACGACGCCGACGACTTCGGCACGCCGAACAAGCTCGGCCGCGACGACCTGCTGGACCTGATCCGCGACGCCGGTTTCCGGCCGGTCGAGCGGAACACCCGGTACGAGATCCTGCGCGAGTATCCGGGCCCCGACCCGGACCGGCGCGAGTCGCCGCAGCCGATGCGCGTCTGACGCGCACCGCACCCCGTTCCGTCCGAGAGCCCCGGCCGCCGTCCCGGCCGGGGCTCTCGGGGGTCCGGGAACCCCCTGAACCGAGAGAATTCGGGCCATGCTTCACTGGACGGGCAGAAGCGTGTCCAGAGTTCATGGGAAGAGAGGGCCCACCGTGTCCGCTGCCAAGCCGAGCGCGTTGATCCGTTACACGGCGTTGCGCCTGCTGATCTTCGTCGGCTGCTTCTTCGTCGCCGGTGTCGCCGTCCACTTCGGGCTGATCCCCTCGGGGCTCGGCGGCTCCAACGTGGTCTGGGTGATCCTCCTCGGCCTCGTCCTCTCCGCCCCGCTCAGCTATGTGCTGCTGCGCAAGCAGCGCGACGAGATGTCCGAGCAGATCGTCACCACGGTCGACCGCACCAAGGCACGCCTCGACGCCAACCGCACCCGCGAGGACGCGGTCCAGTAAGTTTCCTCACACGCGCGCGCCGCGCGTACCGCCTTCCCGCAGGGCCCCGTACCGGAGCAGACCGCTCCGGTACGGGGCCCTCGGCGTTCCGCGGCCACCGTGCGGCGGGGTCGGCGCCACCCACGGGGCAAAGCAATGCTTTGAGTTCCTCAAAGTTCAAGTGTTAACGTATTCGACATGAAGACAGCAGTGCGCCTCCGCCATGCCGCGGGCATCCCGCTCGTGGCGCGCCTGCACGTCGATCTCTGCCGCTGTATGTCCGCGGTCTGTTGCCGCAACGTCTGATACGGCATCATGCAGCGGCGCCGCCCCTGACGCGGGCGCCGCGACCCTGTCCCCGTTCCACCGCACGACCGCGCGGATGACCCCGTGCGTCCCGATGCGATCCCCGTTGGAGTGTGTCCGTGTCCGCGTCCCCCGCGTCCACCGCCCCGGAGGCCGAGCAGCCCGCCGGCTCCGGTCCCGGTTCCCGCCCCCGTATACCCAGGGTCCCGTTCTGGGTCCAGATCATCGTCGGCCTCATCCTCGGTGTGCTGCTCGGCTGGCTGGCCCGCAGCCAGGACCTCGGCTGGCTCGTCACCACCCTCGACGAGATCGGCTCGCTCTTCGTCCAGCTGCTGAAGCTGGCCGTCGCCCCGCTGGTCTTCTTCGCCATCCTGGTGTCGATCACCAACCTGCGGCAGGTGAACAACGCCGCCCGGCTGGCGACCCGCACGCTGCTCTGGTTCATGATCACCTCCCTGATCGCGGTCGCCATCGGCCTCGGGATCGGTCTGGTCACCAACCCGGGCTCCGGCACGGGTCTCACGCCGAAGGACGGCGCGCTCTCCGAGACCAAGGGGAGCTGGATCGACTTCCTGACCGGCATCGTCCCGGACAACGTGATCACGCCGTTCACCGAGCTGAACGTGCTCCAGATCGTGTTCATGGCCGCCGTCGCCGGTATCGCCGCGCTCCAGCTCGGTGAGAAGGCCAAGCCGATCCTCACCTTCAGCCAGGCGGTCCTGGAGCTGCTCCAGAAGGCCCTGTGGTGGGTCATCCGCCTCGCCCCGATCGGCACCGTCGGCCTCATCGGCTACGCCATCGCGGACTACGGCTGGGACCTCATCGGCAAGTACGCGACGTTCACCGCCGACGTCTACATCGGCTGCGCCCTGGTGATGTTCGGCGTCTACCCGCTGCTCCTGGCCACCGTCGCCAAGGTCAGCCCGCTCCAGTTCTTCAAGGGCGCCTGGCCCGCGATCCAGCTCGCCTTCGTCTCCCGCTCCTCGGTCGGCACCATGCCGGTCACCCAGCGCGTCACCGAGCGGCTCGGCGTCCCGAAGGAGTACGCCTCCTTCGCCGTGCCGTTCGGCGCGACCACCAAGATGGACGGCTGCGCCGCGATCTACCCGGCGCTGGCGGCGATCTTCATCGCGCAGATCTTCGACGTGCAGCTGGGCATCGGCGACTACCTCCTGATCGCCTTCGTCTCGGTGATCGGCTCGGCGGCCACCGCCGGTCTCACGGGTGCGACGGTCATGCTGACCCTCACCCTGTCCACGCTGGGCCTCCCGCTGGAGGGCGTCGGCCTGCTCATGGCGATCGACCCGATCCTGGACATGATGCGCACCGCCACCAACGTGGCCGGCCAGGCGCTGGTCCCGGTGATCGTCGCGGCCCGCGAGAAGATCCTCGACCACGACGCGTACGACTCCGCCTCGGCCTCCCCGATCGACTCCTTCGGCGACGACGCCGGCCGGAGCGACCAGGACCGGGACGCCGACCGCGACGACGCCCGCGACGCGGTGCCCGCCACCGCGTAGCACCGCCGCACACCCGACGGCGCCCCCGAGCCACCCCGTACCCCGTACGGGACGGCCTCGGGGGCGCTGTCGCGTCCGCCCCGGCTCCGTACGGTCAGGGGCGCCGCAGGACCGCCTCGGGGCGGTCCGGGTCCGGGCCGTCCAGCAGCGGGGCCCCCGCCGCCGTAGGGTGGACGGGGAGCAGGGCAGCGGGGGCGGGGGAGGAACCGGACATGGGTGCTGTGAAGGGCAAGCGGATGCCGCGCGCCGTGCGCGAACGGCAGATGATGGACGCCGCGGTGCGGACCTTCGGCCGACGGGGCTACCGGGCCGCCTCCATGGACGAGATCGCTGAACTGGCGGGGGTCTCCAAGCCGCTGGTCTACCTGTACCTGAACTCCAAGGAGGACCTGTTCTCCGCCTGCATCAAGCGCGAGGCGAACGCCCTGCTGGAGGCGGTGCGGGCCGGGGTGGATCCGGGGCTGCCCGCCGACGCCCGGCTCTGGGCGGGGCTGCGGGCCTTCTTCGTCCACACCGCGGAGAACCCGGACGCCTGGTCGGTGCTGCACCGTCAGGCGCGGTCGCACGGTGAACCGTTCGTCAGCGAGGTCGGCCGTATGCGGGACGAGATCGTCGCGTTCGTGACGGGCCTGATCGGGGCCGCCGCCCGCGAGGCGCACAGCGACCCCGCGCTCGCCGACCGGGACGTGGCGGGCCTCGCGCAGGCCCTGGTGGGCGCGGCGGAGTCGCTGGCGGGCTGGGCCAACGACACCCCGGACGTCTCGGCGCGGGAGGCCGCGGCGACCCTGATGAACTTCGCCTGGGCGGGCCTGGGGAACCTGATGCACGCCCGCCCGTGGACCCCGCCGGCCGGCTGAGCCGGTCGCGTCCGCGTCCGGCGGCCCGAGGGGACGTGGTCGCCCGCCCGCGTCCCTCAGGCCGCCGAGGAGGCGCCGGGGGCGGGGTGTTCTCCGCCCCGGGCGGGGTCGAGCCGGGCCCGCAGCCCCGCGAGCCCCAGGGCGAGGGCGCGGCGTTCGTCCGGGGACATGTTCGCTATGGCCCGGTGGAGCGCGGTGTCGCGCTGGGCGCGGATGCGGTGCAGGTGCTCCCTGCCCGCGGCGGTGAGCCGGAGGGCGACCTCACGGCCGTTGCCCGGGCACGGCAGGCGTTCGAGGAAGCCGATGGCCTGCAGACGGTCGCACATGCGGGTCACGGTCGGCGCCGCGGAGGAGAGGCGCCGGCACACGGTGCGCATGCGTACGCCCTCCTCGCCGTCGACGACGTACATCAGGCGGAGCTGGGACGTGGAGCCGGGCGCGCTCATACCCGTGGTGGCGTTCCTGGCGTGGTCCCACATCACGTCGAGGAGCTCGACGATCGAACTCGCGGCGCGGGCCGGCTCCTGCCGGGCCCCGGCGGCGCCCTCTGGTGCGGTCATGGTTGCCCGTCGATGGGTGCTTCTCCCCGGTGGGGCACCGGGCAGTGGCTCAGGTGATGCTGTCCGGTCCTGCCGGACGGGCCGTCCCGGTGCTCTCCTCGGCGGCCGGGTGCGCCAGGGGCCGGGGCGGTGGTGGGGCCGTGAGGTGGGCCAGCGTACCGGTGATGACCAGGAGCCGTTCCAGCCGCACGGGCCGGTCGTCCAGATGCAGCCGCACCCCCGCCTCGCCGGTGCGACGGGCGATCATCAGCAGGGCGCACAGGCCCATGGAGTCGACCGCGCCGACATCCGCGCACCGCAGATGCAGATCGATCAGGGCCGGCCGGGCGTCCAGACAGGCGGTGGCCTCCCGCACGAGGAGGTCGGCGTTGTCGTAGTCGAGGTCTCCGTGGAGCTCGATCCGGACGCTGTCCTGCTCGTCGACCGTGGTCAGCCGGAGGTGGTGCTCGGGGTACGTGGTCATACGGTGTTCCCGGCGGCGGTGGAGGGGTCGGTGGCGAGGGCCCCGGTTCCGGCCCGGAGGATGCGGACGGCCCTGGGGAAGTCCTTGAGCTCGCGGGCCAGGAGATCCAGGGCCGGCGGCAGACTCGACGCGGGTACGCCCCGCGCCACGAGGATGCGTGCGGTCCAGGCGATGAACCGGGTGAAGACTTCCTCGTCGTCGAGGTAGAGGGCGGTGGCCAGGAACTCGACGATGTGGGCGAGGTCCTCGGCGGTGCGCTCACGCTGCACGTCGTCGTAGGAGCGCATCGCGGGGAAGGCGTCCTCCAGCGCGGTGAAGACCTGGCGGACGAGTGCGCCCCCGCTGCGGGAGACCAGTGTGTACTCCTGGTCGGCCAGGTGCGGCAGGACGTCGTACTGCTGGTGGCCCGGCTCCGGACGGGGCAGCGGCTCCCCGGCGAGGAGGTCGGCGGCGGCGCGGGCGTCGGGGGCCCAGGCGTCGGCGCCCAGCGGCTTCGCGTACCGGCCGTCGGGCCCGAACGCGGCCCCGCCGACGAGGACCGGGACACCGATCGCCTGGCAGGCCGTGATCGCCGCGTGCGCGGTGGGCAGCCGGGTGGGGATCGAGCTGGAGAGCGCCACCGCGTCCGCGCTGGTGCTGTGCAGGTGGACGATCAGGTGCGGGGTGGGTATCTGCGCGCCGAGGTAGTCGACCCGCCAGCCGCGCAGCTTGAGGACCTCGGCCAGCAGCCGGGCGGGCAGTCCGTGCCATTCGCCGTCCACGCAGGCCACGGTGATCCTGCCGCGGGTGGCGGTCGTGCGGGCGGCGGGGTGCATGCTCACCGCGACCACGACCCGCTCGTTGACAGCGGTCGCCGCGTGCTCCTGGGCGACGCTGATCCGGTTGGCCGCCCACTCCTCGCCGACGCGGGCCTGCACGCGGGCGATCACGTCCAGCAGGACGCTCTCCGGGTCGGTCCCCTCGTCGAGGAGGCGGTGGACGAGTTCGCCCGCCGTGTGTTCGTCCCCGGCCGAGACGGCGTCCCACAGCAGTTGCGCCGCCCGCTCGGCGTGTTCGGCGTCGGACAGGCGGGACGGGGTGCTCGTGCTCATGCGGTGAACCTGCCCCGCGTGTGCCCGTTCACCGCGCTCAGGTGGTGGGTGCGGGGCGCGGAGATCACGACGACGGCCATGTCGTCGTGCGGGCGGCCGCCCAGCCACTGGCCGGCGAGCATCTGCACGTGTTCCACGACCCCCTCGGCGGGCATGCCCGCACATCCGGCGAGCGCGCGCCTGAGCCGCTCCTCCCCGAACAGCTCGTCGCCCATCGGGCCGCCCTTGGCCTCGGTGATGCCGTCGGTGTACAGGACGCACGACTCCCCGGGCGCCAGGGAGGCCGTGACGGTGGTGCAGGCGATGGTGGGGATGGCCCCGATCAGCGTGCCCTGGGTGGCGGCCACCTCGACCGTGCCGTCCGTGCGGACGATCAGCGGGCTGGGGTGGCCGCCGCTGGTGAGCTTGAGCTCCACGGAGCTGCCACGGCGTACGGCGGAGGCCAGGACCATGGTCGCGAAGCGGGTGTGGTGGGAGCTGAGCATCGAGGTGTTCAGCAGGCCGAGCATCCGCTGGTGGTCGTCGGCCAGGGGCAGCAGCGCGTGCAGCGTGTTGCGGATCCGGCCCGTCAGCACGGCGGCCTCCAGGCCCTTGCCGCACACGTCCCCGAGCAGGACCAGGGAGGCGTCACCCTCGTCGGCCGCCGGGTGCACGTCGTAGAAGTCGCCCCCGATGCGTTCGTGGTCGGCCGAGGGCCGGTAGCCGCCGGCGAAGTCCACCCCGGAGATCCGGTGCAGGGGCGGGGGCAGGAGCTCCCGCATCAGCAGGTCGCTGATCGAGCTCTGCTCCGCGTACAGCCGCGCGGCCGACATGCCCGCTCCCGCGCGGGCGGCGAACAGCCGGGCGAAGATCTCCTCCTCCTCGCTGAAGACGGAGCCTTCGGCCTTGCGCAGCAGGATGAGGGCCCCGGCGGGGACGCCGTGGCCGGGCAGGGGGGTGATCACGATCGAGCCGACCGGCCCCATGCTCTCGGGCACCATCCACGCGGGGGCCGCGCCGGGGTCGATCCACCGCGAGGGCACCGGCGGAAAACCGCGCAGCGCCTCTCCCAGCCCCGGTACGGAGTCGGGGACGACCGTCACCGTGGTCGTCTCGGGCTCGCCGCCGCGCACGCAGGTCACCACGGGCAGCCGCCGGCCGCGCGCCGGAGCTATCACGAGCGCCGCGTCGGCGAGGCTCTCGGCGGCCATCCGCGCGGCCGCGTCCATGCAGCGCTCAAGGTTGAGGGAGGACAGCAGGACCGTGGACGCCTTCGCGAGGAACGCGCTGCGCTCCCGCTCCCTGCGCAGCGCCGTCCGGACGAGCTGGAGGTCGGTGTCGTCCACCAGCCACCACGCGACCGAGCCGTCGTCCCGCACCGTCGGGTGGGCCTCGAAGTGCCGCCCGTCGATGTCACCGGCCGCCGACCGGCCGGTGGCCGGGGCGGCGTGCGGGCCGAGGGAGCACAGCTCGGCGTGCGCGTCGCGGAGCCAGTCCGGGGCCACGTCCGCGAGGGGCGTTCCGGGGGCGGCGGCGGGCAGCAGAGGTTCCGCCGCGTCGTTGCAGCGCACCACGGCTCCCCGGGCATCGGCGATCAGCACCGGATACGGGGCCCGGCCCCAGGAGAAGTCCGGGTGCTCGTCCACAAAGGTTCGCTCTTGGGTGGAAGCCAAATATCGAGGGCCCGCTGGGCGGACCCCTCACCTCATCAACTAGACGATTGCCTTCAGGCAACCATCCCCCACGCGGTCCCCGCCCGGCAACCCGGCCCCCTCCCGGCGGGGGTCTCCCCGGCCGGAAGGTCGCAGAGCCTTCACCGGGCGGCCACACACGCGCCACCGAACGGGCAGGCCGGCCGCGGGCCCCGTCACGGTCCCGCCGGGCTCAGGGAGCCGGGCGGCCGTGCCAGTCCAGGCACATCACGAGGGAGTCGTCAGCCGCCGGGCCGGACCCCCGGTGGCCGAGCAGCTCCTGGAGCATCACGCGGGGCACCTGCGGGGCGGGCAGCAGCCGCGTGCTGTTGATCGACGCGGCCAGGGCCCGGAGGCTGTACTTCTCGCCGGCCGGGGACAGCGCGTCGTAGACGCCGTCGCTGATGAACAGCAGGCGGTCACCGGGCTCGACCCGGAAGCGCTGCGCGACGTAGTCGGTGTCCTCGAACATCCCGAGCGGCATCTGCGCCTCGAACTCGATCGGCTCCACCACCCCCTCGCGCACCCGCCACACCCGCGGTGACCCCGCGTCGACGACCTCCGCCTCCCCGGTCGGCAGGTGGAAGCGGAAGAGCAGCGTCGACAGGTACTGGTCCCCGCCGTACTGCCCGTACACCGCCTGGTCGGCCAGGTACGCCTGGTCGCTCAGGCTCAGCCCGGCGCGGCGGGCGTTGCGCAGCGCGTTGACGCAGAGGTTCGTCAGCAGGGCGGCGTCGATGCCCTCGCCCATGCCGTTGCTGACGGTCACGTACAGGTCGTCGGCCGAGGCCGACCAGTCGAAGCTGTCGCCGAAGATGGCGTAGGCGGGCTCCAGCTGCGCGCCGAGGCTGTACTCCGCCCGTGCGCAGGAGCGGCCGGGCAGGAGCTGCCACTGCATCTCGGCGGCCAGGGTCAGCCGTTCCGCCCGCCGTGCCTGGAGGAAGAGGTCGGTGTCGCGTTCCGCGACGACCACCTCGTGCGCCAGCGCGTCGGCGCAGTCCTGGAGGTCCGCCAGCACGTCCGCCGCCGGCCCGCCGTCCCCGGACGCCGGGAGGGTGACGCTGAGGATGCCCAGCCGGTCCCCCCGGACGCTGACCGGGAGGTGCACCGTCACCGTGGCCGCCGCACGGTCGTGCACGCAGTACGGCTCCTGCGCTCCGAACGCGCGGCCCGGAGCGCTGTCGTGCACCGGGACCGGTGAGCGGGTGCGGGGAAGGACCCCGACGGGCTGCAGCCTCGTCATCGCGTAGTCGACGAGCAGCAGGTCCACGGTCAGCGCGCCGTGCCGGCGTTCGACCAGGGAGCGGATGACGTCG
Source organism: Streptomyces sp. V2I9 (assembly GCF_030817475.1). Lineage (NCBI taxonomy): Bacteria > Bacillati > Actinomycetota > Actinomycetes > Kitasatosporales > Streptomycetaceae > Streptomyces > Streptomyces sp. V2I9. The sequence continues at coordinate 2,755,257 of NZ_JAUSZJ010000002.1, read as the reverse complement.
AAGATCTCGTGGGGCGCGGCTTCGCGCAGAGCGCGCTCGACCGCGCTGGGTCTGTCCACCGGTACCGGACCTGCCTTCTCGCGCATGTGCTCCCCGGCCGGGGTCGGCGACGACCGGCCGGAGCGGGCGGGGGAGCCCTCGGGGGAGTGTCACATGCACGCGGTCCGGCCCCCGGACGGGGCGCGGACCGGACGGTTCCGTGCCGGTCCGGGGGCCGGAGCTCCGGACCTACCGGGTCACCGACCCCAGGAGGTGGACGCGCCCTCCGGGCCCGCGCAGCGCGAAGGCGTGGCCGGTGGCGTCGGCCGCGTACGTCACGGTGGCCGGCAGCAGGACAGGGGCCCTGAACTCGACCCGTACGGTGCGGATGCCGCCGGGGTCGGTGGCCTCGGCCAGGCAGCGGGCGGCCGTCCACATGCCGTGCGCGATGGCACGGGGGAAGCCGAACAGCCGGGCGGTCAGGGGGTGCAGATGGATCGGGTTGCGGTCCCCGGAGACGGCCCCGTACCGCCGCCCGAGGTCGCCGGGGAGCATCCACTCGGCGCGGGCGGGCAGCTCCTCGGGGGCAGTGGGGGACGGGCTCACCGGGTGCGCCGCCGGGTCCGTCGCCGGGGCGGCCGGCGCCGCGTCCGTCGCCGGGCGGCGGGTCGCGTGGCGGGAGAGATAGCCGCTGCGGGACGCCCACACCAGCTCCCCGGCCACTTGCGCCTCGGTCGTCATCGTGACCTCGGTGCCCCTGCGGTGCGGACTCAACGCCTCCGCATAAACGGTGAGTTGGAGTTGTTCCTCCCGGTGCACCGGCCGGTGCGGGGTGATCTCCATCCAGGTGTGGACGAGCCCGAGCACCGGCAGCGGGAAGGTCCGGCCGGTCATCAGCCGCATGGTGTCCGGGAAGGCCAGCACATGCGGATAGGTGAGCGGCAGCTCCCCGGACTCCGCGAACCCGCAGATCCCGCTGTACGCGGCGAGGGGTCCCGGCGCGACGGGCGAGGCGGGGCGGGTGAGGCGGACCGGCGGCAGGGTGGTGTCCGGGCGTCCGGCGTCCTTGAGCGGGGAGAGGAGGGCCCCGCGCAGGAGCGACGCGCTGAGTGAGGTCATCGCGCTCACGCCCCCAGCAGGCTCTGGCCGCAGACGCGCAGCACCTGGCCGTTGACGGCGGCGGAGCCGGGCTGCGCGAACCAGGCGACCGTCTCGGCGACGTCCACCGGAAGTCCGCCCTGGGTGAGGGAGTTCATCCGCCGTCCCGCCTCGCGGATGAGGAGCGGCACGGCGGCGGTCATCTTCGTCTCGATGAACCCGGGGGCCACCGCGTTGACCGTGACGCCGTGCTCGGCGGCGGCGCGCGGGCCGAGCGAGCGGACCAGGCCGATGATCCCGGCCTTGCTGGCCGCGTAGTTCGTCTGGCCGTTGTTGCCCGCGATGCCCGCGATGGAGGCGGTGGCCACGATCCGCCCGCCCCGGTTCAGCGTGCCGGAGGCCAGCAGTTCGTCGGTGGTGCGGAGCACGCTGTCGAGGTTGACCTCGACGACCTGCGCCCACCGCTCGGCCGGCATGTTGGCGAGTCGGCGGTCGCGGGTGATGCCCGCGTTGTGGACGAGGACGTCGAGCCCGTCCGGTGCGGCGGCGGCGATGCGGGCGGCGGCGTCGGGTGCCGTGATGTCCAGCGGCAGCGCGGTCGCCCCGAGCCGGTCGGCGGTGCGCACCAGGTCGTCCTGGGCCCCGGGCACGTCCAGCACGATCAGCCGGGCCCCGTCGCGGGCCAGTACCGAGGCGACGGACGCGCCGATGCCCCGCGCCGCGCCGGTGACCAGGGCGGTCCGGCCGGCGAGCGGGGCGTCGTGGTCGGCCACGGGGTCCGGTGCGGCGTCGGTCAGCTCGATCACCTGGCCGCTGACGTAGGCGGAGCGGGGGGAGAGCAGGAAGCGGAGGGTGGACTCGGCGGCCACCGGCGCGGCACCGGCCGGGAGGCGCACCAGCTGCGCGGTCGCGCCACGCCCGATCTCCTTCCCCAGCGACCGGACGAAGCCCTCCAACGCCTGCTGGGCAGCGGCCTGGTGGTGGTCCTCGGGGGACGGGAGCGTGCCGATGACGACGATCCGGCCACCGGGAGCGAGCGACCGTACGACCGGGTGGAGGGCCGCGTGCACCTGGGCGAGGCCCCGCGCGGAGGTGACCCCGGTGGCGTCCAGCACGATCCCGGCGGGGCGCTCGGCCCGCGCCTCCACGGTGAGGCCGGTGGTCGCCAGCGCCTTCGCCAGCTCGTCCCCGATCGCGGGTTCCCCGGCGGCCAGATGCAGCAACGGCCCGTCCAGGCGCGGTGTTTCACGGCTCCAGCGGCGCAGTGGGACGGGTTGTGGCAGGCCGAGCCGGCGGGTGAGGAAGCGGCCGGGTGCTGTGCCGGTGAGGTGCAGATAGCGATCGGCCATTGTCCTGACTCCCTGCTCGGTCGTAGATTTACTCTTGAGTAAGGTTACTCAAGAGTCAGGAGCTGGTCGAGATGAACGATCCCGGACCTACCGAGACGAGAGGGTCACGATGACGCGCCCGTGGACTCCGCTCCCCGTGCCGCAGCCGCGCCGCGTCGCGGTGATCGGCGGCAGCCGCATCCCGTTCGCCCGCTCCGACGGCCCGTACGCGACCGCCTCCAACCAGGACCTCCTGACGGCCGCGCTCGACGGCCTGGTGGAGCGGTACGGTCTGGCCGGGGAGCGCGTCGGGGCGTTCGTGGCGGGCGCGGTCCTCAAGCACAGCCGCGATTTCAACCTGGCACGCGAGACCGTCCTCGGCTCCGCCCTCGATCCTCGTACCCCGGCCTACGACATTCAACAGGCGTGTGGCACCGGCCTCCAGGCGGTCGTCGCCGCCGCGAACACCATCGCGCTCGGCTCCGTCGACTCGGCCGTCGCGGGCGGCTCCGACACCACCAGCGACGCCCCGCTCGGCGTCAACGACGAACTGCGCCGCATCCTGCTCGCCGCCCGCCGCGCGAAGTCGGCCGGAGCCCGCCTGAAGGCCCTGTCCGCCGTACGCCCCCGCCACCTCGTCCCGGACATCCCGCGCAACGCCGAACCCCGCACGGGCCTGTCGATGGGCGAGCACGCCGCCGTGACCGCCCGCCGCTGGGGGATCACCCGCGAGGACCAGGACCTGCTGGCCGCCACGAGCCACCAGCGGCTGGCCGCCGCGTACGAACGGGGCTTCCTGGACGACCTGGTGGTCCCGTACCGGGGCCTGGACCGCGACCAGAACCTGCGTCCGGGGTCGACGGTCGGGAAACTCGCCGCCCTGAAGCCGGTGTTCGGGACCTCCGGACCCGACCCGACGATGACGGCGGGCAATTCGACGCCGCTGACGGACGGCGCGGCGACGGTCCTGCTGGCGAGCGAGGAGTGGGCGCGTGAGCGCGGCCTCGAACCGCTGGCGTACCTCTCCCTGTACGAGACGGGCGCGGTGGACTACGTGGACGGCGACGACGGCCTCCTCATGGCCCCCGCGTACGCGGTGCCCCGCCTGCTGGAGCGGGCCGGGCTGGGGATCGAGGACTTCGACCTGGTCGAGATCCACGAGGCGTTCGCCTCCCAGGTGCTGGCCACCCTCGCCGCCTGGGAGAAGCAGGGCCTGGCCCCGGTGGACCGCGAGCGCCTGAACGTGGCCGGTTCCTCCCTGGCCACCGGCCATCCCTTCGCCGCGACGGGCGCCCGGATCGTGGCGACGCTGGCGAAACTCCTGGCGGAACGGGAGGGGCCGGGGCGCGGCCTGATCTCGGTCTGCGCGGCGGGCGGGCAGGGGGTGACGGCGATCCTGGAGCGCCCCTGACCCGTTGCCTCCCCCCTGCCCCTGCCGGCCTTCCGCGAGCCCTGTGCCGGCCTCTCGCCGGCCCTGTGCCGGTCCCCTGCCGGACGGACGAACCGGCGCACCGACCCGCCCGACCCCCCGACCGAGGAGCCGCACGTGTCTACGCCATCTTCCGCCCCCGCGACCACCACGCCCCCCGGACCTGTTTTGGTCGAACCGACGAAGAAGCGCGGCCCGGACGGCCGGGTCCAGGAGGTCTCCGTACCGGAGTTCGCCCCGGCCGTGCGGAGCGGCTCGCTCGCCGAGATCCCGTTCGACAACGCACGACAGGCCCCGGCGGACCCGGTCCTCAGCCGCAAGGACGCCGAGGGCGTCTGGCAGGACGTCGGCGCCGCCGACTTCGCCGCCGAGGTGCTGGCGGTGGCGAAGGGCCTGATCGCGGAGGGGCTGCGGGCGGGGGACCGGATCGCGATCATGGCCCGGACGACGTACGAGTGGACGCTGCTGGACTTCGCGGCGTGGGCGGCCGGGCTGGTGACGGTCCCCGTCTACCCCACCTCCTCCGCGTTCCAGGCCCGCTGGATCCTCCAGAACTCCGGCGCGGTGGCCTGCGCGGTGGAGACCAAGGAACAGGGCCGGCTGATCAGCCAGGAGCGCAAGCAACTCGGCGACCTGGCACACCTGTGGCAGTTCGACACGGGGGCGATCGGCCACCTGAAGGCCCTCGGCAAGGACGTGCCGGACGCGGCGGTGTCCGCCCGCCGGGCCGCCCTGTCGCCGGACACCCCGGCCACCCTGATCTACACCTCGGGCACCACGGGCCGCCCTAAGGGGTGCGTCCTGACCCACGGCAACTTCTTCGCCGAGGTCGACAACGCGATCGAACTGCTGCACCCCGTCTTCAAGTCGGTCTCCAAGGATCCGGCCTCCACGCTGCTCTTCCTCCCCCTCTCGCACGTCTTCGGCCGCATGGTGGCGATCGGCTGCATGCGGGCGCGGGTGCGCCTGGGCCACGCCCCCTCCATCCAGACGGAGGACCTGCTGGCCGACCTGGCGGGCTTCCGCCCGACCTTCCTCCTCGCCATCCCGTACGTCCTGGAGAAGGTCTACAACACGGGCCGGGCGACCGCCGAGAAGATGGGCCGGGCCTCCTCGTTCGACCGGGCGGCCCGCATCGCGCAGCGCTACGGCAAGGCGGTCGAGGCCGCCGAACACGGTACGGGTCCGGGGCCCGGCCTCGGGCTGCGCGCCGCCCGCGCCCTCTACGACCCGCTCGTCTACCGCCGCATCCGGGCGGCGCTGGGCGGCAAGGTCCGGTACGTGATCTGCGGCGGCTCCCCGCTGGGCCGCCGGCTCGCCGCGTTCTACGAGGGCGCGGGCATCAGCATCTTCGAGGGGTACGGGCTCACGGAGACCACGGCCGCCCACACGGTGACCCCGCCGCTCAAACCCCGCCTGGGCACCGTGGGCTGGCCGCTGCCCGGCAACGCGGTGCGCATCGCGGAGGACGGCGAGGTGATGCTCAAGGGCGGCCAGGTGTTCCGGGGGTACTGGGACGGCGACCGGGCGGAGGTGACCCCCGCCCTCCTGCCCGACGACTGGTTCCCCACGGGCGACCTGGGCGCGCTGGACGAGGACGGCTACCTGACGATCACGGGCCGCAAGAAGGACATCATCATCACCTCGGGCGGCAAGAACGTCACCCCGGCCCCGCTGGAGGACTGGCTGCGCGCCCACCCCCTGATCAGCCAGTGCATGGTGGTCGGCGACAACCGCTCGTTCATCACCGCGCTGATCACCCTGGAGCCGGACGGCATCCAGCACTGGCGCCAGATGACCAAGAAGCAGGACGTCCCGATGCGGGACCTGATCCACGACGAGGAGCTGCGCACCTCGCTCCAGAAGGCGGTGGACGAGGCCAACCGCCTCGTCTCCCGCGCGGAGTCGATCCGCAAGTTCACGGTCCTGCCGGTGGACTTCACGGAGGAGAAGGGCCACCTGACCCCGTCGCTGAAGCTGAAGCGGGACGCGATAGCACGGGACTTCGCGGCGGAGATCGAGGAGTTGTACCGGAAGTGAGCGGCGCCGTGGCGGTCAGCACCCTCGTCACAGGTCCTCGGGGAGCAACCGGAATGCCTTGTGGCCGGTCAGGGGGCGGACCATGCGGAAGTGGCGGTCCGAGGTGAAGGCGACCTCGGTACGGTACGCGGCGGCCAGGGCGACGTTCATCGCGTCCGCAAGTCCGATGCCCTTGCCGCCGTCCACATCGGCGTACCCCTCCGCGACGGCGATCGCCGCACTCAGATGCGCCCCGACGGAGGGGATCTCGAACCGGCGAGTGGCTGCGTTGCGCTCGATGAAGCGTGCTGCTGCCAGAGCTTTGCCGGCATCTGCCTTGGTGGTGATCAGATAGTCCAGCTCGGCAAGGATGAACGGAGAGACGATCAAGTGGCTGATCGTCGACAGTGCCTTCTTGTGCGCTTCGTGACCGGTGAGTCGTGGATCGAGGAGCCGGTAGAGAGCGTTGGTGTCGGCAATGGCGGTCAGGCTCACGCCCCCATCCCCTTGAGTGTGTGCTCGATGTCCTCGTCCGTGAGGTCGGGCAGGGCGAGGTCGGGGAGGTCTATGGCGCCCATCGGGTCGGTGGGGTAAGGAGGAATGTCGTTGTCGGTGATGGGAACGACGCGCGCCACAGGGGTGCCGTTCTTGGTGACGGTGATGCTCTCGCCGCGTGCCGCCGCAGCGAGGATCTGTGAGGATTTCTGGTTGAACTCGCGGGCCGTGGTCTCCATGTAGTACATGGTACTACATGGAGGATGGTCGCGGGTGGCGTCAGGCCGCCCCAAGGGGGCCTCGGCGGGCGTACAGGTCCCGGTGGCCGGCCGGCCACCCCGATCGCCGCCGGTCAGGGGCGCGGGTCGGGGGCGGTGTGCTCGTCGGGGCCGGTCCGGGACGGCACCGCCCCGGCGCGGCCGGGCTGCGGCTCGCGGGGTGCGGCGACCATCGACAGGCCCTTGGGGGTGGGGGTGAGCTCCAGGCTGACCCGGACCTTCCTGCCGGGCCGGGCCATGCGCAGGGTGCGTGCGTGGACGAGGCTCGCCAGCGCGACGGGCACCAGGATGTCGGCCACCGCCGCGCCGGGGCAGTAGCGCGGCCCCAGCCCGTAGGCGAACACCGCGGCGGGGGAGAGCGGCGGCTGCGCGTCGGGCGACCAGCGCAGCGGGTCGAACTCGTCCGGCCGCGCATAGCGGTCCGGATCACGGCGCAGCGCCCCGAGCGGCAGGGTCACCACCGCACGGGCGGGCACGGTCTGCCCGCCCAGACAGGTGGCGTGACGGGTGCGGCGGACCAGGAACGGAATACCGTGGACGCGCGTGATCTCCGTGATGAAGCCGGCGGCGCGGGGCAGGAGTTCGGCACGGACGGCATCGGCGGAGCCGTCCGCACCGAGCACGGCGTCGGCCTCGGCCCGGAGCGCTTCCTGGTGGCCGGGGTGGCGGCCCAGCTCGTAGCAGGACCAGGCGAGCGTCCCGGTGGTGGTCTCGATGCCCGCGAGCAGCAGCGCGTACAGATCGTGCAGCACCTTCTCCCGATCGCCGCCGGAGGCGCGCTTGAGCAGGGAGACGACGTCACCGCCGTCCGGATCGGGGCGGTGGTTCTCGTACACCTCGCGGGTGGCCCGGTCGAGCAGCGCGGCCGCACGGCGGAAGGCGCGCTGCCGTGGCGCGGGCAGCCACGGCCACGGGGACAGGGTGTACTTCCAGATCATCCCGGCCGACAACGCGGAACGCGACCGGGCCAGCGCGGACAGGGTCTCCGAGGACAACGTGCTGTTCAGCACGGACTCCACGATGAGCCCGGACGCGAGGCGGCCCATCTCGAACCGCATGTCCACGGGGCGGTCGGAGGGGATCTCGGCCAGCAGACGCCGGGTCCGGGCCCGGACCGACGTACCCAGCTCCGTCAGGCGCGGAGCCGCCAGTGCCGGCCGCATCACCGCGCGCCGCTCCCGGTGGACCCGGCCCTCGGCTCCGGGAAGCCCCCGGCCGCCGACCTCCTTGAGACACGGGTCCGTACCCCAGAACTGGAAGACGTCCTCCGTGCTCCCGACCTTCCGGATGAGCGCGGGGTCGTTCATCTGGAAGGCGACCGCCGGGCCGGTCCTCGTCCTGACGACGGGCCCCGCCTGCCGGAGCTTCTCCGCGAGGTTCGCCGGGTCCAGCCAGAAGCGCAGGGAGCGGGAGTACGCGATCCCCGACCCCTCCACCGCGGCCGGGGCCGGAAGCGCGGGCGGGGCGGGGGCCGGGGGCGTCCCGGAATCCTTCGCGTCGGACATGTTCTCCAGCCTCCTCGGGCTCTCACCTGGTGCAGGGCTGCCCCCGGCGGTTCAGGCGCGTTCGGCGGCGACGTCGGCATCGGCACGGGGGCAGGAATTCTCGGGTACGGATCGACATCGGGCCGCGTATGCGAACGAGGGGCGTCCGTAAAGGACACGCCGGTCCTCCGGTCCGGGGAAGGGCCCACCGGGTCGGCGGAGGTCTGTCGCGCGTGCCGAAGCTGCGGCATTCTGGTGACCGCTCAACCCGCGTAGATCCACGGGCACTTCGTCACCAGCACCGCCACCGGAACGGTACGGCTCCGACCCCGAAGGATTCCCATGCGCTCACCCCGCACCTGTCTCCTGGCCCTGCTCGCGCTCCTCGGAGGGCTGCTCACCGTCACCGCCGCCGCCAGTCCCGCGGCGGCCGCGCCGAACTTCAAAGCGCCGTACGCCTGCGGCCAGCAGTGGACCTACAGCCATCACTCCGCCGAGGTCAGACAGGCCCTCGACTTCGTCCGCACCGACGGCGGGGGCACCGCGGGCTCCCCGGTCCTCGCCTCGGCCGCGGGGACGGCGTACCGCTACTCCCAGCCGAGCGGCGCGGGCAACTACATCGCGATCGAACACGGCGGCGGCTGGAAGACGTACTACTTCCACCTCGCCGCGTTCTCCGTCGCCCACGGGGCACAGGTCGCCCAGGGCCAGCAGATCGGGACCGCCGGCTCCACCGGGAACAGCTCCGGCGCGCACATCCATTACGAGCAGCTGTACAACGGAGTCGGCCAGACCATCGTGATCAACGGCCGCTCGCTCGCGCCGTATCCGGGCTCGTACTACAGCAAGTACCTGACCAGCGACAACGGTTGCGGGAGCGGAGCCGGAAAGTTCTGGGTCGACACCTTCGCCGACGCCACCGGCTACGCCGCCGCCGACGCGGTGGACGCACAGGGCATCCTCAAGGCCGGCACGAACTACGTGTACTGCAAGGTGTGGGGCGCGCGGGTCGGCACGGCGACCCAGTTCAACCACTGGTGGCTGCGCACCGACCTGGACGTCGTGTACGCGGGCAAGAACGGGCGCAACGCGTACGTCTCGGCGTACTACCTCTCCCGGTGGGGCAACGACGAGGCCCGCGACAACAACGGGACGGTGATCCCGAACTGCTGACGCGAGCCCGGTGACGGCCTCTCCCGGCCCGGCGCCCACCCCGTCGATCACCGTCCGGGCCACCTGGCACTCTTGCTGTACGGGCCCGGCGGCAGCGGATGCGCGGGCGGGGCGTCACGAAGGAGAGGCCGCATGGCCACGGTCGTCGATCTGATCACCTATCCCGTCAAGGGGTGCGCGGGAACGTCCGTGAGCAGCGCGCGGCTGACCCCGGCCGGTCTCGCGCACGACCGCACATTCATGGTCGTCGGCGTGGACGGGGTCCACCGCACCCAGCGCCGCGACCCGCGCCTCGCGCTCGTCCGGCCCACCATCAGCGCGGACGGCAGCCGGCTCGTGCTCGCCTCCCCCTCCGCCGCTTCCCCCTCCGCCGCGTCCGCGTCCTCGGCCGCTGCCGATGCGGGGAGCGGCGGCGGGGCGGGGCACGGGGAGGTGCACGTGGACGTCACCACCTCCGCGCCCCGGCGCGACGTGGACCTGTTCGGGGTGACGTACCAGGGCATCGACCAGGGCGACGAGGCCGCCGCCTGGCTCTCGGACTTCCTCGGCGTCCCGAGCCGCCTGGTCCGCGTGCCGCCGGAGCACGACCGGAAGACCGACGGCCTGACCCCCGGCACGTCCGGCTACGCCGACAGCAGCGCCGTCCACCTGCTCTCCCGCGCCTCCCTCGCCCACCTGAGCACGCGGTTGGCGGAGCGCGGCGCGGCGCCGCTGTCCCTGGACCGCTTCCGCCCGAACATCGTCGTCGGCGGCGCACCCGAGGGGCACGGGGCGGAGGACGGGGCCGCGGACTGGGCGACGGAACCGCACGCCGAGGACCGCATCCGCCGCGCGGCCATCGGCACGGCCGGGCTCGGGTACACGAAGCTCGCCGTGCGCTGCGCGGTCACCCTGGTCGACCAGGAGGCCGGGGCACGGGGCGGCCCGGAGCCGCTGCGGACGCTGGCGGACTACCGCCGGGCGTCGTGGGGCGGCGTGGTGTTCGGCGCGAAGTTCGCCGTGACGCGGCCGGGCAGGCTGTCGGTGGGCGACGAGGTGGCCGTGGAGGAGTGGGGCGACGCGGAGGCGTGACGGCAGAACCCGGGGTGGGAGCGCGGGGCGGGGACGGACGTCACCACCAGGCCGCCCGCTCGGTGCGATGGACGCCGCCGTCGCCCTCCACCACGTAGCTCAGCGCCTCCGCGAAGCTCGCGCCGAGCCGCCACTGGAAACCCGCTCCCACGGCGATGACCTGCCCGCTCGCCCCCACGTACGCCCGGTACTGGATCGACCACATGCCCAGCGGAGAGAGGTTCTCCCCGAACCAGCGGCTCATCCTCCAGGCCTCCTCAGCCGCGTCGATACAGGCGTCCACGGGGTCCAGCCGCAGCGACGAGGCCGGGACACGAGCCGGAGCGCTCCTGATCGTCAGACCACCGAACTCCGCCCACACAGGGCCCGCCCGGTCGTTGAGCGTGAACCCCGCCGCCACCAACTGCCGTGTCCAGGCGGTGGTGTCGATCCACCGCCCCGGCCGCCACCCGGCGGCCCTGAGCGCGTCCACCACCGAGTGCCCGCGGCCCGCCACCGATTCCTCGTCACCGATGCGCTCTACGCGCCCACCTCGTCCCGTCGGCGGGCCCGCCCTGGCAGGCCCGGCATGTGCGGGTCCGCAGACTACCGGTCAGAACCGGAGCGCGCGGATCAGCCGGCGCGCGGTCCGTGCGCCGATCGAGCCGAGGTCCGGGAGGCCGGGGTTCTCCGGGGCGGGCGGTTGTCAGTGACGCGTGAGAAGGTCCGAGTGGAAGGCCGAGGGGTCGCGGAGACCGTCGAGGCCGGGGCACGGATCGTGGAAGGTGGGGCGCGGATCGTGGACGGGCTGCCGGAGATCGTTCGGGATGACGAGTGGGCGCCGCTCGTCATCCGGACCGACTGCACCGATGACGCCGCGTGGCGGGACGTCGTCGCCGCGCTGGTACGGGCCGCCCGGGGGGAGCGGCTGCCGCGCTCCGTCCGGAGCCGTGCTGTCAGGCCGTTTCCGGGCCCTGGAGGATCTGGAGGTAGTTGCCCACCGGGTCCACGAGCGTCGAGAAGAACCAGCCGCCCCCGACCTCCTCGACCGGGCGCACCCACGTCACCCCGAGGGAGTTCAGGTGCTTCTCGGCCGCCCGGATGTCCCGCACGGTGAGGTTGATCAGCTGCCGGCCCGGCTCGGCCGCCCGGTCCGCGACGTCGTCCCGCTGGTCGAAGCCGATGATCGCTCCGGGACCGACCAGCAGCAGGTGTTCCGCCCAGCGTGCGCCCAGGGGCTCCAGCGCGGCGCGGTACCAGGCGATCAGGGCGTCGGAGTCCGTGCTGCCGAGGATGACCCCGAGGCCGGTGATCCCGTCCCGGGGAGCGGTGGTGTCGTCGGTGGAGGCCGTCATGGCTGTTCCCTCGCTCTGCTGGTCGTACGTACCGGATGGCCGGAGAGGTTCGTTCCTCCTGCCTGCCGTTGATGACCGCCACCGGCCGTCGAACTCATCGGCGCCCGCCGTTTCCGCCGCCTCGCTAGGGCCGCCAGTAACCCAGTGCGTTCACCCGGTCCTTGGGCAGTCCCAGCTCCTTGCGGAGGTACGCCGACAGGGTCCGGGTGGTCGCCGTGTCGCAGGCGACCCAGACGTACGCGTCCGAGCGGTCCTCGCCCAGCAGCCCCGGCAGGGCCGCCTTCACCTCGGTGACGAGGTGCGCTCCCGCGTCGCGGCGCTCCACGGGGTGCAGGGTGTGGTGGGCCTCGTCGAGGCGGAACGGCAGTTTCCGGTCCTCCTCGTGCGCCGTCTCGAACCAGATGGTCGCCGGGGTCCGCGGGATCGCGTCCAGCAGGGAGTTGATCGCGGGCAGCGCCGCCGCGTCCCCGATCACGAAGAGCCGCGCGGGCGCGGGGTCGGGCAGCGTGAAGCCGGTTCCCTGGAGCGTCGCGTCGATCGTGTCGCCGGCCTTCGCCCCCCGAGCCCAGGCGCACGCGGGCCCCTCGTGCAGGGCGAATTCCAGACTGAACGTGCCGGCCTCCGGGTCCGGATCGACCAGGGTGTAGGCGCGCTGGTGCGGTTTGCCGTCCTTCTCGAACCACAACCGCACCCACATCGTCGGGTGCGCCCCGCCGGTCGCGGCGAGCAGCCCGCCATCGGTCATGTGCACCCGCCGGAAGCGGTCGGTGACCTGCTCCGTGCCGGTCACCGTGAACGTGAAGTCACGCCCCCGGAACAGTTTGAGAACGACGCCTTCCCAGCCGTGCCCCACGGTGTGTCTCCTGCCTCGCCCCGGCCTCGCGGCCCACTACCAGAGAGTTTCTTTAGGTGAGGCTAACCTGAATTTCGATGACTGGGGAGTGGCTGGATCCTGCCGCCGACCGGGGGGTGGGTGGACGGTGGGGGCCGCGGGGGCCTTCCCGGCCGTGGCGGACGCGTGTTTCGTCCCCCGGAGGCTCGCGGTCCCGGCCTGCGTTCCCGACGGGCGCGGCGAAGACGGTGTTCCCGACGAGGCCGGCGCGGAAACTCGTATGCCGGAGCAACGCACCCGGCGGAAGGGCCGGGCCGCCCTGGCCCGCGCCGCCCTGGCCCGCGCCGCCCTGCCTCGGACGGACCCTGCCTCGGACGGACCCTGCCTCGGACGGACCCTGCCCCGGACGGACCCTGCCCCGGACGGGCCCGGCCTCGGACGGTCCGTACGCGGACGGGCCCCCAGCCTGGTCCTATCCCGTCGGCCCCGCCCCGTCCGGGTGCAGTGCGCCACCCGGGCGGAACAGCCGCTTCGCCACCGGGTGGCCGTGGTCCGCCGCCATCCGCAACCACGGCTCCGCCTCCGTCAGGCCCTCGCGCTGCTCGACCAGGCGGCCCAGCTCCCACATCGACTCCACGTCCCCCGCCTCCACCGCCTGACGCAGCATCCGCTCGGCCGCCGCGGGACGCCCCTCGGCGCGTGCGGCCAGGGCGAGCGTGCGCAGCCCCCGTACCGCCCGCGCGTCCCCGGCGGCGGCGGCCGCCGCCAGCTCGCGCGGGTCGGCCGGGCGGCGCGAACGGTTTCCCAGGAGCAGCAGAATGCTCAGCACCCACATGATCCAGCTCAGACCGACCGACGTGCTGTTGCCGGTGATCACACCGGTCAGGCTCAGCGCGCCGCCCGCCGGAAGCAGGAAGTACCCCAGCCCCGGTCCCCTGCGTGGTGCCGACCCCATGCCCGCTCCTCCCCGCCCGGCCGCCGCCGCGCGTGCTTGGACCCTTCCCGTTTCTCAGTGCTCCGTACCAGCACCCGCGGCGTGCCCCGCGGTGGCCGCCACGCCGTCCTCCGCGTCGAGGAACACCGGGTTGGTGAGCGCCGCGAACGCGCCCGGCAGCCCCGGCACGGTCGGAGCGTGCCGGACCTCGGCGCGTACGTACGCGCCGTGGGCGGGCGTCGTACGCCACTCCACCACGCCCGCCCCCGATCCGGGCAGCGGGGCGGTCAGCAGCACCCCCTGATCGGTGACCAGGCGCACCGTGCAGTCGGCGGCCGCGCCCGACACCTCCAGCCGTACGGTCACGGGCGCGTCCGCCGCCACCCGCAGCCGCTCCCCGATGCCCGCGTGCCTGCCGCGCCCGTCCGTCACGCCGAAGGAGAGGGAGAGGGCGGCGGACTCCGCGAGGTAGGACCGGCCCGCCCGGATGCCCGCGAGGACGGCCCGCCGCGACAGCGACTCGGCCAGGACGACGGTCTGCGGGTGGCCGACCCGGTCCGGTTCGCGGTGGGCGTCGCTGTTGCCCATCGCGGGGAGCCAGCGCCCCGGACCGTCGCCCGCGTTCCGTACGGAGGCCCCCAGCGCGTTGTCCCACTCCGCGAGGGCGACCTCGTCGTCCGGGGTCCAGGGGCCGTTCCACACCTCGACCGCGTCCGCCTCGGCGAGGCCGAACTTCCACGCGCAGCCGATGCAAGTGGCGTGCGGGTGGGCGGGCACGACGAGCCCGCCGGCCCGGCGCACCTGGCGCGCGTACCGCCCGAAGCGCTGATCGCGGGCCCGGTAGCGCCAGTCGATGAAGACGCCGGGGTCGGTGCCGACGGCCAGCACGTGCCCGGTGCGGGTGGTGATCTCCTCGCCGGTCAGAATCAGCAGGTCGTCGCCCCAGAGCCCGTCCCATGCGGCGTGCGCGGAGGTGGTGTTGTGCTCGCTGCTGTTGATGAAGTCGAGCCCGGCGGCCCGCGCGGCGGCGGCGACCTCGGCCGGGGTGCGCCGCCCGTCGGAGTGCGTGGAGTGGAGGTGGCAGTCGCCCCGGTACCAGGCACGGCCACGCCCCTTGACCCGCTCGGGCGGATGGACCGGCGCGGGGGTGCGGGCGGCCTCCCCGAAGCGCAGCGTGACGGTCACCTCGTAACGAAGGCCCTCGGGCGCCACGGTGTAGGGGGCCAGGGCGATGTGCCAGGTGCCGGGGCGTACGGGACCGGGCAGGTAGCCGGGGGTGGCGGCGTCGGCGCGGACGAAGAACGAGGTGCGCGCCCCGCCGGACCAGCCCCGGAAGCCGCGACCGCCCAGCGCCGTGCCGCGCTCGTCGAAGAGGCCGATGTCGAGCGCGTTGCCCTGCGTGCCGGGCGGCACGGGCGGTCTGCCGTACGTGTAGGAGACGCCGATCTCGGCCACCCCGGACGGCACGTCGACGGGGAGGTAGACGTAGTCCGGCGATCCGGGCGGCAGCGTCCCGCTCAGGGTCCAGGTGCGGTCGGGGTCGCTGCCCCTTCCGTTCCCGTTCCCGGTCCCGGTCCCGTTCTCCGGGCGGTCCTCGGCGTGGGCGAAGCTCATGGCCGCCGCCGTCCATCCGGCGGTGGCGGCCCCGGCGAGGAGGCTGCGCCGGGTGGTCGCGGGCAGAAGAGGGAGCGAGGACGAGGGAGGAGGAGAGGGCGGGGAGAGGGACGGCGGCTGGTCCGGTGTACGCGGTTCGCGGTCGCTGTTCATGCCCCCACGGTCCCGGCTTCCGCCGACGTACGGCTTACGTCGGTGAAGCGCAGGGACGGCGTGGAGACGGACGGCGTGCACGATGGGCGCCGCGGAGACGGCCCCCGTACACGCTGGAGCGCCGTATACACAGGACGACGATGTGCAGGACGGCGCGTACGCGCGGGACGACGATGTACAGAAGGACCCGGACCCCGGAGGTGTTACGAGGTGTTCTCGATGCGGATCTCCACCACGATCTTCCTCACCGACGAGACGGTGACCCCGGTCAGGCTCGCCCGCGAGCTGGAGCAGCGCGGGTTCGGCGGGCTGTATCTGCCCGAGCACACGCACATCCCGGTGAGTCGGAGCACGCCGTACCCGGCGGGCGGTGAGCTGCCCCGCGAGTACGGCCGCACGCTCGACCCCTTCGTCGCCCTGGGGCAGGCGGCGGCCGTCACCGAGCGGCTGGCGCTGGGCACCGGCATCACCCTGGTCGCCCAGCACGACCCGATCGTCCTGGCGAAGCAGGCCGCCACCCTGGACCATCTCTCGGGCGGCCGGTTCACGCTCGGCGTCGGCTACGGCTGGAACGTCGAGGAGGCCGCCGACCACGGGGTGGAGTGGCCGACGCGCCGGGACCGGGTCCGGGACCGGATGGCGCTGATGCGGGCCCTGTGGGCGGACGAACCGACCGGGTACGAGGGCGCGTTCGGCTCGGTGCAGCCGAGCGAGGCGCACCCGAAGCCGTGCCGGCGGCCGCGCGGCCCGGTCAACGGGCCGCGCACGCTGATCGGCGGCGGAGCGGGCCCGAAGCTGTTCGCGCACATCGCGGAGTACGCGGACGGCTGGCTGCCCATCGGGGGCCGGGGGCTCTCCGAGTCCCTGCCGAAGCTGCGGGCGGTCTGGGAGGAGGCCGGGCGCGACCCGAAAGACCTCCACGTGGTGCCGTACGCGGTCCGGCCCACCCCCGGCAAGCTCGCCCACTACGCCGAGCTGGGCATCGGGGAAGTCGTGCTCCAGCTGCCCCCGGCGGACGAGCCGGAGGTCCTGCGGGCGCTGGACGCCTACGCCGCGTACCTGTGAGGAGGGTCATACCCACCCCCGCGTGGGGGCCGCCGGTGCAACCGGGGGCGCGTACAAGGCATCCTTAATCACCGGGATCGCATACGCGGGCCCGGTCGTCGGGCGGAACGTCGCGCGGACCGGGGGCCCGCCCGGGTGGGGAGTGGAATGAACAGGCCGTTGCGGCACATAGCCATCTTCTGCGGGCTGCTGGTGCTGGCCCTGCTGCTGCGGGCGAACTGGCTCCAGCACGTCGACCGCCAGGAGCTGGCCCAGCACGAGAAGAACGCCCGCGTGCGGTTCGAACGGTTCTCGACCCCGCGCGGCGACATCATCGTCGGCGGCAAGGCGATCACCGGGTCGAAGGAGACCGACAGCCGCGACTACGCGTTCCGCCGGACCAACAAGGACGGCCCGATGTACGCGCCGGTCACCGGGTACGCCTCCCAGTCGCGGGGCACCTCGCTGCTGGAGCGTACGTACGACAGCGTGCTCAGCGGCCAGGACGACCGCTTCGCCTTCCGGCACGCCAAGGACGTCCTGACCGGGCAGCCCCGGCGCGGCGGCGACGTGATCACCACGATCGACGCCAAGGCGCAGAAGGCCGCCTACAAGGGGCTGACGGACCTGGGCGCGCGGGGTGCGGTGGTCGCCCTGGACCCGCGCACCGGAAAGGTGCTGTCGCTGGTCTCCACGCCCTCCTACAACCCCGAGGTCTTCGCCGGCATCTCGTTCGAGGAGAGCGACCGCTTCACGGCCCTGGAGAAGAAGAAGAGCAAGCCGCTGGCCAACCGCCCGCTGCGCGAGACCTACCCGCCCGGCTCCACCTTCAAGATCCTCACGGCCGCCGCGGCGCTGGAGCACGGCGTGGTCACCGACGTGGACGCCCGGACGGACGCCGTCTCGCCCTACCCCCTGCCGCTCTCCACGAACAAGATCGGCAGCGAGGCGGGCGACGCGGTCTGCAACAAGGCGTCGATGAAGACCGCCATGCAGTACTCCTGCAACAACGTCTTCCTGGACGCGGCGTCCGAACTCGGCGAGGACCGCATGCGGGAGACCGCGGAGAAGTTCGGCTTCAACGAGGACGTGTACGCGGACGAGTTCGGCGACATGCTCGCCACGAAGAGCCTCTACCCGCCGAAGCTCGACAAGCCGGGCACGGCGCTGACCGGCATGGGCCAGGGAAGCCTGACCAGCACCCCGATGCAGATGGCGATGGTCACCGCGGCCCTCGCCAACGACGGCAAGCTGATGCAGCCCTACATCGTCGACGAACTGCGCGGCCCGGACCTCTCCACGCTGGAGAAGAACGAGCCGATGGAGATGAGCCAGGCCGTCTCGCCGGAGACCGCGAAGAAGGTCCAGGAGATGATGGAGCACACCGCGAAGGAGGGCAGCGCCCAGCGCGCCCTGATCGACGGTGTGACGGTCGGCGGCAAGACGGGCACCGCCCAGCGCGGCGTGAACGTCCGCGACGAGGTCCCGTACGGCTGGTTCGTCAGCTACGGCAAGAAGGACGACGGCCGCTCGGTCGCGGTCGCGGTGTTCATCGACCCGACGGACATGGACATCTCCCGTTCCGACATCTCCGGTGGCCGCCTCGGCGCGCCGATCGCGAAGAGCGTGATGGAGGCCGTTCTGCGGGACTGAGCCGTTCGTCCGACTGCCGACTGCCGACCGCAGCTGACGGATTGCCGTCTACGGGCTGCTGTTCTCCGTCTGCCGGCCGGTGCTCGCCGCCAGTCGTCCGCCGCCTGCCGTCCGCCGCCTGTCCTGCGGCTACGGCAGGCGGCAACCCGGCGAACCGTGCTTCCGCCGCCCCGGAGGCCCGGCCACGACGGCCGGCGCGGTACCCCTGGCCCCGCGCATCTCCTGTCCCTACCGCACCGACCGCAACGCCCCGCGCCGGGCGCCCTCCCGCGAAGTCCCCGCTGCCTCCGCCGCATTCGCCGTCCTCGCGGCCCCCGGAGCGCGCGCCGTATCCGCCCCGGCCCGCCCCACCGGCCCCATCAGCCCCGCCAGTTCCGTCAGTGCGTCGACGCGGAAGTCCGCCGCCTCCACCACGTCCGGGTGGTCCGCCCACCAGTGCCCGTACGGTCCCCGCCGCAGGTGCGCCGTCCGCAGCCCCGCCGCGGCGGCCGGGAACAGGTCGTCGGCCGGGTGGTCGCCCACGTACAGGGTCGCCTCCGAAGGCGCGTCGGCCGCCTCGGCCACGCGGGCGAAGAACGCCGGGTCCGGCTTCCGCACGCCCCACTCGGCCGAGGTGACCACCAGGTCGGCGGGCAGGTCCAGCGCCCGCAGCAGTTCCCCGGCCCGGACCGTGCCGTTGCCCGCCACCACGACCCGGAAGCCCGCCGCCCGCAGTTCGCCGAGCGCGGGACGGACGTCCTGGTACAGGTCCGACTCGTCGAGGTGCTCCCCGCGTCCGGCGGCGGCGCGGGCCCGGCCGGCCTCCTCGACGTCCATGTCGGGCCGCAGGGTGCGCAACGCGTCGGTCGCGTCGCGGCCCTGGGCGACGGCCGCGCCCACCAGGGCGCTGAGGGTGTGCGGGGGAACGCCGAGCCAGCCGGCCCAGGAGGACCACCGCCGGTCGTCGCGTACGAGGGTTTCGCCGATGCCGAGGACGATCGTTTCCATCATCGTCCCGACCTTAGGCGTGCGAACGCCGTGGGCGGCCGACCCTCCGGGTGAGTCGGCCCGCACGGGTGAGCCAGGGGTGAGAGCGGGGGCATCGGCGGTCCGCGCCGGGCCGCGCAGCCGGCTCGCGCCGGGGTCCGTGCGGCCCCCGCGCGGGGCACGGTCGTACCGGAACGAGCAGGTCCGGGCCCGGTCCCGGACCGATGCGCCCGTCCGGCGCGCACGCCTCGCTCGTATGCTCGGTTCATGACCGATCCCGATCCTCAGAGCGGACGCCCGACCACCAACGCCATGCGGCGCGCACTCAAACGGGCCCGTGACGGTGTCGCGCTCGACGTGACCGAGGCCGCCGTCCTGCTCCAGGCGCGCGGCGACGATCTGACGGACCTCGCGGCCTCCGCGGCCCGGGTGCGGGACGCGGGACTGGAGGCCGCGGGCCGACCGGGTGTGATCACCTACTCCCGCAAGGTCTTCATCCCGCTCACCCGCCTCTGCCGCGACCGGTGCCACTACTGCACCTTCGTCACCGTGCCCGGCAAGCTCCGCCGTGCCGGGCACGGCATGTTCCTGTCGCCCGACGAGGTGCTGACGATCGCCCGCGAGGGCGCGGCGATGGGCTGCAAGGAAGCGCTGTTCACGCTCGGGGACCGCCCCGAGGACCGCTGGCCCGAGGCGCGGGAGTGGCTGGAGGCGGAGGGGTACGACGACACGCTCGCGTACGTACGGGCGATGGCGATCCGGGTCCTGGAGGAGACGGGCCTGCTGCCCCACCTCAACCCCGGTGTGATGACGTGGACCGACCTCCAGCGCCTCAAGCCGGTCGCCCCCTCGATGGGGATGATGCTGGAGACGACGGCGACCCGCCTGTGGTCCGAGCCCGGCGGGCCGCACCACGGCTCCCCGGACAAGGAACCGGCCGTACGGCTGCGGGTGCTGGAGGACGCGGGACGTTCCAACGTGCCGTTCACCACCGGCATCCTGATCGGGATCGGGGAGTCGTACGAGGAGCGCGCCGACTCCCTCTTCGAGCTGCGGAAGACGGCCCGCGCCTACCACGGCATCCAGGAAGTCATCGTGCAGAACTTCCGTGCCAAGCCGGACACGGCGATGCGCGGGATGCCCGACGCCGAGTCGGAGGAGCTGGCCGCCGCCATCGCGGTGGCCCGGCACATCCTCGGCCCGTCCGCCCGCATCCAGGCCCCGCCGAACCTCGTGGACGCCGAGTACGCGCTCCTCATCGGCGCGGGGATCGACGACTGGGGCGGGGTCTCGCCGCTCACCCCCGATCACGTCAACCCCGAGCGCCCCTGGCCGCACATCGACGAACTGGCGGAGCGCACCGCGGAGTCGGGCTTCCGGCTCCGCGAACGCCTGACCATCTACCCGGAGTTCATCCAGCGCGGCGAACCGTGGCTCGACCCCCGGCTCCTCCCGCACGTCCGCGCCCTGGCCGATCCGGAGACGGGCCTCGCCCGCGAGGACGCGATTCCGGCCGGACTGCCCTGGCAGGAACCGGACGAGGGCTTCACCGCCTCCGGCCGCACCGACCTGCACGCCACCATCGACACCGAGGGCCGCACCGGCGACCGCAGGGACGACTTCGACGAGGTGTACGGGGACTGGGGGGCGCTCCGCGAGGCGGCGGCCCCCGGCATGGTCCCGTCCCGCATCGACGGCGACGTCCGCCAGGCGCTCGGCCAGGCCGCCGACGACCCGACGAAGCTCACCGACGACCAGGCGCTCGCCCTGCTCCACACGGACGGCCCGGCGCTGGACGAACTGTGCCGGATCGCGGACGCGTTGCGGAAGGACGTGGTCGGCGACGACGTCACGTACATCGTCACGCGGAACATCAACTTCACCAACGTCTGCTACACCGGCTGCCGCTTCTGCGCCTTCGCCCAGCGGCGTACGGACGCCGACGCGTACACCCTCTCCCTGGACCAGGTCGCGGACCGGGCGGCACAGGCGTGGGACGTCGGCGCGGTCGAGGTCTGCATGCAGGGCGGCATCCACCCGGACCTGCCGGGCACCGCGTACTTCGACATCGCGCGGGCGGTGAAGGAACGCGTCCCCGGCATGCACGTGCACGCCTTCTCGCCCATGGAGGTCGTCAACGGCGCGACCCGCACCGGGATGTCGATCCGCGACTGGCTGACCGCCGCCAAGGAGGCGGGACTCGACTCCATCCCCGGTACGGCGGCGGAGATCCTGGACGACGAGGTCCGCTGGGTCCTCACCAAGGGCAAACTGCCCACGGCCACCTGGCTGGAGGTCATCAGGACCGCGCACGAGGTCGGCCTCCGCTCCTCCTCCACGATGATGTACGGGCACGTGGACCAGCCCCGGCACTGGCTCGGCCACCTCCGTACGCTGGCCCGGCTCCAGCAGGAGACGGGCGGGTTGACGGAGTTCGTCACCCTTCCCTTCATCCACACCAACGCCCCGGTCTACCTGGCGGGTATCGCCCGCCCCGGCCCGACCGACCGCGACAACCGCGCGGTGACGGCGATGGCACGGCTCCTTCTCCACCCGCACATCACCAACATCCAGACGAGCTGGGTGAAGCTGGGCGCGGAGGGCGCGGCGGAGATGCTCCGCTCGGGCGCGAACGACCTGGGCGGCACGCTGATGGAGGAAACCATCTCCCGGATGGCCGGGTCGAGTTACGGCTCGTACCGCTCCGTCCAGGACCTGGTGGCCATCGCCGAGCTGGCGGGCCGCCCGTCCCGCCCCCGGACGACGCTGTACGGCGAGGTCCCGGCCGAACGCGTGGCGGCGGCCACCGCTTCGGACGGCCACCTGCCGGAACTGCTGCCGGTGCTGCCGAGCTGAGAGCGGGCGGGGAAACGAGGGAAGGGAAAGGGATGCCGGTGGCCGGGTACGCGGACGAGACTCCGCCCGAGCGCGGGGTCACGTACGGGAAGAGGCGCCCGGACGCGTACCTGGAGGCGATCCGGCGGTCGTACGACACCGTCGCCGCCGACTACGCCCGGACGGTGAAGGACCCCGGCGCACTGGACCCCCTCTCCCGCGCCGTCCTGGGCGCCTTCGCCGAACTCGTCACGTCGGCGCGGCTCGGGCCGGTGGTGGACGTGGGCTGCGGACCGGGCAAGGTGACCGCGTACCTGTCCGGGCTCGGCGTGCCCGCGTTCGGGATCGACCTGTCGCCCGGGATGGTCGAACTGGCCCGCACCGCCCACCCGGAGCTGCGGTTCGATGTCGGGTCGATGTCCGCGCTGACGGCCGACGGCGGTGAACTCGGCGGCGTTCTGGCGTTCTACTCCACGCACCACCTGCCACCGGTGGAACTGCCCGCCGTGTACGCGGAGTTCCACCGGGCACTGGCCCCCGGCGGACATCTGCTCCTCGTCACCCGCGTGGGCGACGAGGAGCACCGGCACCGCACGTACGGCTACGGCGGCGACCCCGCCCCGTTCGACAGCTACCGGCTGCCCGAGGACCGGATCGCGGAGCTGCTGGAGCAGGCGGGCTTCACGATCACGGGACGCACGCTGCAAGCACCCGAGGCGGGCGCGGAGCGGCCGGTGGCCGCCTTCCTGGCCCGGAAGCCGGCCGCGATCGCCGCCTCACAGGGGTGAGCGGACCTCGCGTGCGGCCCCCGCGCGTCCAGGTCTCCGCCACCGCCGCTCCCCCTGCGCTCGGGAGCCGCCCCCTCAGATGCACGGCCACGTCCTGCCGCCCCCTCACCCGCACCCGGTCCCCTCGTCCTCTGTCATGGGTCCTCCGTGCATCCGTACGTCGATTCGTTCGCCGGGCGGGTGACGGTCCGGTGCTGCCGGGCAGGTGGGAGGCGGTCGTCCGTTTCTTTCTGTCATGTCCTGGGCAACCCTTGCGGGAGCCACACCTGCCATGACGTGCTGCTGAGTCAGGAGCGATCCATCATGCGAAACCCGCCGATGCCGGTCTTCCCCCGCACGGCCCGCGACAGGCCGCCCGCCGTCCCGCCCGGCCCCCTTCCCCTGCGCGGCCGACGAGTCGGCCGCACCGCCACCGTCCTCGCCGCCGCCGGCCTCCTCGTACTCGGCGCCGCCTCCGTGGCCCATGCCGATCCGCCGGGCAACCTCCCCCAGAACGCGGGCGGTTACGAACAGACCTTCTCGCCCGCATACGACTACGACGGTGACGGCTGCTACGCCACCCCCGCCATCGGGCCGGACGGCACCCTCGCACCCGGACTGAGGACGACCGGCGCGGTCAACGGCAGTTGCCGGGACCAGGGGGACCTGGACAACTCCCAGACGTACGCCCGCTCCCTGTGCAACAACGGCTGGTGCGGCATCGTCTACGCCAGCTACTTCGAGAAGGACCAGGCCGTCCACGGCAGCGGACTCGGCGGCCACCGCCACGACTTCGAGCACGTGATCTCCTGGGTCGACCAGGGCTCCCACCAGGTCGAACACGTCTCCACGACCCAGCACAGCACCGTGAGGACCTACCCGCGCTCCCAGGTGCGGTTCGACGGCACGCACCCCAAGGCCGTCTACCACAAGGACGGTTTGAGTACGCACTTCTTCCGCCTCGCCAACGGCAACGACGAGCCGCCGGAGAACCACTACGGCACCTGGCGCTACCCCCCGATCGTCGACTGGAACGGCTTCCCCAGCACGCAGTTGCGCGACAAGCTCATGAACGCCGACTTCGGCGCGGCGACCATCAAGGTCACCGACAAGGACAACCGCTTCCGGAACCTGCTCACCAACGCCAAGCCCGCCGGGATTCCCTTCGACCCCTGGGCCTGACGGACGTCTTCACCACCCGCCCCGAGGCGACGACCGGTCGGGGGCGGCGGCTCCCGCACGTGACCGTCCGCTGACAGACTGACCCCATGCCGCCGACCAGTCCCCGCCGCCTCTCCCTCCAGCAGATCGTCGAAGGACAGCGACGTGCCGCGTTCGTCGGGCGCCGATCCGAACTCGACCTCTACCGACGGAACTTCACGCTTCCACCCGAAGACTCCCGGCACCGGTTCGTCTTCCATGTGCGGGGCAACGCCGGGGTCGGCAAGACCTCGCTCGTACGGGAATGGCGGGAAGCGGCAGCGGAGTTCGGAGCGGTCACCGCATCGGTCGACGAGAGCGCCGACTCCGTCCCCGACGTACTGGCCGCCTTCGCCGCGCAGTTCGCCGAACAGGGGTACCCGCTCAAAGCGCTCGACCGGCTGCTCGACATCTACCGGCGGGCTCTCCACGAGGCGGCCGGACAGCTCGCGGCGGACAACGAGACTTCCCCGGCAGGGCCCTCGGCCGGGGCGCTCGCCGCCGCGCAGGCCGGGCTGATCGCGGCAGGGGCGATACCGGTCGTCGGGGCGCTGGCCGGAGGCATCGACCCGGCGGTCCTGGCGCGGGGAGCGGGCGGGCTGCGGGCGGTGTTCGGAGGGCGGGCGCGCCTCCAGGAGGAGGCCCGGCTGCTGGCGGAACCGATACGGGTCCTCAGCCCGGTGTTCGTCGCCGAGATCGACCGGGTCGCGGACACGGTGCCCTGGGTCGCCCTGTTCCTGGACACCTACGAACGCACCGCACCCCAACTGGACCGATGGGTGTCGGACTTGCTCACGCCGGGGCGGTACGGCGACCTGCCCGCCAACCTCGTCCTGACCCTGGCCGGCCAGCGCCGCCTGGACCCCGTGCGCTGGGGCGACCGGAGCCGCCTGGTCGCGGACGTCCCGCTCGGGCCGTTCACCGAGGCCGAGTCGCGCCAACTCCTGCACGGGCGCGGGGTGGTGGAGGAGCCCGTCGTACGGGAGGTGCTGCGGCTCTCCGGCGGGCTGCCCGTCCTCGTGTCCACCCTCGCCACCAACCCCGGCGCGGCCGGTGAGGCGAACGCCACCGCCGTCGAACGCTTCCTGGCCGGCGAGAGCGACCCGGTCCGCCGGGCAGCGGCCCTCGCCTGCGCGCTGCCCCGCCGGTTCGACGAGGACCTGGTGGCCGTCGCCGTGGCCGCACCGCAGGACGGGCCGTACGCCGTGCCGGAGCTCTACAACTGGCTGCACGAGCTGCCGTTCGTCGCCGAGCGGCACTCCGGCCGTTCCCGCTACCACGCCGTCGTCCGGGCCCCGATGCTGCGGCTCCAGCGCACCGGGTCGCCCCAGCGCTGGAAGGCGACGCACGACCGGCTGGCCGAGGCGTTCGAGGCCCGCCGGGACGCCGCGGGAGAGGGCATCGACCCGGAACGGCTGTGGGCCGAGCAGCAGTGGCGCCGGGCGGCCCTCGAAGTGCTCTACCACCGGCTCTGCGCCCGCCCCCGGACCGCGCTCCCCGAGGCCCTGCGCGCCGGGATCTCCCTGTGCGACCAGCGGCCGTACCGCGCCCGGCACTGGGCCCAGATCATCGCGGAGGCGGGCGAGGACGCCGACGACGCCGTCCTGCGGGAGTGGGGCCGCGACCTGCTCGCCGCCGTGACCGACCACGGGCCCCGCCCCACCGCCGCGCTCGGGCTCCTGCTGACCCGTGCCGAGCTGACCGACCGCGACCGGGCGGCCGCCCTCGTGGTGCGGGCCTGGGACCGCTTCCGGGCCGGGGAGCTGGACGCGGCGCTCTCCGACCACGGGCGGGCGATCGCCGTGGACCCGCGCTGCGAACGCGCCCACCAGGGCCGGGCGGTCATCCTGCGGTCGCTCGGTCGCTACGAGGAGGCCCTCGCCGACCTGGACCGGGCCGAGGAGATCGCGCCCGCCTGGGCCTGGGCGGTGCGGGAGCGGGGCGAGACGTACCGGCGGATGGGCCGGCTGGAGGAGGCCCTGACCGTTCTGGACCGGGCGCACGCCCTGAACCCGTCCGACGCGGTGCCGCTGGGCAGCCGGGGCCTGGTCCGCCACGGTCTCGGCCGCCACGAGGACGCGCTCGACGACTTCGACCGGGCGATCGCGCTGTGGCCGGAGTACGCGTGGGCGCTGGTGCGGCGCTCCCGTGTGCGCACCGCCCTGGGCGACCCGGTGGGCGCGCTCGCGGACCTGGACCGGGCCGAGGAACTGACCCCCGGCCGGGCGGGCACGGAGGGGGAGCGGGGCGAGGTGTACCGGGCGACGGGCCGGTACGGGGAGGCCGTCGCCTGCTACGACCGGGCCCTCGCCCTGAACCCCGACTACGCCTGGGCGCACGGCAGCCGGGCCCTCGCGCTGGAGGCCCTGGGCCGCCTCGCCGAGGCCCGCGCGGCCCTGGACCGGGCGCTGGAACTGGACCCGTCGTACGGGTGGGCGCGGGAGCACCGGGAGCGGCTGGAGGCCACCGGGGAGCCTTAGGCCCGGCGGGTGCGCGGCGTGCGGGAGTTCCGGGGAGGGCTGCCCCGGAGGAACCGCCCGGACGCCGGGTCCCCGGTCGGAGACGACGCGCGCAAAAACGACTCGCGGGACGTCCGTCGACATACCCGTACGTACTCCGGTCGCCCCCTCTACCGCCCGTTCCCGTTCGATTACAGTGCTTGCGCGGTCGCCCGCAGCGGGCCCGCGCAGCCGAGTACGGGGTGACGGGGAAGGGGGCGGGGTGAGCACAGCGACCACGGCCGTCTGGGGCCGGACCGAGCAGCAGGACTTCCGCAGCCGGGTCCGTGGGACCCTGCTCGGCGGGGCCGTCGGGGACGCGCTCGGCGCCGGGGTCAGCGGACTCGACCTGGAGGAGATCCGCGCGGCCCACGGTGTCGAAGGAGTCACCGACTACGTGCCCGCCCACGGCAGACGCGGCGCCGTCACCGCCCTCACCCAGCTGACCCTGTTCACCGTCGACGGCCTGATACGCGCCCAGGTCCGCCGCGACATCGGAGCCTGGCACCCGCCCACCGACGTGCACCGGGCCCATCTGCGGTGGGCCGCCACCCAGCACCACTGGGGACCCGACGAACGGCGCGAGGACAACGGCTGGCTGGCCGCCGAGGAATGGCTCTACGCCCGCCGCGCCCCCGTCCGGGAATGCCTCGGCGGCTTCGGCGACACCACCATGGGCACGCTCGACCGGCCGAAGAACCCCACCGCGAGGGACGCGGGCGCGCTCACCCGGTCCGCCCCGTTCGGGCTCCTGGTCGGCTGGGAACCGGGTCTCGTGCTGCAACTGGCCGTCGAATGCGCGGCCCAGTCCCACGGCCATCCCGCCGCCCAGCTCGCCGCCGGAGCCTTCGCGGTCCTGGTGCACGGGCTGGCGCGCGGGGAGAGCCTGGACGCCTCGGTGCAGAACACCCTGGCCCTGCTGGGCGAACGCCCCGGCCACGAACCGGTGACCGAGGGGCTGCGCCGGGCCCTCGGCTCGGTGCGCCAGGGCATCCCCGGCCCCGCGCTGATCGAGGCGCTGGGGGCGACCGACGCCGCCGAGGAGGTCCTGTCCGTCGGTGTGTACTGCGCGCTGGTCGGCGAGGACGTCCGGCACGGGCTGCGGCTCGCGGTGAACCACAGCGGTCCCTCCCGCGCCACCGGCTCCGTCTGCGGGGCGCTGCTGGGCGCGCTGCACGGCGAGACCGCGTTGCCGCCGGCCTGGCTCGCGGAGCTGGAGGGGCGGGCCACGCTCCTCCAGCTGGCCGACGACTTCGCGATGGAGATGACCCAGGGGCCCGCCCTGCACACCCCTGCCGCCGTCGCGCCGGGCTGGCTGGCCCGGTACCCGCGCGCGTAGGGGACCCGGAGAACATCCGGGGCGGTGGCACAACTCCCGCGCCCGGCCTGCGAACGGACGGGGCGTCGGAGTCGCCGTGGTGCTGCGGGGGTCGACGGGTTCCGGGAAGAGCCGAGCCCCCTCGGCCAGGACGGCGAACCGGTCGAGAGGGCTCCATCAGGTGATGCGGTACTGCTGTGGTGCGTGTGCTGCGGTGTATCGCGGTGGGGCGTGATCAGGCGTCGACCGTGCCGGCGGCCACATCGCGTACGAACGCGTTCCACGCGCCGGGGACGAAGGTGAGCGAGGGGCCCTCGGGGGCCTTCGAGTCACGCACGGCGATGTCCTGGACCGGGGACTTGACCTCGACGCACGCGCCGTTGCCCCCGGAGTACGACGACTTCGTCCATGTGTCCGTAGCACCCTGAAGAATTGCCATGTTCACTCCGGTTCAGAGAGTTGGGTGAGTCGCACCAACCTGATTCCGATTGGCGTGATCGACGCTACTCGCCAAGCCCCGTCCATGAGATGGCCGTTCACCCGACCGGATGGACTTACGCTGTTTGACCTTACTGAATGGGTGGGCGGCGGTGTACTATCCGCCGCCCACCCATTCAGGCTTCCCCGCGTTCCCCTGCGGGCGGCGGCACACGTGTCCGGAAACCGCCGACGTTCCGCCGTCAGCTGGTGTACGACTTCGCGATCTTGCTGATGAACTCCCTGGTCTGCTCGACGTTCAGCGACTGGGCCCGCAGGTGCTCGTACATCACGCTGTAGCGCTGTACGTCGTGCGCCTTCTCCAGGTAGAGATCGCTCGTGACGCCCTCGATGTAGACGACGCTGGAGTCGGCCGCGTCCGGGAACTCCAGGATCGCGTACTGGCCGTTGATGCCCGGATGCGCGCCCATCTCGAACGGCAGCACCTGCACGGTGACGTGCGGCAGATGCGACTGCTCGACGAGGTGCTCCAGCTGATCGAGCATCACCTGCTTGTCGCCGACCACCCGGCGCAGCGCCGACTCGTCGATCACCGCCCACAACCGCAGCGGGTTGTCCGGCGCGTTGACCCGGTCCTGCCGCCGCGACCGCACGTTGACGCGCTTCTCGATGTCCGACGGCGGGGCCTCGGGAAGCGCGCCGTTGATCAGCGCCTCCGCGTACGCGCGGGTCTGGAGCAGGCCCGGAATCATCTGCGGCTCGTACACCCGCAGCGACTCCGCGTCGGTCTCCAGACCGATGTAGACGCTGTACGGGATGTCCCCGAAGGCGTGCCACCAGCCCTGCTGGCGGGAGTCCTTCGCCATCTGCATGAGCGAGTCGACGATGCGGTGGTCGTCGACCTCGTACACCCCGCAGAGGTCGCGGACGTCGCGCTGGCTGATGGAGCGGCGGCCGTTCTCCAGCCGGCTGATCTTCGACTGCGACACCAGCAGCCGCTCCGCGACTTCCTCGGCCGTCATGCCTTTGAGTTCGCGCAGGCGGCGCAATTCCTGGCCCAACCTGCGTCGCCTGACAGTGGGATTGACGTTGGACGGCACGGAAACGGCACCTCCGGCTATGTAGCTGTGCGTATCTACTGCTCAGCAGATTGCCACCCCTTGCCCCGGCCGCGCTGGGAAACGGTCACACGCAGGGGTGCGGGGGCGTGCGCACCGGTGCGCAGGAGGGCGCGCATGCGCACGGGGCAGCCGGTGATGGTGACTACCGGCTGCCCCGTGCGTGGTGCGGCTCCCGGACCTGGTCCTGTGGTGCGGAGGACGGCGGTACGGCGGTGTGCTGATTCCGGGCCCGTGCGGTCAGCTCGCGGCGGTGTGCGCCATGCTGCCGCGGCGGGCCTGTGATTGCTGCTGCAACGGAACGCCCGCTGCCTGCTGCGTACGGCGTGGCTGGACCGCCACCCCGTTCTGGACGTCCATCACGGCGTGCGCGACGAGACCGCCCATCGGGTCGTGCCTGATCAGATCCCGGAGGCGGGAGCGCGACGAGCGCCCTTCGTTCCCCGGATACAGGTGCTTGCCGAGTCCGACCGCGTGGGCCAGTGCGGCGAGCGCCGCGGTCCGCGGGTCCGGCGGTACACCGGTGCGGATCGCGTTGTCCAGCCGGTTCCTGATGTCCCGGCTGATCGCCGTGTCCGTCGCTTGGTAGCGAGTCGTCGGCAGCACTCCGCACATCTGGCCCGCCACGGCGTGAACCATGCCGCACCGCTCCAGATGAGCGAGGTAGATCTGGCGCAGCCCCAGACGGGGGCCGCCTATCCAGTGGACCGCCCGGACCGGGCTGCCGCGACGGCGCAGCAGTTCCAGTGCGGAGTCCAGAGTCGGATCTCCTGTCGGCCGTGGCATCACCACGGCGATACGATCCCCGTCAGGGGCTATCCGTCCTGCCAGAGCCAGCTCCACTAGCTGTGCCCCGGCCAGGCCGAGGTCGAGCGACTGCGGCTGCGCTGTGGTACCCGTGGTCGGGTCCAGAGCGAGCAACAGAAGCTCCTCCGGGATTGTTCTACGGCTCCTGCCCATCCATGCCTCCCCGCGTGGATGTCTGACAGGGTGACCCCTCTCACATTCATCTGTCGAGAGCGCCTGACTGCTATGTGCGGGAACCAGTAGGTATGTCGTTCTCGTCTAGCAGCCCGGCCAAGGGTTCACACAGGACACTGGTAGATGGTTCGGACAGCGCGGGTCGGCCCCGCAGCGCAAGAGGAGGCATCGGTGGCGGGCGAGTCCCCCGACAAAACGGAGCAGCGGAAGTCGTCGTCGGGGACGGCTGCGGAGGAACGCGACCCGCGCTTCGCCGTCTTCCGTGCCCCCGACGCGGCCCGGGACGGGGCGGAAACCGACGACGCGGGTTCGGGAGCGGGTACCGGTTCGGGTACGGGCTCGGGAGCCACGTCCGACACGGCGACCGCGGTGTTCCGCCCCCGGCTGCCCGAGGACGAGACCCGGCGCGAGCCGGAGGCTGAGGCTGCTTCCGGGGACGAGCCGGAAGCCGTGACGGATGCCGGGCCGGACGCCGATCCGGACGGGGTGCCGGGGTCGGGGAGCGCGCCTCAGGCCGTTTCTGCGGCCTCCGACGCCGCCGGGGAGCCCGTCGAGGCCCCCGAGGGCCCGGAAGCCGCCCAGGACCGCACGAGCGCGGACACCGGTGTCGAGGAGCCGGATGCGGGCGCGGAGAGGCCGGACGGGGAGAAGCCGGACGGGGGCGTGAAGCAGCCCGACGTGGAAGCCTCCGAGGGTGACGTGGAAGTCACCGAGGGCGAGGCGTCCGCGAAGGAGCCGGCGGAGGAGCCTGAGCCCGAAAGTGCGGACGGTGACGGCGAAGGGGACGGGCGACTGCGTGCCGCGGTCGCCGCCTGGGTCGGCGCCGAGGCCGAAGACAAGCCGGATGCCGTCGCCGGGGATGGGCCGGATTCGGAAGCCGGAGACGACGCGGACGCCGGGGCGAAGCCCATGGCCGACGATCCCGTGGCCGACGACGAGGGCGTCGCCGAGGGCGACGAGGCCGCGCCCTCCGCGACGGCGGAGCGCCGGGCCGAGCCCGAGGCGGCTTCCGTGGCGGACGCGAAGTCGCCGTCGGACCCGCAGCGGAAGCCGGACCGGAAGAGCGAGCGGTCCGAGCCGGAGGACGAGCAGGCCGGGAAGACCGAGCAGTCCGAGGAGGAGCCCGGCGCGAAGGCGGACGGCAAGCCGGACGCCGGGGCCGCCCCGGACGCCGACGACAAGCCGAAGGCGGGCAGCGCCCCGGACGCCGATGACAAGCCGGAGGCCGGCACCGCCCCGGACCGTGCGTCCGACGCCGAGGCGGACTCCGGCGACGCCTCCGACCTGCGAGGAATCGATCAGCCCACCGCCGTCTTCAAGGCGCTCAAGCCGGGTGGGACGACCGGCGGGGTCGATCAGGCGACGACCGCGCTGAAGCTCCCGCGCGACACCGAGCTGGGCACCGAGCCCGGAGCCCGGCCCGGAGGCCGGAGCGCCGAGCCGGGGTCCGCCACCGAGCCGGGGTCCGCTCCCGAGAGCGACGCCGAGCGCACGAGCACGTTCGTGCCGCTCCGCTCCGATGACGTACGCGCCGCCCCCGCGCCCCGTAAGCCGGAGCCCGAAGCCGGGGGCGGGGACACGGCCGACGCCGGGCCCGGAGCTTCCGCACGTACTCCGGAGGCCGCCGCCCCGCCGCCCGCCGCCCCGTCCTGGGCCGCGGCCGAGCGGACCCGGCAGCAGCCGCTGCCGCCGAAGCCGCCGCTCGACCTGCTCGCCGAGCTGACGAACACCCCGCCGCCGCCGGAGACCCCGGTCAGGACCGCCGTACGGCGGGTCAAGATCTGGACCCCGCTG
Organism: Streptomyces sp. V2I9; assembly: GCF_030817475.1. Lineage (NCBI taxonomy): Bacteria > Bacillati > Actinomycetota > Actinomycetes > Kitasatosporales > Streptomycetaceae > Streptomyces > Streptomyces sp. V2I9. Next base: position 2,723,424 of record NZ_JAUSZJ010000002.1, on the reverse strand, counting down.
GTCCTCCTCCTGCTGATCGTCTTTGCGATCGTGCAGGTGATGCGCCCGCTTCCGGAGCCCTCCCTGGAGCTGACGGCGAAGCCGACGTACACCTTCGAGGGCGGTGCGACGAAGCTGGCCTGGCCGGGCCAGGGACAGTCGGCCGTGATGGTGGACGGTGTCGGCTCCCTGGGCACCGAGGGCGCGCAGAAGCCCGCCCCGATCGCCAGCGTTGCGAAGGCCATGACCGCCTACGTGATCCTCGAAGGGCACCCCCTCAAGGGTGACGAGGAGGGCGAGAAGATCACCGTCGACCAGAAGGCGGAGGACGAGTCCAAGCGCCCCGACGAGTCGACGGCCCCGCTGACCAAGGGCCAGCAGCTGACCCAGCGGCAGATGCTCCAGCTGCTGATGATCCCCTCGGGGAACAACGCGGCCCGTCTGCTCGCCCGCTGGGACGCGGGCTCCGAGGACGCGTTCATCGACAAGATGAACGACGCGGCCAAGGACCTCGGGATGACCAACTCCACGTACACCGACCCGAGCGGGCTGGAGAAGACCACCGTCTCGACCGCCACCGACCAGCTGAAGCTGGCGCAGGCGGTCATGCGCAACGAGGTCTTCCGGAAGATCGTGGACACGCCCGAGGTCGAGATCGAGGGCATAGACGGCAAGATCTACAACAACAACAACCTTCTCCTGCAGCCCGGCGTGAGCGGTATCAAGACCGGCTCCTCGACCCCCGCCGGCGGCAACCTGCTCTGGTCCGCGAACACCAAGGTCGACGGCAAGCTGCTGTGGATCTACGGGGCGGTCATGGGCCAGCAGGCCGGCACCGGCCGGGTCTACGACAGCCTGGAGCTGTCCCTCCAGAACAGCCTGAAGCTGATCAAGGACGCGCAGGAGGCCGCCACCTCGGCGACGGTGGTGAAGAAGGGCGATGTCGTCGGGTACGTGGACAACGGGTTCGGCGGGCAGACCCCGGTGGTCGCCACCAAGAACCTCAAGGCGGTCGGCTGGTCCGGTCTGGAGGTCGAGCTCAAGGTCACGGACAACGGCAAGGGCATCGGCCACGAGGCGAAGGCCGGGAGCGAGGTCGGCATGGTGACCGTGGGCACGGGCACCGGAAAGATGACGGCGCCGGTGGTGCTCCAGGGCGATCTGGTCCAGCCGGCCTTCGGCGACAAGCTGGCCAGGATCGGCTGACCGGCAGCGGTCGACCAGGATCGGCCCACCGGTTCGGCTGTCCGGATCGGTGGGCCGGTGCGGCTGACCTGCTCGGCCGACCGGGACCGGTCGAGCCGCGTACGGGCCGGACCGGTCGAGCCGCGTACGGGCCACCGGGACCGGTCGGTGCGCGGCTCGGCTCGACCGGCAGGCCGACGACCGGGCGGGAAGTGGGGGAGGGGGAAGCGGTCCGCTTCCCCCTCCCCCTTCCTCCCCCCGGTCTATGACAGGGATACGTGCCGGAGGTACGTGTTAGCGTCCCCGAAAGGTACGGGGCCGGCGCAGGACGGGGAGAGCCGTAGTGACCACCGCGGAGCCGAAGCCCGGCCGCGAGGCGGACGAGACCACGGGCGCCGGGGGAGAGGCCCTGCACGTCCGCGTGCCGTCCCCCCGGACCCCCGAGTCCTTTGCCTCCCCCCGGCCCGCCGGGACTCCTGCCGCGCGGGCGGTGTCCCCGGCCACGCCCGAGACCTCGCGCGAACGGGCGCACCGGCTGCTCCGCCACCCCGTCACCATCGCCACGGCCGCCGCCGCCGTACTGCACGTGCTCTGGTTCTTCTTCTTCGCCAACACCGGCGGGGACATCGCCGCGCAGGACGCCTGGGCCGAGTTCGTGGGCCGGCACCCCGGTTCCGCGTACAACCTGGCCTGGTACGGGGGCATGCACCCCGTCTCGTACAGCGTGGTCTCGCCCTACCTGATGTCCGTGCTCGGCGTCCGGACGACGATGATGATCGCCGGCACGGTCTCCTCCGGGCTGACCGCGCTGATCCTCGTGCGCGTCCCGGCCGTCCGCAACCCGCTGGCCTGCGCGCTCGCCGGGGTCTTCGCGTTCCTGTGCAACGCGCTGTCGGGCCGGGTGACGTTCGGGCTCGGCATGATGTTCGCGGTCGGCGCGGTGGCGGCGGTGTTCTGCTGGCCGTACCGGTGGCGGTACAAGCGGTGGGCCAAGGCCGCCGTCGCCGCCCCGCTCGCCGCGCTCGCCACCGCTTCCAGCCCGGTCGCCGGCCTCTTCCTCGGGGTCGTCGCGGCAGCGCTGTTCCTCCACAAGCGGCGGCCCGGCGCGTACGCGATCGGGCTCGCCCCGGTCGCCGTGGTCGGCCTGTCCGCCTGGCTGTTCCCGTTCTCGGGCACGCAGCCGATGTCGCTCGGGACGCTGTCGCTGCCGTTCCTCTTCGCGGTGCTCGTCTTCGTCCTCGTCCCGCGTGACTGGAGCACGGTCCGCACCGCCGCCGCCGTCTACGGGATCGGCACGCTGCTCACGTACGTCGTCGACTCGCAGATCGGGTCGAACATCACGCGGATGGCGATGCTGTTCGCCGGAGTGGCGCTGCTCGCCGCCCTGCCGTACACGGTCCCGCGCAGCCGCCGCTGGTATGCCCTCGTCCTGGCCTTCGCGGGGCTCAACTTCTGGATCGGCTTCAAGAGCGTCGACGACATCGTCCGCACCGCCCCCGCCGCTTCCTGGAACCGCGAGCTGGCCCCGCTGGTCAACCAGCTCCAGCAGGTGGGGGCCGAACGCGGCCGGGTCGAGGTCGTCCCCGCGAGCAGCCACCGCGAGTCGTCGGCGCTCGCCCCGTACGTCCAGCTGGCGCGCGGCTGGAACCGCCAGGCCGACATGGAGCGCAACCCGCTCTTCTACGACGACACGCTGGACCCGGTGAACTACCGGGAGTGGCTGGACCGCTGGGCCGTGCACTACGTGGTGCTGCCCAAGGACCGGCCGGACAACGGGGCGGTCCAGGAGGCGGAGCTGATCGAGCAGGGGCAGCCGTACCTGCGCGAGATCTGGGGCGACGAGAACTGGAAGCTGTACCGGGTGCTGGACCCGGTGCCGCTCGCCGACCCGCCGGCGACGGTGGAGCGGGCGGGCGCGGGCGGGGTGACGATCACCGTGAAGTCGGCGGGCCGGGTGCTGATCCGGATCCCGTACACGCGGTGGCTCGCCCTGGTCGACGAGGACGGCAGGGCGGTGCAGCGCCCGCAGGAGACCGAGGAGTCGAAGCAGCGGTCGCAGGAGGACGAGACCGCGCCCAAGACCTATCTCAACACGCACGGCTGCCTGAACAAGGTGGAGGAGGGCCCGTACGGCGACGAGTGGACCGAACTGCTCGCGCCGCGACCGGGCGTGTACCGGCTGACGGCCCCGTACCAGTTCCAGCCGGGCACGCCCTGCCCGGAGGAGCTGAGCTGAGCTTCGGGGCCGGCTGATCCCGGCCGGTTGATCCGGGCGAGGCGGGCCCGCCGGTCCGCAGCCGCCGATTCCGGTCCGGGCCCGCCGGTCCGGGGTGCTGCGCTCAGCGCAGGAATCCGCGATCGTACGGTGACAGCTCCGCGAGGGGCCCGGCGGCGCGGAGGACGGTGTCGAGGGCCCTCGCCGGTTCGGCTTCGTAACACCCGCTGGCCCAGGCGGCGTTGGCTTCGACCACGGCCCAACGTCCCGCGTCGTCCCGCCCGACATCGACGACGACGGCCGAAGGCAGGCTGTCCCCGGCGGCCGCGAGCACGTCCCGCCCGAAGGCGAGGGCGTCGTCGGATGCGGGCCCGAGCCGGAGCCGGCCGCCCTCGGCGTACTGCCCGGCCGTGTGGACGGCCCCGTCGAGCAGGTGGAGCCGGTACTCGGCGGCGAACGTCATCACGTCGCTCACGAGCACGACGGCCGCCGGATCCACGGCGTCCGGTCCGGGCAGCCGGGACCCGTCCGCGTACACGAGCGCCGGAATGCTCTTGTCGTTGGGTGACTTGACGAAGGCGGGGCGGCGCAGCCGGTACGCCTCCCCGATGGGCACCGCCCGGACGTCCCGCCGGGTGAGGGCCCGGGGGAGCCGCGCGAGCCAGTCGGCGGGAGCCTCCAGCAGGGCGATGCCGAGCGCGGGAGCCACGACATCGGCGAAGGAGGGCCCGGCGTGCAGATGCACGGGAGCCCGGTCGCCCCCGTCGCCCGCCACGCAGCCCGGCAGGGCCGCCCGCTCCGGTACGGCGGAGGCGGTCGCCTCCACGACGCGCAACCCGCGCCGTAGCGCGGCGGCGCGCACCGTACGGGCGGACGCGGTGAGCCGGGGCGGGAGGACGAGGGTGCGCGGCGGACGGGTCATGGCCGCAGATCCTCCCGTACGCGGTCCGCGAGGCACAGCGGATTTTCCGGGGGCGCGGGGGTGCGGCGTCGTCCGGGCGCGCCGCCGGTGGGGCAACGGGGGCTTCCGGGCGTGTGGCTGGCGGGGCCACGCGCCTTTCCGCGCGTGCGACCTGCGGGGACACGGGATCTTCCGGGCACGCGACCTGCGGGGGCGCGGCGGGTTCGCGGTCGGCCGGCTCGTCGTGCGCACCGGGGCGGAACTGGTTCGATCGTCGCATGATCATTGAACCGTCGTTCGTACGTGGCCTGGTCGCCGCCCAGTTCCCGCAGTGGTCGGACCTGCCCGTGGAGGCGGTCGATGCCTGCGGGACCGCGAACGCGATCTACCGCCTGGGCGCGGACATGACCGTACGGCTGCCGCGTACCGAGGGCAGCGCCGCGGACGTGGCGACCGAACACCGCTGGCTGCCGCGGCTGGCGCCGCGGTTGCCGTTCCCGGTGCCGATGCCGCTGGCACAGGGCGTACCTGCCGAGGGCTTTCCCCGGCCCTGGTCGGTCTGCACCTGGCTGGACGGCGTGAATCCGGCGCCCGGCGACGCCACGTCGTCCTCCGACCTGTTCGCCGCGGACCTGGCGGAATTCGTGCTGGCGCTGCGCAGGATCGACCCGGCGGACGCCCCGCCCGCCTACCGCGCCGCACCGCTGGCCACCCGCGACACGGTGACCCGCGAGGCGCTGGCGAGCCTGGGCGGGGTCGTGGACGCGGAGGCCGCCACCACCGCCTGGAAGGGGGCGCTGGCCGCCCCGCCCGGCACGGGCCGGCCGGTCTGGGTGCACGGGGACCTCCAGCCGGGCAACGTCCTGGTCGCGGACGGCCGCCTCACCGCGGTCATCGACTTCGGCTGCACCGGCCTGGCCGACCCGGCGGTCGACCTGATCGCGGCCTGGTACCTGCTGACGGCCGACGCCAGGGAGACCTTCCGTACGGCGCTCGCGGCCGACGCCGCCGCCTGGGCGCGGGGCCGTGGCTGGGCACTCTCCATCGCCCTGCTGGAACTCGCGCACTACCGGGAGTCGAACCCGGCGATGGCCCGTAGCGCAGCCCACGTGATCGACGAGGTCCTGGGAGATCCGCTCACGGGCGGGGCGGGGTGAGCCGCCGCCGGGCGTTCCTTCCGGCGACGTACCCCCCGATGCCCAAGCCGGTCCCGACCGGTGTCAGCAGTACCCCGAGGGCTCCGAGCCCTCCCGACACCGCCGGAGCGGCGAAGCCCTCGCGCACGCGCCCGATCACACCAAAGGCTGCGGCGCTGCCCGACTGCTCGTCGAGGAAGAACCGCGAGTCGTACGAGTTCCCCCGGTGCCCCCCACCGCCAGGAGCAGCCCGAGGGGTATCAGTACCCGCGCCGCGATTCTCAGCCCGCTGCCGGCTCCCCGCTGCCGCATGAACACCCTCCCCTTGAAGCGCCCGGGTCCGGGCGGACCAGCAGAGGTCAAGCGGTCACGCGGACCGTGATCACTCCGGGGGCGACGCCCTTGAGCCGGGTCCGGCGGGTGGTCACCTGTTTCCGGCGGGAGGGGGACGGGTCGGCTTCCGGCCGCTCGCCCGGCCGGCGGCCGACGCGGAGAGACACCGGCGCGACCTGCACAGTGACATATTTCCACCGCTCAGCGCTCTTGTACCGGGGGGCCGAAAGCGGCCATCCCGTCATGAGGAGGCTTGTTCACTTGCGCATCCACAAACGCGCCGCCGCCGTGCTGGCAGTGGCACTGATCGGCTCGCTGTCTCTGGCAGGGGCGGGGGCCGGAACGGCCGCGGCCGAGGAGACGAGCGTGGCGCTGCCCAGCGCCTCGTTCCGGGACATCGTCGTCGACGGAGTGCACGACCGGGTGTTCGTCAGCGATCCGGAGGGTGGCAGCGTCGTCGTCACCGACTACTCGGGTGCGGTCGTCCAGCAGATCACCGGCGAGGAGGGGGCTGCGGGCCTTGTGCTCTCGGCGGATTCCACCAAGCTGTACGTCGCCCTGTCCACGGCCGACGCGATCGCCGAGATCGACACCGCCACCCTCACCGAGACCGGCCGCTATCCGACCGGGACGGACACCTCGCCCCAGACCCTGGCGATGGCCGGCGGCAAGCTGTGGTTCGGCTACACGGTCGCCAGTGCCGGCGGCATCGGCTCGCTGGACGTGGCCTCCGCGGCCCCGGAAGCGACGCTCGTGCCCAGCGGGCGCTTCTGGCACTACGCCCCCGCCCTGGCGGCGTCCCCCGCCGACCCGAACGTCCTGGTGGCGGGCGAGGAGGGGGTCAGCCCGGCCTCGCTGGCGGTCTACGACACGGCGGCGGGAGATCTGCGGAAGCGCGTCGAGCGCTCCTTCATTTCGGCCCCGTCGATCTCGTACCTCAACGATTTCGCGGTGACGGCGGACGGCCAGAACATCGTCGTCGCGGCGAACAACCCGTCCGAACACCAGGTCATCCGGCTGTCGGACCTGTCGTCGAACGGCTTCCACTCGAGCTGGCAGTTCCCGAACGCGGTGGCCGTGGCGACCGACGGAACGGTCGCGACGGGCGCCGAGGGCGACTTCGTCAAGACCTACCGCCCGGGTACCACCTGGCCGGCGTTCCGCGAGTACGTCGTGAACAACCTCCAGCGGGACGGTCTCGCCTGGGCACCGGACGAGAACCGTCTCTTCGCCATCACCGGCTTCTCCTACGGCAGTGCCCCCACGCTCCACGTCCTCCCGGACGCCGGCAAGCTGGACACCACCCTCAGCCTCCAGGCACCCGCGACGTCCCCCAGGGGCAAGGATCTGACCGTCACCGGACAGCTGTCGGCGGCGGAGCCCTTCCCGGCCGGTACGACGGTGGACGTGACGCGCACCGACGCGGCACACCCGGCCGGAACTCCGGTCGGCGCCTTCCCCGTCTCCGCGTCGACGGGCGAGTTCATGATCACGGAACGCCTGCGCGAGACGGGCGACGTGACCTACACCGCCACCTACAAGGGCGACGGCCTGCACCGCTCCGCAACGGCTCAGGCGACGGTCACGATCACCAAGTAGCCGCTTTCAGCACCCGCACCGCCCCCGGACCGGCCAGGAATACCGTGGCCGGTCCGGGGTCCGGCGTCACGTCGGCCTCCGAGACTCCGTGGTCCGGAAGGCCGACGTCGTCCTTCCGGGGAGGGCGTGTGCGGCAGGGCAACTGCCCGACGCACCACGTGCGGACGAGGCCCGCCCCCGGTGACATTTCCACGCCGTCGGGCGCAGGGACGAAGGGGCGTGTCTCACCAGGCTTTTGTACGGACGGTGAAGGGCATGATGAGGGACCATGGACCGCTGGACGCCTGGGCGCAGCCTTCAAGCGGGCACGCGCCACTCATCAACCACCGCTGACGCAGGACGACGTGCAGCGCGCCCTCGCCGCCTCGGTGGCCACTGTGCGGAACATCGAGCGAGGCAAAGAGTTCAGCCGTATCACGCCGACGCCCGCCTGGTCGGCTGGGCAGATGACAGCGTGGACCAGGTGCTGGCCGGCGGTGAGCCGGTCATCGCCGTCGGGGGGGCACGCGGTCCCCGAGCAGCGTGCACCCGTGCCGGACGGGCTCCCCCTCCGGATCGCCGAGGAACTGGCCGCTGGCCAACTTCTTCAAGGGGCCGTAGGAGGAATTTAGGAGGTGTGCCCTCGTAGGGATGCTGTACCCAGGGTGTACCGAGGTGGCGGTCAGCGTGCAGCAGCAGGCAACGAAAAGGGCCCCGCACCCGGCCTGACCTGGCCGGACGCGGGGTCCGATGCTGGTGAAGAGTGTGCCCCCGGCAGGATTCGAACCTGCGACACCCGCTTTAGGAGAGCGGTGCTCTATCCCCTGAGCTACGAAGGCCGGTACTCATGGCGGCCCCAGCCGTGCGGGCCGGGGTACCGCCGCCAGTGTAGCGGGTGGGGCGGCGGCCGTTCTGCGGGTTGGTGGTCACATGTGCGGGGCTGTGTCAGGGCGTCGGTGCGGAGCGGGGTGTCCAGGGGGCCGGTGGGGGGGCGAACGATCCAGGCGGTCGGAGGGGGCTTGCCTTCGGCCTTGTTTCGTCGGGTACTGTGTATCGCATGGAAGCAGGCGATGCGAGCAAGCAGGCGCGGGCAGCCGCCCAGCTGCGCAAGGGAGTGCTGGAGTATTGCGTGCTCGCACTGATGCGGGACCGTCCTCGTTACGGTGTCGAGCTACTGCGCGAGCTGGAGGGGTCCGGGGCCCTGGCCACCAGTCAGGGCACGGTCTACCCGCTGCTGTCCCGGCTCCGCCGTGACGACCTGGTCACCACCTCCTGGCAGGAGTCCACCTCCGGCCCGCCCCGCCGCTACTACGCGCTCACCGAGAGCGGCAGGGCCGCACTCGACGAATTCACCCGCGTCTGGCCGGACTTCCGCAACGCCGTCGACGCCTTCCTGACCGCCCCCCACACCTCTGCCGGAGACCTCGCATGAAGACGACCGCCGACCCCGTACGCGACTACCTCGCCGCTGTTGAGCGGGAGGCTTCCGCACTTCCCGCCGGCCGCCGGCAGGAGCTGCTCGCGGACCTCGCCGAGCACATCGAGGTGACGCGTGCGGAACAGCCCGCGGTCGCGGTGGGCGACATCCTCGCGGGCCTCGGGGACCCGCGGACGATCGCGGCCACGGCGCTGGCGGAGGCGGGCATACAGGGTGCCGCCGCACCGGCCCGGAGCGGCAAGGTGCACCCGATGGTCCCGCTCCTGATGCTCACCGTCCCCTACTTCCTCGCGATGCTCCTCCCCGACGTGCCCGCCGCGCAGTTCTGCAGCGGTCTGTTCCGCATCGTCGGCGCGGTCCTGCTGTGCACCTCGGTGCACTGGGCCCCGGTCCGGAAGGTCGTCGGCGTCCTGCTCACCGCCGTTCTGCCGAGCATCGCCATCATCATCTGGGACCAGACCACCATCGCTCCGGCAGGCGACACCCCGGCCCTGGTCGCCAACCTGATCGCCCTCACCGTGATCGCCGGTACGTCGGCCTGGCTCTGGCGGTCCCGCAGGGCCTGATCCCGAACGCGTACCACCACGTCGCCCTGCCCGGCCCGCAACTCCCGGTCGCGCAGGGCGACGTGGTGTGCGGGCCCACTGCCGGGCGGGCCGGGTGGCCGGGTGGCCGGGCCGCGCTGTCCGGCGGGGTCGGGCGAGTGCCCGCCCCGGGGCGGTCTTGGCGGCGGGGCCCCGCCCGCATAGCGTCACGTGCGTCAGTCAGCGCCAGTGCGAGAAGGGCCGTCCGTGCCGCACATTCAGCCGCCCCCGCCCCCGCCCCCGCCGTCCCCGGCATCCGAGGACGGCGCGGAGCGCGCCCGGCGCGCCGCGCGTATCGAGGCGTCCCTCACCGCGCCCGGCGCGCCCTTCGCGGTGGTCGTAGGGGAGCGGGGGGTGCCGGAGTACGCCGACGGGCCCCGTACGCTCCGGGAGTTCGTGGAGACCACCTGGGCCTACAGGGACGCACCGTTCCTGATCACGGGTGAACGGACCTGTTCCTACGGAGAGTTCTTCGCCGCGGCCTCCGCCCTCGCCGTACGCCTGCGGGAGCGGTACGGCCTGCGTTCCGGGGACCGGGCCGTGATCGCGCTGCTCAACCTCCCGGCATGGCAGATCGCTTTCTGGGCAGCCCAGTTGGCCGGACTCGTCGCCGTGCCCCTCGATGTCCGGTGGACCGAGGGCGCGTTCGTCCAGGTCCTCGACGACTGCGAGCCCGCCGTGCTCCTCGTCGACGGGGAGCGGCTGGAGCGGGCCGCCGGGTGGGCCCGGCGGGCCGGGGCCCGCGTCGTCCTCCTCCCCGGTTCAGAGGGGGCGGGGAGCGAGGCTCCGGGGCTGCGCATCGAGCGGTACGAGGAGTTCCCCGCCCCCGACCCGCTGGCCGCGCCGCCCGACGTGGAGCCCCGGCCCGAGGACGACGCCACGATTCTCTACACCTCCCGCACGGCGGGCCGAACCAGGGGAGCGGTGGCCACCCACCTCGCGCAGGCCGGGGCCGCGATCAACCCCCGCTACCACGCAGCGGCCTCCGCCCTGGCGCGCGGTGACATTCCGGGGCTGGGTTCCGCTCCGGTCGTCCGGTTGACGTGCCCGTTCCCCGATCCCGCCGCGTTCACCGTGCTCTACGGGGCGATGGCGGTCGGAGGGGCCATCGACCTGACCGACGAACCGGCGGCAGCCGGCCCGCCGGTGGAACGGACCGGCGAGCCGGGCGGGGGCGCCTCGCAGGGCACCGGTGCGCTTCCCCTGGGCGGCTACGGCCTCGCCGAGACCGGCGGCACGGTGCTCGCGTCCTTCGGCGACGGCGACGGCGACGGCCTCGGTACCGGCGCCGGCGCCGGTGGCGCGGGCCGTCCCACCCCCGTGACCGAGGTGTGGATCGCCGGGCCGTCCGGCGAGGGGCTGCCCGACGGGGAGGAGGGGGAGCTGTGGTTGCGCGGCCAGTCGCTGTTCCGCGGCTACTGGCGTGACGCTGCCGCGACCGAGGCGGCCTTCGGCGACGGCGGCTGGTTCCGTACGGGGGACCGCGCCGTGCTCCGTGAGGGGTGGGTCTCGATCGTCGGCCGGACCGGGGGCGTGTGACCCCTCAAGCCAAGCCCCCGCCCGCCTCACGGGCCGGGCCTCACACAGGCGTGGCCCTCGCCGGGGACCCCCTCACGGGCGGGCCCTTCACAGGCGTGACCCCCGCCGGGGCCCTGACCGGCATGCCCCTACGGCCGCGTGACCCGTACTCGGTAGTTGCCGTCGTCGTCCTCGTCCAGCACGGATATCCGTACGCCGTTGGCCCGGTCGGTGAAGGTCTGGCCGGGGCGGAACGGGGCATCGGAGAGTTCCGCGTGCACGTTGGGGCGGCGGGTGCAGCCGCCGCTGTCCTCGGTGGCGTCGGCGACGGAGACCGGGCCCTGGCCGGTGTCCACGTCGGAGCTGACCTTGTAGATCAGCACTCCGGGCCGGCAGACCGCCTCGTCGTTGCCCGCCGCTGTACGGACCTCCACGGCGTAGCCGGACTCCGCGCTCAGCGGGACGAACGCGAGCTTGGGTCCGCCCTCGGTGGCCAGCGGGCCGAGCGTGTGATCGCTGACGCCGGGCCGGGAAGCGCAGCTGATCTGTTCGTTGTCGAGCCAGCCGAGCTTCCACTTGTGCCAGGCCAGGAAGTCGTTGTTGGCTCCCCAGTCCTCCGACATGATGTCCCAGTGCCCCACCGAGCCGCCGCCCTCCATCGTGTAGAGGTCGGGCAGCCCGAAGACGTGGCCGTTCTCGTGCGGCAGGACGCGGTATCCGGTTCGGGCGTACGACCCCGAACCGTCGTCCTGGCGGCTGTAGACGAAGGATGTGTTCGAGAGCGGTACGCCGTCCGCCTCCGGGGCCTCGTCGTTGCCGGAGAAGGTCACCGAGAGAACGGTGTCCAGGGCGGAGGGGCCGGCGTTCGGGGTGACGAGGACGTTGATCAGGTCGTACGCCGAGAAGTCGACCCGCGGGTCGGCGGCCGCGACGATGTCCTTCACGAGCTGGCGGTAGCCCGGCTCGAACGGTGAGCCGCGCTCCATCCCGTACTCCGCGAACGGCGCGGGCATCCGCAGCCAGTCCTGGACGGGGGCCTCGGACCGGTAGTCGAGCCGCCCGTACGAGCTGGTCCTGAACCAATCGGAGGTCTGCGGGAAGAATTCCGCGTACCGCTCCGCCGCCGGTTCCGTGCCCTCCGCGTCCGGGAAGTCGATCATCAGGTTGAGTGCCCTGATCTTTCCGGTCGACCGGGCGTAGCCGGGCGGCGTCGGCAGGCCCTCGGACATCTGTACGCCCATGGCGGCGGAGATCCGGCACGGCGCGAGCGCGGCGTCCGGCGTGGTGGCCGCCGGGCCCGCCGAGGCGCGGCCGCCGGTGGGGAGGGTGGTGCTGGCTGATGCCATGGCCGCTATGACCAGTGCGGTCGCTCCGATCAGGGCGATCGGGCGGCGGTGTCTGCGTATCCGGTGGCGGGGCTGCTGCATAGAGGCGCCTTCGGGGTCCGCGGCAGCCGGCCGTCCCCTGACTGCGCTCTGGCGATCAGCCTGGGCCGGAGGGCCCGCGGGCGCTCGCTGGGTGCGCCGATCGGAGGGTTTTCACCCGGAAGAGGTGTGACATGGATCACTCCAGGTGGCGAAATAAGCGGGGATCCTCTCCCCGTTTGCACAGATGTCCCCGCTGAAGCGGGGGAGTGGTCCCCGGTTACGAGCCGGGGGTCGGTCGGCCGTTCAGGGAGACCCGCCGCACGGGGAACCCGCTGCACAGGGAAGGGGGAAGGTCGTCATGGAGTCCGGGAGCGTCGTGAAGGACGGAATCGTCACGGAGGTCGCCGCTGGGGCCGCCGCCAGGAGTGCCGTAAGCACCAAGGGCATCAGGGGCACCAGGGATGCCAAGGCCACCGTCAGCGCCAAGAGCGCCGTCAGCGCCAAGGCCACGGGCGGCACCAAGAGCGACAAGGGTGCCGCCTCCACCGCACCGTGCCGCACACCCCGCCCGCGGGCCGACGCGCTGCGCAACCGTGAGCGGATCATCGCCGCCGCGCGCGAGCTGTTCGTCGAGTTCGGCCCCGACGTGGCGCTGGACGACGTCGCCCGCCGCGCGGGCGTGGGCAACGCCACGCTCTACCGCAACTTCCCCGACCGAGCCGCCCTCATCCACGAGGTCGTCCTCGCCGTCACCTCCCGCACCACCCTCCGGGCCGAAGAGGCCGTGGCCGCGGAGTCCGACCCGTTCGCCGCGCTCAGCCGCTTCGTCCACGCGGCCGCCGACGAACGGGTCGGCGCCCTGTGCCCGATGATCTCCGGCGTCTTCGACAAGGACCATCCCGACCTGCTCACCGAGCGCCGACGCCTCGAAGAGGCCGTCGAAGGGCTCGTCGCGCGCGCCATGTCCGCGGGGCGGCTGCGTACCGACATCGCCGTCGGTGACGTACTCGTCGCCCTCTCCCAGCTCACCCGACCGCTCCCCGGCATCGCCTGCCAGGGCATCGACCGGTTCACCCACCGTCATCTGCAGCTGTTCCTGGACGGGCTGGAGGCCCCGGCCCGCTCCGAACTGCCCGGCTCGGCGGCGACCTTGGAGGACCTGCGGCGCTCCTGACGTCCGCGCCGACCTGAAACCTTCCGGCCCGCCGCCGCTCCTCGGCTTCTTCCCACTCCCGAGCACCGGCCCTCCTCTCCTTCCTCTCACTCGAACACCTCGACACCGCCCCGTACGCCCCTGTCACGTACGGGCGGCCCACGCAACCGTCGCGGGTACGCCCCAGCGCGTACCGCCGACGCCGACCTCCGCGGTGCCCTCGGCGCCCTCGCACGCCCCTAGGTGGCTACTCCCATGTCAAAAACTGCCGGTACGTCGCGCATCGCCGATGCCGCTCTTCCCGATCCGAGCCGCTGGAAAGCCCTGGCCTTCATCGCGCTCGCCCAGCTGATGGTCGTCCTCGACGCGACCATCGTGAACATCGCGCTGCCCTCCGCCCAGACCGACCTCGGCATATCCGACGGCAACAAGCAGTGGGTCATCACCGCCTATGCGCTCGCCTTCGGCGGTCTCCTCCTCTTCGGCGGCCGGATCGCCGACCTGTGGGGCCGCAAGCGCACCTTCGTCGTCGGCCTGATCGGCTTCGCGCTGGCCTCCGCGCTCGGCGGGGCGGCCCAGAACGAGGCGATGATGTTCGGCTCGCGCGCCCTCCAGGGTGTCTTCGGCGCCCTGCTCGCCCCGGCCGCCCTCTCCCTGCTCGCCGTCATGTTCACCGACGCCAAGGAGCGGGCCAAGGCCTTCGGCATCTACGGGGCCATCGCCGGTGGCGGTGGCGCGGTCGGGCTGATCCTCGGGGGCTTCCTCACCGAGTACCTGAACTGGCGCTGGACGTTCTTCGTCAACATCCCGTTCGCCGTCGTCGCCGCCGCGGGAGCGTACTTCGTCATCCGCGAGCCCTCCGGCGCCCGCAACCGCGCACCGCTGGACATTCCCGGCGTCGTCCTCTCCACGCTCGGCCTGGTCGCCCTGGTGTACGGCTTCACCCGCGCCGAGTCGTCCGGCTGGTCGGACGGGCTGACGATCGCCATGTTCGTCGCCGCCGTCGTGCTGCTGCTGGCCTTCGTGGTGACCGAGGCGCGCGTGAAGTCGCCGCTGCTGCCGCTGCGCGTCCTCACCGAGCGCAACCGCGGCGGGGTCTACCTCTCGCTGGGTCTCGCCATCATCGCGATGTTCGGACTGTTCCTCTTCCTGACCTACTACCTCCAGGTCGTCAAGGGCTACTCCCCGGTCAAGACCGGCTTCGCGTTCCTCCCGATGATCGCGGGCATGATCACCGGCTCCACCCAGATCGGGACCCGGCTGATGACCCGTGTCCCGCCGCGCCTGCTGATGGGGCCGGGCTTCCTGGTCGCCGCGATCGGCATGCTGCTCCTGACCCAGCTCGACCTGAACACCAGCTACGCGGCCGTCATCCTGCCCGGCATGCTGCTGCTCGGCCTCGGTATGGGTACGGCGTTCATGCCGGCGATGTCCCTGGCCACGCACGGCATCGAGCCGCGTGACGCGGGGGTGGCCTCCGCGATGGTCAACACCTCACAGCAGGTCGGCGGCGCGATCGGCACGGCCCTCCTGAACACCATCGCCGCGAGCGCCACCACCGCGTACGTCGCCGACCACGCGGCCCGCGCCACGGACCCGAAGCTCCTGGAGCTCCAGGCCATGGTCAGCGGTTTCGCCGCGGCGATCTGGTGGGCGGTCGGCATCCTCGTCGCCGCCGCCGCCATCGCCTTCGCCCTGATCAACACCGGCCGTCCCGGTGCGGGGCCGGGCGCGGCGGACGGTGCGTCCGACGCGGGGGCCGAGGAGGAGTTCAGGATTCCGGTCGTCGCCCACTGACGACCGCCCTGCCCTGCCCCGGTCTGCCCTGGTTCCGCTCAGCGAGCCCCGCTCAACGGAGCCAGGGCAGATCCGCGTCCGCGCCCTCCGGCTCCAGGCCGGACGCGAGCACCCGCATGATCTCGCCGAGGCTGCTCACCTGCTCGGGCGTGAGCCGGTCGAACATCGCCTGCCGTACGGCCTCGACGTGGCCCGGCGCCGAGCGGCGGAGCATCGCGTAGCCGTCGTCGGTGAGCACCGCGTTCTGGCCGCGCTTGTCGGAAGGGCAGTCCTCGCGGCGTACCCAGCCGTTCTTCTCCAGCCGGGCGATGGCATGGGAGAGCCGGGACCGGGTGATCTTCGCGTTACGGGCCAGCTCCGTCATCCGCATCCTGCGGCGCGGGGCCTGCGAGAGCTGGACGAGCAGCCCGTAGTAGGTGTGCGGCATCCCGGCGTCACGTTGCAACTGGCGGTCGAGATGGTCCTCCAGCAGCGTGGTGGCATGCAGGTAGGCGCGCCAGGTGTGCTGCTCCTCGTCGGTGAGCCAGCGTGGCGCGCCGGTGGATGCCGTGGTCATGTACTCCACTGTACGACCTTTTCTTGAAAGTTTAACTAGATAGGGCTAAGGTCTCCGGAGAGGAACTTGAAGTTTCAAGAAGCCTGCCCCGGGAGAGCCCCGTAGAGGATCCGAAGGAACTCCCGCAAGGTTTCCGCAGGACCCCTGAACAACGATCCCCCGGATGACCTCGGGGAACTCCTGCTCTGACGAACTCGTGACCGGATCCGGATCTCCCGGCGCCCCCGTGGGGCCGCGCGGCCGGCCCCGTGTCCCGTGGATGGGAGTGTCATGACAGCCACCGCGGAGCGCATGCCCGCCCTCTACCTCTCGCACGGCGCGCCGCCGCTGGCCGACGACCCGGTCTGGCCCGGCCAGCTCGCCGCCTGGTCCGCGGAGCTGCCGCGCCCGCGCGCGATCCTGATGGTCTCCGCCCACTGGGAGGAGGCCCCGCTCGCCCTCGGCGCCACCGAGACCGTGCCGCTCGTGTACGACTTCTGGGGCTTCCCCGAGCACTACTACCGGGTGCGGTACGGAGCCCCCGGCGCTCCGCGGCTCGCCGACAGCGTGCGCAAACTGCTGCGCGGGGCCGGAACCCCGGTCCAGGACATCCCGGACCGGGGGCTCGACCACGGGGCGTACGTCCCGCTGGTCGAGATGTTCCCGGACGCCGGCATCCCCGTACTCCAGATCTCCCTGCCGACCCTCGACCCGCAGAAGCTGATGGACATCGGGCGCAAGCTCGCCCCGCTGCGCGACGAGGGCGTGCTCATCGTCGGCAGCGGCTTCTTCACCCACAACCTGGCCGCCCTGCGGCACCAGGGCGGTGGCGTTCCCGCCTGGTCGGCGGAGTTCGACGACTGGGGCGACCGTGCGCTGAGGGCCCGGGACGTCGACGCACTGATCGACTTCGAGCACACGTCCCCGGCCGGCAGGCTCGCCCATCCGCGCACCGAGCACTTCGCACCGCTGTTCGTGACGCTGGGCGCGGCGGAGGGCGAGCTGGACCGGGGGCGGAGCGTCATCGACGGCTTCTGGATGGGGCTGGCCAAGCGCTCGGTGCAGTTCGGCTGATCACCGCTGCGTGGCCCCCGCGACGACCGGCGGCGGGGGCGGCGCGGATCGGGTTGCGGTCCCGGCGTCTCCCGGTCCGGAGTCCCGGGCCGGGGCGTCGCGGGCGCCGGGAGCGTACGTCGCGGGCACCGGGGCCGCACGTCGCGGACGCCGTGAGCAACCCGAACGCCGCCCCGGCCGTCTTTCGAGACGGAAAGGGGGGTTCGGCTCGTCGGGCACAGCCCGTCGGGGCCCCGGCCTCACCGGACACCGCCCACCGGATTTCGGCCTCACCGGAGACCGGCCCTACCGGACGCCGGGCGGCCGGGCGCGGCAGCCGGTCCGCGGCTCGGCGGGGGCCGTCCGGGGGAGGGCGAGCGGGTGCGGGGCGGGCACGTAGGTGAGCTCGGTCTCATGGACGCGTCGATCGCGGGTATCCGGCCGAGGAGCCGGAAAGGGGTCGGATCGGCCTCGATGCCGGCTCTGACCTGCGCTTCCGGGGGTACCTGGAGGCGGCGTCCAACGGTCGGCGCCGGACAGGGTACTGCATGATCGCGAAAATGAATGTGCGGCATGGGAATTCTGTCCGGATTCCAGTCGTTGTTTCCATCGGATGCAGGGCACCCGGAAGGGTGTCGCGACCTACTCAGCAAGGGAGCACGCATGGCAGCCCGTGCCGTCGCCCGTCGTACGTCCACCGCCTCCGGTGGGACCGACCGGGCAAGCAGTGTTCGCGCCGTGGGCGGGGAGATCGCCGATCGCGACCTGGTCGGCATGTACCTGGACGAGATCGCCCGCACCCCGTTGCTCGACGCCGCGAAGGAAGTCGACCTCTCCCAGACCATCGAGGCCGGTGTCTACGCCCAGCAGATCCTCGACGGCGAGGTGGAGAGCGCCGCCGGGGGTGCGAAGCGTGAGGAGCTGGAGGCGCTGGTCGCCGAGGGCGAGCGCGCCAAGGACATATTCATCCGTTCCAACCTCCGGCTCGTCGTCGCCGTGGCCCGCCGCTACCCGCGCGCGGGGCTCCCTCTGCTCGACCTGATCCAGGAGGGCAACGCCGGCCTGGTGCGCGCGGTCGAGAAGTTCGACTACGCCAAGGGCTTCAAGTTCTCCACGTACGCGACCTGGTGGATCCGGCAGGCCATCACCCGGTCCATCGCCGACCAGTCCCGCACGATCCGGCTCCCCGTCCACCTGGTGGAGGAGCTCGGCCGGATCCGCCGGGTCCAGCGCGAGTTCAACCGTGAGCACGGGCGCGACCCGGAGCACGCGGAGATCGCCGCCGAGCTCGACTCCAACGCCGAGCGCGTCGGGAACGTGCTGGACTGGGCCCGCGACCCGGTCAGCCTCAACATGTCCGTGGACGACGACGGCGACACCCAGTTCGGCGACCTGCTGGAGGACACCTCCGCCGTCTCGCCCGAGCAGTCGGTGATGACCCTGCTCCGCAGCGAGGAGCTGGAGGACCTGATCGGCAAGCTCGACAACAGGACCGCCTCCATCATCAAGATGCGGTACGGCATCGAGGACGGGCGCGAGCGGACCCTGACCGAAGTGGGCAAGCAGCACGGCCTCACGCGGGAGCGGATCCGCCAGATCGAGAAGCACGCGCTGCTCGAATTGAAGCGAATGGCGCACGACACGGGCTTTGACGCTGTGGCCTGAGCCCATAACCCCGTAATCTCCCCATCAAGCCGGTTCGCACCGGCCGACCGACCGGGTCCTTCCGGTCGACCGACCGGTTTTCCGGTCCCCGAGCTGAGCCCCGGCGCCCACCCCCCCCGGCGTCGGGGCTCACCCCTGTTCCGGGCCCGCCCCCCGGCGCGGGTGCCGCACCTGCTCCAGGCATGTTTCCCGGGCCGGGGTGCGCGGGGTCATCGGGGTCGGGACGCGCGGGTCAGCCGGGAGCCCAGGTTCTCGAGGTACTCCACCAGGTGCGGAGGCCCCTGCGCGGAGAACTCGCAGTCCACCAGTGCCAGCCGCAGCGCCACCCACTCCAGCGAATCGGTGCACGAGGATCGCAGCCGGCAGCCGCCTTCCCCGTCCGGTTCCGGCGTGCCGAGGTGCGCGGGCAGCCGCGCCGCCACGAACTCCGCCGGTGCGCCGAACCACACGTCGAGCCGCAGCTCCGGCTGCATCCGCCGCATCGAGCGGGTCAGGAACGTCGCCGCGTCATCGCCCCCGCCCCCCGCCCCGTCCGGCCGCGCGCCGTCTGACCGCGTCCCGTCCCCACCGCTTCCCGCAGGTCCCGGCGCGTCGTCGACGGGCAGCGGCCTCGGTGTGAACCGCGCCCCCGTCGCGTACGGCTCGCCGACCCGGTCCACCCGGAACGTACGCCAGTCCTCCCGCCCGAGGTCGTACGCCACCAGGTACCAGCGCTGCCCGGCGCTCACCAGCCGGTACGGCTCGACCTGGCGCTTCGTCCGGGTGCCGTCGCCGCTGCGGTACGCGAACCTCAGCCGCTCCCGCCCGGTCGCCGCCGAAGCCAGCGTCGTCAGGGTCCGCGGGTCGATGGTGGATCCGTCGCCCCTGGTCAGCGCCACCGTGGCGTTCTGGAGGGCGGAGACCCGGTGCCGTAGCCGGGAGGGGAGCACCTGTTCCAGCTTCGCCAGCGCCCGCACGGACGCCTCGTCGACGCCTTCGATCGCGTGCCCCGCCCCCGCGCGCAGCCCGACCGCGATGGCCACCGCCTCCTCGTCGTCCAGCAGGAGGGGCGGCATGGCGGCGCCCGCCACCAGGCGGTAGCCGCCCACCGAGCCGCGCGAGGCTTCGACCGGGTAGCCCAGGTCGCGCAGCCGGTCGATGTCGCGGCGGATCGTGCGCGGGCTGACGTCGAGCCGCTCGGCCAGTTCGCCGCCCGGCCACTCGCGGGGGGTCTGGAGGAGCGACAGCAGTTTCAGCAGTCGTGCCGGAGTGTCAGTCATGGCACCCAGGGTGCCGAACCAACAGGTCATGATCTGACCTATTGGCTGTTTAGGTTTCTGCCATGCCTTCTTCCGCACCCTCGCCGCTCGCGGCACCACAGCTCGATCCGTCCGCCTCGGCCCCGCCGACCGGACCGGTCACCACGACCAGGCCGGCCGCCCCGGTCACCGGGGTCGCCCCGGCCGCCGGGACCGACCGGCGGCGCTGGTTCGCGCTCGCCATCGTGATGACCGCGGCCTTCATGGACCTGGTCGACGTCACGATCGTCAACATCGCGATCCCCAGCATCCAGCAGGAGACCAAGGCGTCGGTCTCCGCGATCCAGTGGATCACCGCCGGTTACGCCCTCGCGTTCGCGGCCGGGCTGATCACGGGCGGCCGGCTCGGCGACATCTACGGGCGCAAGCGCCTTTTCCTCATCGGCATCGGCGGTTTCACGCTGGCCTCGGCGCTCTGCGGATTCGCGACCGGCCCCGAGATGCTGGTCGCGGCCCGCATCCTCCAGGGGGCGACGGCCGCGCTGATGGTGCCGCAGGTCCTGTCGATCGTGCACGCCACCTTCCCCGCGCACGAACGCGGCAAGGTCTTCGGACTCTTCGGCGCGATCGTCGGGCTCGGCGCGGTCTCCGGTCCGCTGCTCGGCGCGCTGCTCACGCAGGGGGACTTCTTCGGGCTCGGCTGGCGGCCGATCTTCCTGATCAACCTGCCCGTCGGCATCGCGGGACTGATCCTCGGCGCGAAGTTCATCGGCGAGTCGAAGGCGCCCGCGGCGGTCCGGCTCGACCTGCCGGGCGTCGCCCTGATCACCCTGGCCATGCTGATGCTCATCTACCCGCTCACGCGGGGGCACGAGCTGGGCTGGCCGCTCTGGGGCCACCTCTCCATGGTGGGGAGCCTGCTCGTCTTCGGCGCGCTGGTCCGGTACCAGCGGCACAAGGCGATGACCGACGGCTCGCCGCTGATCGAACTCTCCTTGTTCCGGATCAAGAGCTTCGCCGCCGGCATCGCCGTGCAGCTGACCTTCGGCGTCGGCCTCGGCATCTTCTTCCTGGTCTGGACCCTGTACATGCAGACGGGGCTCGGCTGGAGCGTGCTGCGCGCCGGTACGACGGGCGTCCCGTTCTCCGTGGCCGTCTCGGTGGCCGCCGGGATCTCCGTACAGAAGCTGGTACCCCGTTTCGGCCGCAAGGTCCTCCAGGCCGGCGCGCTCCTCATGATCGCCGGTCTGCTGATCTACCTGTGGGAGAGCGAGCGGTACGGCATGGGCATCACATCCCTTCAGATGGCTGTTCCGCTGGTGGTCATGGGCGTGGGGATGGGGCTGATCGTGGCCCCGCTGACCGACGCGGTGCTTTCCGACGTGCCCAAGGAGCACGCCGGTTCGGCATCCGGCCTGATCAACACCGTGCAGCAGATGGGCACGGCGCTCGGCCTCGGCCTGGTGTCCGTCGTCTTCTTCGGGGCGATCGGGGACCGGCTGGCGCCCGCCGAGGTCGGTCCCGCGTTCGTGGACGCGTTCCAGCAGACGCTGTGGTGGGTGGCCGGAGTGCTCGCGGTGATCTTCCTGGTGATGTTCGCGCTCCCGGCCCGGTCGCGCGCCCACGCGGACGGCGAGGCCGCGGCGGACGCGGCGTGACACCCGGCGAGCGGCGGAACCCGTCCTGCAGCGGTCAGGCGGGGCGGGTTCCGCAGGGTCAGCAGATCCGTGCGCGGCTCTCCATCGCCGCGCGGGCGGTCTGCTCGTCCTCGTACACCTCGCACATGTGACGGCCGTCGGGCGTCGCCGTGTGCTCGACCTCCCAGAGGCTCGTCTCACTGCCGTCCAGCAGCAGGAACGCGTGCTCGTAGAGCGTGAATCCGGCCGACCGGCCATCGACATCGCACTGGCGCCCGAAGATCTGGGTGATGTGGTGGGCGAAGGCGGCCCGGAGCAGCCGCGCCTTCTGTTCGCCCGGCCGGTCGGCGTTCTCCGCGCGGCGCAGCACCCGGCGGGCGTGGTCCGCCGAGTTGTCCGGTGAGTACGTGCGGGGGAGCGCGGTCGGAGGTGCGGACATCAGCACCGTCAGCATCTCCAGGTCTCCCGGCGCCTCCTGCCCGCCCTCGTCACCGAAGAACGGGGAGTCGGAAAAGCCTCCGGCCAGCCGGGACGCTGCGATACGGGCGTCGCCCTCCTCGTCGAACACCTCGTGCCGAGGAGGGTTCCGCACGTCGCGGCCCTCGCTGTACACCAGCTCCCACAGCGTCAGGGCGGAGCCGTCGGCGAGGAGATATGTGTGCCGGTAGGTCTCGCGGTGCAGCTCCGCGCTGTGGTGCGACGAGTGCAGCGAACTGCTGTGGGCGAGCGCGGTACCGAGGCGGTCGACCGTGTTGTCGGGCAGGTCGAAGGAGTTGAGGGCGCGTCGCAGGAGTCGGTCGAGGTGGTGCTCGGTTGTCTCGTACGGATCGCTCAAGGTGGTGTCTCCAGGCCGTCGCCGCGTGTTACTTGGTGCGTGCTCAACGTAGTCCCTGGGTCCGACATCGTGACCGGGGTTCATAAAAACGTAAGGCCCACGCAGAAAGTTCCCCGCTTGTTCCCGGCGCATTTCGGGCGGTTGGGGGTGAACTCCCGTGCAGGAGTGGGGAGTCGGCCGTTCTTCGCGCGCCCCTCCTGCACCCCGAACGCGCCCCCACCTGGCCTCCCGCTCCTGCCTTTCGCTCTCCCCGTGCGCCCCTCAAGCTCCCTTCCACTCGATCCCGCCGTGCGCCCCTGCCGCTCCCGCTTCTCCTCCTCCCCGTGCGCCTCTCCCGCTCCCGTCCCCTCGATCTCCCCGTGCGTCCCTCCCCCCTCGCTTCGTCTTCCCGTGCGCCTAGCCGTACAGCTCCGTGTACGAGAGGGTCCTGCCGCCCGGACTCCGCGTGCTCCGGGCCGCGCGCACGGCCTTCACGATGGCGCGCGCCAGGACATCGGCGCCCGCCGCCAGGATCTCGTTGACCGCACCCGGATCCCCCGTCGGCACCGGCTTCTGCCCGGTGGCCAGCGTGAACACGGTGTCCCCGTCGGTCAGCAGATGGACCGGGCGCACCGCGCGCGCCAGTCCGTCGTGCGCGGTGCCCGCCAGTTTCTGGGCCTGCGCGCGGGTCAGGTCGGCGTCCGTGGCGACGACCGCGATCGTCGTGTTGAACGGCGGCACCCCACCCCCGGCCGCCTCCGTCTCCTCCCGCTCCCGCGCGAGACGTCGTACCGCCGCCGCGTGGACCCCGGCCGGGGGATGCGCCGGAGGCTCTTCCGCCCCGTACTCCCCGAACAGCACCCCGGTCCGGGGGTCCACCACGGCGCCCGCCGCGTTCACCGCGACGAGGGCGGCCACCGTGACCCCGGAGGCGAGGCGGACGCTCGCCGTGCCGATGCCGCCCTTGAGCTGGCCGGCCACCGCGCCGGTACCCGCGCCCACACCGCCCTCGGCCACGGGCGCACCGGGACCCGTGGCGGCCGCCGCCTCCACCGCGGCGCGGCCGGTCGAGGCGTCGGGACGGGCCCGCCAGTCACCGCCCCGGCCGAGGTCGAAGAGGGCGGCGGCGGGAACGACCGGCACCACCTGGGCCGGGTCGGCCCCCACCCGGACTCCCCGGCCCTGCTCCTCCAGCCAGGCCACCACGCCGGAAGCTGCGTCGAGTCCGTACGCGCTGCCACCCGTGAGCACGACGGCGTCGATCCGCTGCACCAGGTTGCGGGGGTCCAGCGCGTCCGTCTCCCGCGTGCCCGGCCCACCGCCCCGTACGTCCACAGCGGCCACGGCCCCGCCCTCGGGTGCCAGGACGACAGTCGTGCCGCTCAACGCACCCGCCCCGGAGACCTCGGCGTGCCCGACCCGGAGGCCGGCCACATCGGTCAACGCGTCCACCATCGGCGCACCCTCCGCCGCGGCCCCCGGCGCCCCCGTCCCGGAGCCGGCGGTGGCAGCGGAGTCGGGGGCCTCGGCGTCCCCGGCGCCTTCGGCTCCCTCGGTCCCAACTTCACCGGCGGCCCCGGCTCCGGCGCCGGAACCCCCGAGGCGTGCGGTCTCGTCGGTGTTCTTCGGCTCCACGGGTCCCCCAGGGTCCACGGATGTCATCGTGCGGCTCCTCCGGTCGGGTAGGGGCCCGCGAGAACGCGGACCGATGCGCTGCGAACGTACCGGCGGCACGAACCCGGCGCGCAAGCCCCCGCTCGGATCGGCCGCCGCCTTCAGTCACCCGCTCGGACCGGCCGCCGCTGTGAAGCATCCGCCCGGATCGGTCCCTGCGCGCCCCCGCGCAAGCCCGTCCCCCACCCTCCGGCCCCCCGCCCACCCCTCCTCTAGGTCAGCGCATCCCCGCCCCTACGGTTGACGGTCCTGACCGACGCGTGGACGCCGGGTAGCACCGGTACGGCCGAAGGGGGCCGACCGCGTCCGCCTTCCTTCTCGTCCCTCGTCGTGCCCGGCTCGTGGGTCCTCGATCCGAAGTCCGCCGGCCTCCGCCTCCCCGGACCTACGGCGGCCCACCCCTCGCGGTGGGCCGCCGTACCCTGGAGATATGAGTGCCGCCCCCGCCCCCCGACCGCGCGATGCGAAGCAACAGGAGCAGCAGCCGCAGGATCGGCAGCCCCGCGAACCGAAGCCCAAACCGGTTCTGATCTTCGACGATCCGCTGGACCGGCAGTCGGCGGACGATACGGACCAGGGATGGGGCGAGCGGCCTCCGGCCGGCGGCAGCGCCGCAGATCTGGCGCGTTTCCTGGACGAGAAGCCGCCCCACCACATCTGACGGGCGGCCCGGCGAGTCACCCGCCCTCGCGCGGGCTCGGAGCGACGGCCCTGTCGGCACCGCCCGGACCGCCGCGCGGGAACGGGCAGGGCCGGTCGGCGGGGCCGCCGCCCAAGGCCGGTCCGGGTCGGCTGGACGTCCTCCAGCCCACCTGCGAGCCCCTTTCCGTCGGTGAACGGCGGACACGCCACAGTGGGCCCCTTCCCATCAGTGCCCATCCGACACCGCCACGGCGAGCCGCCCCGAAACCCCCGCGCCCAGCAGCGCCGTGGCCGTCGACCGCTCCACGGACAACACCACCAGCGTCCCGGCACGCGCCCCGGCCCCCGGCCCCGATACGACGCCATCGTCCACCGTGTCCTCACCGGCCCCCGCCCCCGCTCCCGCTCCGGACGCCGGCACCTTCGCCACCCGCGCCCCACGGGCCACCACCCGTGCTTCGCCGCCCGCGTCACCGACCGCGATCACATCGACCCGGTCGCCCGGTCGCAGCAGCCGCACCGTCTCCGGGTCCGCGACCCGCACCGGGGCGGACACCAGCCGCACGGACGCCCGGCCGGCCCCCGGCGGAGCCGTCGCCGACAGCCGGGCCTCCCCGTCGGCGCCGCTGAGGCCCGTGGTGGCCAGTGCCGCTCCCGCCAGCGCGAGACCCGTCGCGGCCGCGCGCCGCTGGCGGCGCAGCATCCGGCGGAGCCGGTCCGGGCCACCGCCCCGCACCCGCAGCGGAGCGAACGGCCCCACCCCGCACGGTGCGGGCACCGGCGACGGCGGCCGGGGCGGCGGTTCACCGCGTCCCCCGAAGGCGGAAGCGGGAGGGGAGCCGGTAGGAGATGCCGAGACGGCGGGGGAGCGCTGCCCCGCGTGCGCGCACCAGGAGGGGGTGGAGGGGAGGGGCGAAGCGGACGCGGGCGTGGGCGGAGACGAGGACCGGGACATGGCACCACCTGGGATCGGGCCGACGTGCGCAAGGAGAAGCGCAGAAAAGCAGGAACGTGCGCAAAGGAGAAGCGCCGGGAAGCAGGAAAAGGGGAGTCCGTTCCGGTTGATCCGGCCGAACTCCCCTTACTTTCCACGGTCCGAGCAGATCCCGCTGAGGCCTGTGGACAGCCTCTGGGATGGGGAAAAAACCGTCACCCGATCCGGTGAGGGCCCCCGGTCCGGCCCGGTCCCGCCCCGTCCGGAGGGGAGGCGGCAACCCGCTACGGCGTCCGGCGCGGCAGCCTGCGACAGCACCTGGTGCGGCAGACAGGCAGACAGGCAGACAGGCGGACCGCCCCGCACCGGGGCCCCGCACTGAAGCCCCGCGCCGACACATCACGACCCCCGCCCGTGCCGACACATCACGACGCCCGCCTGTGCCGACGCGTCACGCCGACGCGTCACGCAGACCCGCTGCGGTCCCCGCTACGGCAGCGCGATCCCCGTATCGATCCCGTCCAGCGCACGGGCGCAGGCGCAGTCGCGGCTTTCCGTCTTCGGCAGTCCCGCCACCGCGTCGAACAGGACCGAGCGGAGCCGGTCCACGTTGGCCGCGAACACCTGGAGCACTTCCTCGTGCGAGACGCCCTCGCCCGCCTCGGCCCCCGCGTCCAGATCGGTCACCAGGGTCATCGTGGTGTAGCAGAGTCCCAGCTCACGGGCGAGGACCGCCTCCGGGTGCCCTGTCATGCCCACGACCGACCAGCCCATCGCCGCGTGCCAGCGCGACTCCGCGCGCGTCGAGAACCGGGGGCCCTCGACCACCACCAGAGTGCCGCCGTCCACCGGCTCCCACTCCCGTCCGCGAGCCGCCGCGAGCGCCGCCTTGCGGCCCTCGGGGCAGTACGGGTCGGCGAAGCCCAGATGCACGACGTTGGGCACGGTTCCGTCGAGCCGGGGCTCACCGTCGTAGAAGGTCTGCACGCGGGTCCTGGTGCGGTCCACCAGCTGATCGGGGACGAGCAGGGTGCCCGGTCCGAACTCCGGGCGCAGCCCGCCCACCGCGCACGGCCCGAGCACCTGCCGGACTCCTACGGAGCGCAGCGCCCACAGGTTGGCCCGGTAGTTGATGCGGTGCGGCGGCAGGTGGTGGCCGCGTCCGTGGCGGGGCAGGAAGGCGACCTTCCGGCCGCCGAGCTCGCCCAGGAAGACCGAGTCGCTCGGCTTGCCGTAAGGGGTGTCCACGGAGACCTCGGTGACGTCCTCCAGGAAGGAGTAGAAGCCCGAGCCGCCGATGACACCGATCTCCGCCGCGCCCTCGGCACCCGCCGTACCCGTGCCCGCCGCGCCGGTACGTGTCGCCGCCGCGCCCGTGCTCGCCGTACCCGTACCGGAGCCCGTGTCCGTATGTGCGTTCGCCATGCGGTCACCGTATCCGCACGGAGGGCCCCGCCCGACGGCCGCCCGCGTGAAGCCCCGTACAGGTGTCGCTTCTCGGACGCCCGCCCGACGCCGGGACCCCGCCGAGAGAACTCGGCGGGGTCCAGGGAAAAGCGGGTGGGGCGTACGCGGGCTCAGGCGGCCGACGTACTGCTCGACGAGGCCGGCGCGGAGGCCGACGACGAGGAGGAGGCGGACGACGACGCGCTCGCCTTCGTGTCCGAACCCGACGACGAGGACGACGTGGAGTCGGACGACTTCGAGGACGTCGACGCCGGCGTGCTGCTCGACGAGGAGCCACGGCTGTCGTTCCGGTAGAAACCGGATCCCTTGAAGACGATGCCGACCGCGGAGAACACCTTCTTCAGGCGTCCGTCGCAGCTCGGGCACACGGTCAGGGCGTCATCGGTGAACTTCTGCACCGCCTCGAGGCCCTCGCCGCACTCGGTGCACTGGTACTGATAGGTCGGCACTTGCTCCTCCTGGCACTCTCACTCAATGAGTGCTAACGACACTCCATACTGACGTATTCCGCCGGATCAGTCCACCGTGACCGGCTCGCGGTGACCGATCCCACGCGCTACGGTGCGCCCCGAGGCCGGGGGAGTCAGCCGCGAACGCAGGGCCAGCAGGGTCACCAGGGCCAGTGCGGTTCCGGCCAGCGGCACCAGGAAACCGGTGCTCGCGCCATGGGCGTCGGCGAGCTGTCCCGCCGCGGTCACGGCCGCCGCCTGGCCGAGCGCCACCGCGCCCGTCAGCCAGGTGAACGCCTCGGTACGGGCGGTGGCGGGCACCAGCGCCTCGACCAGGGTGTAGCCGCTGATCAGCGCCGGGGCGATGCAGAGGCCGACCAGCAGGCCGAGCCCGGCCAGCAGCGGCACCGAGTGCACGGCCCACAGCCCGGACGCGGTCAGGGTCAGCGCCACGTATCCGACGATCAGCCGGCGGCGCGGGCTGCTCTTCCAGGCGATGGCGCCGCAGGCGATGCCGGCCAGCATGTTGCCCGCCGCGAAGATCCCGTAGAGCACTCCGTTCACTCCGGGATGGCCGATCTCCTCGGAGAACGCGGTCAGCGAGACCTGCATCCCGCCGAAGACCGCACCGATACCCAGGAAGGCGACGATCAGAACCCGGACGCCGGGCACGGAGAGCGCCGAGGCGTGCGGTTCGGCCGCGGTGGCCGCGGGGCGGGGAGCCGGCTGGGTGGCGCGCTGCGCGGCGAAGAGCAGGCCGCCGATCAAGGTCAGGGCGGCCTCGGTGGCCAGTCCGGCCGCCGGATGCACTCCGGTGCACAGCGCGGTGGCGATCACCGGGCCGAGGACGAAGGTGAACTCGTCCGTCACCGACTCGAACGCGGCCGCGGTGGACATCAGCGGGGAAGCGGGCCGGTCGGGGGTGGCCCCCAGCATCGCCGCCCACCGGGCCCGCACCATGGGGCCGATCTGCGGGATCGACGCACCGGTCGGCACGGCGGCGGCGAACAGCGCCCACAGGGGTGCGTCCGCCAGCGCCAGAACGGTCAGGACGCTCACGGAGACGGTGTGGAGCAGGACCCCCGGCAGCAGGACGGCACGCTGGCCGAAGCGGTCGGCGAGCTTGCCGCTCTGCGGGGCGAACAGCGCCATGGAGACGCCGGAGACGGCCGCGACGGCGCCCGCGCTGCCGTACGAGCCGGTCGTGTGCTGCACGAGGAGGACGATGCCGATGGTGAGCATCGCGAAGGGCTGCCGTGCGGCGAAGCCCGGAAGGAGGAAGGTCCACGCACCGGGGGTGCGCAGCAGTTGCCCGTATCCGGGGCGGTCGGAGACCGTGGTCGCCACGGTCCTTGCCTTTCTGCCGCCTGGTAGCCCTGCTTCCCGGCGCCCTCGTGGGGCGGGCCGGACGGAAGCGGCCGAGAGCTGTCCTCTTCGCGCGGAACTGCGGTAGATGCCGGGGGCCCCGCTGCCATCGGCGAGAGAGACGCCGGGCGAAGGGACACCACGACCGCCATACGGTCGCGCCAGCTCTGCTTCAGACAGAGTTGGTCGATCAGGTTTGCCTTCATGGTACAGGCGAGAAGCCCTGTGTGCCTGCGATTGCGCACAGAGCTTCTCTGTCGTCCTGTGATCTATGACGCGTTCGCCGCGTATCGCCTGTGGTGTCGCCTTGTGGGGACTCAGGAGCGCGTCTTGGTACCGCTCCCGCTCCCGCTTCCGTTGGCGCCCGTGCGCGCCCGTGAGTCGGCCCCGGCTCCGCCGAGCTTCTTCGCCAGCTTCATCGCCTGCGGGATGGCGGAGCCGCCCTGGGACCCCGCCGCGCCGGGCGGGCCGGACGAGGGGGACCCGCCGGTGCCCAGCCAGCCGGCCAGCTTGCCGCCCTCGGCGACCGCCCGCAGCCGTTCCTCCGTCCGGTCGCGTACCGGATCGGTGGCCACCACCAGCAGCTCGTCCCCGCGCCGCAGGACCGTCGCCGGGGACGGCACGAAGCTCTGGTTCTCCCGGACCACCAGCGTGACCGCCGCGCCGGCCGGGAGGCGGAGTTCCCCGACCTCGACGCCGTGCATCTTCGACTTCGCGGGGACTTCGACCGACAGGAGGTGCCCGCGCAGCCGCTCCAGCGGGGCCGACTCGATGCCGAGGTCGTCCGCTTCGGCCGGGTCCTCCGCGATGTTCAGCTTGCTCGCGACCCAGGGGAGCGTCGGGCCCTGGACCAGGGTGTAGACGATGACCAGGACGAAGACGATGTTGAAGATCCTCGTACTGCCCTCCACCCCGGACACCATCGGAATGGTCGCCAGGACGATGGGGACCGCCCCGCGCAGTCCGGCCCAGGACATGAGGGCCTTCTCGCGGGCCGGCATCCGGAACGGCGCGAGGCTCAGGAAGACCGACAGCGGCCGCGCCACCATGGTCAGCACCAGGCCCACGACGACGGCCGGCCAGAAGTCGTCGACCAGGTCGTGCGGGGTGACCAGCAGGCCGAGCAGCACGAACATGCCGATCTGGGCCAGCCAGCCGAGCCCGTCGGCGAAACCGCGGGTGGCGGGCCAGTGGGGCAGCTTGGAGTTGCCGAGGATCATCGCCGCCAGGTAGACGGCGAGGAACCCGCTGCCGTGGGCCATGGCGCCCGCCGCGTACGCCGAGACGGCGATGGCCATCACGGCGATCGGATAGAGGCCGGAGGCGGGCAGGGCCACGTGCCGCAGTCCGAGGGACCCGAGCCAGCCGACCGCGATGCCGACGGCGGCGCCGATGGCCAGCTCCAGGGCGATCTCCGCGACCAGGACGTACCAGTGCTCGACCGGGCCGACGGCGGAGAACGCGACGACCAGGATGACGACGGGAGCGTCGTTGAAGCCGGACTCGGCCTCCAGGACCCCGGTGATCCGGGGTGGCAGAGGCACCCGGCGCAGCACGGAGAAGACGGCCGCGGCGTCGGTCGAGGAGACGACCGCACCGATGATGAGGGCCTGGCGCCAGTCCAGGCCGACGAGGTAGTGCGCCGCGGCGGCGGTGATGCCCACGCTGATGCCGACGCCGACGGTCGAGACGACGGCGGCCGCCGGCAGGACCGGTCTGACCTCTTTCCACTTCGCTCCGAGCCCGCCCTCGGCCAGGATGACGACCAGGGCGGCGTAGCCGATCACCTGCGTCAGCTCGGCGTTGTCGAACTTGACGTCGAAGATGCCGTCCTGCCCCAGGGCGATCCCGATGCCGAGGTACAGGAGCAGGCTGGGGAGCCCGCTGCGCGAGGAGATCCGTACCGCCGCCACGGCGACGAGCAGGACGAGCGAGCAGACGAGCAGGAGTTCGTTGAGCGCGTGGACAGTCAGGGGCCGTTCCTTCCCTGCGTGCGCCTGCCGGATCGTCCTCCGGCAGCCAGTTACTTCGTTACCTTACCTAATCGTTAACGATTCCTTGACGGGTTCGAGTGTTCGTGCGAGGAAGACGCAAATGGATGCATCTCCATACCGCGTCCGAGTGGCTTCGCCGCTGCGCCTATGGTTGCTCCTGCACTCCCAGGACCACCCTGCCCCTCGAAGGACAGCGATGCCCGCCAACACAACCGCCTCTTCCGGCCCTTCCGACGCGAAGAAGCCCGGCAGGAAGAAGGGGCGACGCGCCCGCCTGCTCGTGTTCGTCCTGGTGCTGGCGCTCGTCGCGGGTGTCGGGTACGGGGCCTACTGGTCCGTGTCCACCGCGCGGGCCTCGTACCCGCAGACCACCGGATCGGTGACGCTCGACGGCCTTTCCGGCGAGGTCGAGGTCAAACGCGACGCGTACGGGATTCCGCAGATCTACGCGGACACCGACGCCGACCTCTTCCGCGCCCAGGGCTTCGTCCAGGCACAGGACCGCTTCTGGGAGATGGATGTCCGGCGGCACATGACGTCCGGCCGGCTCTCCGAGATGTTCGGCTCCGGCCAGGTCGAGACCGACGCGTTCCTGCGCACGCTCGGCTGGCGGCAGGTGGCGCAGAAGGAGTACGACGAGGTCCTGGACGAGGGCACCAAGAAGAACCTCCAGTCGTACGCGGAGGGCGTCAACGCCTACCTGAAGGGCAAGGAAGGCCGGGACATCTCGGTCGAGTACGCGGCGCTGGGGCTGACCAACGACTACAAGCCCGGCAAGTGGACCCCGGTCGACTCGGTGGCCTGGCTCAAGGCGATGGCCTGGGACCTGCGCGGCAACATGCAGGACGAGATCGACCGTTCGCTGCTGACCAGCCGCCTCGACAAGGGCCAGATCGAGGACCTGTATCCGGGATACCCGTACAAGCAGCACAAGCCGATCGTCGAGAACGGCGCGGTCTCCCCGGCCACCGAGAAGTTCGACCCCGAGGCGGAGCCGTCGGACACCGTCGGCTCCGCGACGCCCGAGGGGGCCGCCGGGGGACTGACCACCCAGCTCTCCGCCCTCTCGGACACCCTCGACGAGATCCCGGCGCTGCTCGGGCCGAACGGCAACGGCATCGGCTCGAACTCCTGGGTCGTCCACGGCAAGCACACGACGTCCGGCAAGGCGCTGCTCGCCAACGACCCGCACCTCGCGCCGATGCTGCCCTCCCTCTGGTACCAGATGGGCCTGCACTGCCGTGAGGTGTCCGAGAGCTGCCAGTACGACACGGCCGGCTACACGTTCTCCGGGATGCCCGGTGTGATCATCGGTCACAACCAGGACATCTCCTGGGGTCTGACCAATCTGGGCGCCGACGTCACCGACCTCTTCCTCGAAAAGGTCTCCGACGACGGCTACCTGTACGACGGGAAGACCAAGTCCTTCGAGACCCGCGAGGAGACCATCAAGGTCGCCGGCGGCAAGGACCGGACGATCACGGTCCGCAGGACGAACAACGGGCCCCTGGTCTCCGACCGCAGCAAGGAACTGGACAAGGTCGGCCAGAAGGCGCCCGTCAGCAACGCCGCCCCCGACCGGGCCGACGGCTACGCGGTGGCGCTGAAGTGGACCGCGCTGGAGCCCGGCAGGTCGATGGACGCCGTCTTCGAGCTCAACCGGGCCAAGGACTTCACCACCTTCCGGGCGGCCGCCGAGAAGTTCGAGGTTCCCTCGCAGAACCTCATCTACGCCGACACCGAGGGCAACATCGGCTACCAGGCCCCCGGCAAGATCCCGGTCCGCTCCGAGGGGTACGACGGAACGGCGCCGGCGCCGGGCTGGGACCCGAGGTACGCGTGGAAGGGCTACATCCCCTTCGACGAGCTGCCCTACGAGTACAACCCGGACCGCGGCTTCATCGTCACCGCCAACCAGGCCGTCATCGACGAGAAGAAGTACCCCTACCTCCTGACCAAGGACTGGGGTTACGGCGCCCGCAGCCAGCGGATCAACGACCTGCTGACCCAGAAGATCAAGGGCGGCGAGATGGTCTCGACCGATGACATGCAGAAGATGCAGATGGACGACTTCAGCGAGATCGCCGCGCTGCTGGTGCCCGAGCTGAAGAAGATCAACATCTCGGACCCGAGCGTCCGCGAGGCGCAGAAGCTGCTGGAGGGCTGGGACTACGCCCAGGCGTCCGACTCGGCCGCCGCCGCCTACTTCAACGGCGTCTGGCGCAACATCCTCAAGCTCGCCTTCGGCAACAAGTTGCCCAAGGAGATGCGCGTCAAGGGCGACTGCATCAGCGTTCCGCCAGCCAAGAACAGCGGCCCGGCCGACCAGCAGAAGAAGCTCGTCCGCGAGTGCGGCCAGCGCGACGGCGACACCGCGCAGCCGGACGGCGGCGACCGCTGGTTCCAGGTGGTCCGCGAGATCAAGGACGACCCGGACAACGCGTGGTGGAAGGCGCCCGCCCGAGGCCGGGAGGACGCCCTGGAGAACCGGGACGACCTGTTCGCCCGCGCCATGGAGGACGCCCGCTGGGAGCTGACCTCCAAGCTCGGCAAGAACATCGACACCTGGAGCTGGGGCCGGCTGCACCGGCTGACGCTGACGAACCAGACCCTCGGCACCGAGGGGCCCGGCCTGCTCCAGCGAGCGCTCAACCGCGGCCCCTGGAACCTCGGCGGCGGCGAGGCGGCGGTCAACGCCACCGGCTGGAACGCGGCGAGCGGCTACGAGGTCGTCTGGGTGCCGTCGATGCGGATGGTCGTCAACGTGGGCGACTGGGACAAGTCCCGCTGGATCAACCTCAGCGGAGCCTCCGGGCACGCGTTCCACACCCACTACACCGACCAGACCGACAAGTGGGTGAACGGCGAACTGCTCGACTGGTCCTTCGGGAAGCAAGCGGTGGACGCCGCCACGGTCGACACGCTGACGCTGAAACCTTAGGGGCCGGGGGCCGCCGCCGGGCGAGGCCCACGACGGTCGGGAAGCTGACGACGGTCGGGAAGCTCACGAGGCGAAGCGGCGCGCTCCGGACGGGGTGACCACGGCGTCCACGGGGTGGTCGTGCGGTTCCGAGGGGACCCGCGCGACCACCTCGTTCCCGTACAGCAGCACCACGAGCGGCGGGTGCGCCCCGGCGGCCGTCAGCCGGGACAGCACCCGGTCGTAGCTGCCGCCGCCGCGTCCCAGCCGCATCCCGGTCCCGTCCACCGCCAGGCCCGGCAGCAGCACGGCGTCGGCCTCCAGGACGGCGGCGGGGCCGAGGCGCGGCCCGTCCGGTTCGAGGAGCCCGCGCCCGGCGCGCACCAGGTGCTCCCGGCCCTCGTACACGGCCCAGTCCAGGTCGTTGTCGGCGAGCAGGACCGGCAGCAGTACGCGCACCCCACGGCCGCGCAGGGCTTCCAGGAGGTGGCGGGTGCCCGGTTCGCGGCCCACGGAGACGTACGCGGCGACCGTGCGGGCCTCGGCCAGTTCGGGCAGGCGCAGCGCCGACCCGGCGAGAACCGCGGCGGTCCGGTCGACGTCCTCCTCCGTCAGGAGGGCCCGCACGGCGAGCAGTTCGCGCCGGAGTGAGCTCTTCGCGGAGGTCTCGGGGGCGGAACCGGACTTGTCGGTGTTCATGTGTGACTCACGCGACTCTCTTATGGGCATATGTGAGGATAAAGTTAACCGGAATATCAGCCTTCGGTCGTGTGCAGCCGCTAAGGTCTGTCCATGACTCAGTCGCACCCCAGGATCAGCAAGGCCGTCATTCCGGCAGCGGGTCTCGGCACCCGGTTCCTGCCCGCCACGAAGGCCACTCCCAAGGAGATGCTGCCTGTCGTCGACAAGCCGGCCATCCAGTATGTCGTCGAGGAGGCCGTGGCAGCGGGCCTGTCCGACGTGCTGATGATCACCGGCCGCAACAAGCGCCCGCTCGAGGACCACTTCGACCGCAACTACGAGCTGGAGTCCGCGCTCACCCGCAAGGGCGACGCCGAACGCCTCGCCAAGGTCCAGGAGTCCAGCGACCTGGCCACCATGCACTACGTCCGCCAGGGCGACCCCCGCGGCCTCGGGCACGCCGTGCTGTGCGCCGCCCCGCACGTGGGAGACCAGCCCTTCGCGGTGCTCCTCGGCGACGACCTGATCGACCCGCGCGACCCGCTGCTGGCCCGGATGGTCGAGATCCAGGAGCGTGAAGGCGGCAGCGTCATCGCGCTGATGGAGGTCGAGCCCTCCCAGATCCACCTGTACGGCTGCGCGGCGGCGGACGCCACCGTCGACGGCGACGTCGTCCGCGTGACCGATCTGGTCGAGAAGCCGGACCCGGCCGACGCCCCCAGCAACCTCGCCATCATCGGCCGGTACGTCCTGGACCCCGCGGTCTTCGACATACTGCGACACACCGAGCCGGGCCGCGGCGGCGAGATCCAGCTCACCGACGCGCTCCAGCTGCTCGCCGCGGACGAGACGATCGGCGGTCCGGTGCACGGCGTCGTCTTCAAGGGCCGCCGCTACGACACCGGCGACCGGGGCGACTATCTGCGTGCCATTGTCAGACTGGCGTGCGAACGTGAAGACCTGGGGCCGGACTTCCGGACCTGGCTGCGCAAGTACGTCGCTGAGGAGTTGTGACCCTGTGAGCAGCACGATCTGGTCGGTGGACGAGCATCTGGACGACATTCTCGCCGCCGTGCGTCCGCTGGAGCCCATCGAGCTGCAGCTGCCCGACGCCCAGGGCTGTGTGCTCGTCAAGGACGTCGTCGTCGAGGTGGCCCTGCCGCCCTTCGACAACAGCTCCATGGACGGGTACGCGGTCCGGGTCGCCGATGTCGAGGGCGCGAGCGAGAAGTTCCCCGCCGTCCTCACCGTCATCGGTGACGTCGCAGCGGGCAGCGCGGGGCTCGCCGACGACCAGGTCGTGGGGCCGGGGCAGGCCGCCCGCATCATGACGGGCGCCCCGCTGCCCGCCGGCGCCGAGGCCGTGGTCCCGGTCGAGTGGACCGACGGCGGTACGGGCGAGGGCGCGGCCGACACCATGCGCGCCCACAGCGATGCGCCCGAGGGCGCCACGGGAGAGGTCCGGGTGCACCGGCCCGTCACGGCGGGCGCCCATGTGCGCGAGGCCGGCGGCGACGTCAAGCCCGGTGAACTGGCCCTGGCCGCCGGGTCGGTCGTCGGCCCGGCCCAGATCGGACTGCTCGCGGCGATCGGCTGCTCCACCGTGGTCGTCCGGCCCCGCCCCCGCGTGGTCGTCCTCTCCACCGGCAGCGAACTGGTCCAGCCCGGCGAGAAGCTGACCGCCGGCCAGATCTACGACTCCAACAGCTTCGCCCTGACCGCCGCCGCGCGGGCCGCCGGGGCCATCGCCTACCGGGTCGGCGCGGTGACCGACGACGCCGAGACGCTGCGCGCCACCATCGAGGACCAGTTGATCCGCGCGGACCTCGTCGTCACCACGGGCGGCGTCAGCGTCGGCGCGTACGACGTCGTCAAGGAGGCGCTGTCGTCCGTGGGCGACGAGGACGAGCCGGGCAGCGGCGTCGAGTTCCGCAAGCTCGCCATGCAGCCGGGCAAGCCGCAGGGCTTCGGTTCGATCGGCCCGGACCACACCCCGCTGCTGGCCCTGCCGGGCAACCCGGTCTCGGCGTACGTCTCCTTCGAACTGTTCGTCCGCCCCGCCATCCGCGCCCTGATGGGCCTGGACGACGTGCACCGCCCCACGGTCCGCGCCCGGCTGGACACGGGCCAGGCGCTCACCTCGCCGGAGGGCCGCCGCCAGTTCCTGCGCGGCCGGTACGACGCGGAGGAGGGCACGGTGACGCCGGTCGGCGGCGCCGGCTCGCATCTCATCGCCGCGCTCGCGCAGGCGGACGCGCTGATCGTGGTGGACGAGGACGTCACCTCGGTCGAGCCCGGCACGGAGACGGACGTGATCCTGCTCCGCTGACCGCCGGCCCGTGACGGTACGGTATCTGCCGCCGTGCCTTCCGGAGGACCCCCTCCGGTCCCGAGGCCCACCGGCGCCCCTACCGCTAGGCGGAGTGAGTTGAGTACGCAGAACAGGCTGACGCACATCGACGAGGCGGGCGCGGCCCGCATGGTCGACGTATCGGCGAAGGACGTCACCACCCGCGTCGCCCGCGCGTCGGGCCGGGTGCTCGTCGCGCCGCGCGTGATCGAGCTGCTGCGCGGCGAGGGGGTCCCCAAGGGCGACGCCCTCGCCACCGCCCGGATCGCCGGGATCATGGGGGCCAAGCGCACCCCGGACCTGATCCCGCTCTGCCACCCGCTGGCCGTCTCCGGCGTGAAGGTCGACCTGGCCGTGGCCGACGACGCGGTGGAGATCACGGCCACCGTGAAGACGACGGACCGCACGGGCGTCGAGATGGAGGCGCTGACCGCGGTGTCGGTGGCGGCCCTCACGGTCGTCGACATGGTCAAGGCGGTCGACAAGGGCGCGGTCATCACCGACGTACGGGTCGAGGCGAAGTCGGGCGGCACGTCCGGCGACTACCGGCGCACCGCGCCGGAGGGAACCGACGCGTGACCCCGCCCGAGCACGAGACCCCCGGCCCCGGGCGGCACGCGCCGGAGGCGTACCGCGCGCTCGTCGTCACCGCCTCCAACCGCGCCGCCGCCGGGGTGTACGCGGACCAGGGCGGCCCGCTCATCGCCGAAGCCCTCACCGGCCTCGGTTTCACGGTCGACGGACCCCGGGTCGTCCCGGACGGCGACCCGGTAGAGGCGGCCCTGCGCGCGGGCGTCACGGCCGGGTACGACGTGATCGTCACCACCGGCGGTACGGGCATCTCGCCCACCGACGCCACACCCGAGGCCACCCGGCGCGTCCTCGACCACGAGGTCCCCGGCATCCCGGAGGCGATCCGGGCCGAGGGCCGGGCCAAGGTGCCGACCGCCGCCCTCTCGCGGGGCCTGGCAGGGGTCGCCTCCCGCACCCTCATCGTCAACCTGCCCGGTTCCACGGGCGGGGTGAAGGACGGGCTCGCGGTCCTGGGCCGGCTCCTGGTGCACGCCGTCGACCAGCTCCGCGGCGGCGACCACCCCCGACCGGGGAGCCCGAACTGAACATCGTGACCTGGCCCGTGACGCTGACGGACGGCGAGATCGTCCTGCGCCCGATAAGGATGCGCGACCAGCGGGAGTGGCGCGAGGTCAACCGGCGCAACCGGGACTGGCTGCGCCCCTGGGAGGCCACCATCCCGCCGCCCGCCCCCGGCGGCCCGGTCGCGCAGCGTCCCACGTACCGGCAGATGGTCCGCCATCTGCGCGCCGAGGCGCACGCGGGGCGGATGCTGCCGTTCGCCATCGAGTACGAGGGCCGGCTGGTCGGCCAGCTCACGGTGGCGGGCATCACCTGGGGCTCGATGTGCTCCGGCCACGTCGGCTACTGGATCGACCGGGGTGTCGCCGGACGCGGGGTCATGCCGACGGCCGTGGCCCTCGCTGTGGACCACTGCTTCCGCACCGTGGGTCTGCACCGCATCGAGGTCTGCATCCGGCCGGAGAACGCGCCGAGCCGCCGGGTGGTGGAGAAGCTCGGATTCCGTTCGGAGGGTGTGCGCCCGCGCTACCTCCACATCGACGGGGCCTGGCGGGACCACCTGATCTTCGCTCTCACCGCCGAGGAGGTGCCCGAGGGGATGCTCCGGCGCTGGCGCCGATCACGCCCGGAGCCACCACGCGACCCCGGACCGACCGAGGAAATAAGATAAGTGTTCGAATTTGATCGATGGCCGGCCGTAAAGGGTCGGGCAATCGGCAGTTGTTGAATCGCACCATCGCAAAAAAAGTCCGTGATATCAGCCGGTTCGTGCGACACACCGGGCCAATTGGCGGATCCTTGCGTGCAAACCCCTCTACGGTGTGAGCGTGAGCAGCAGCGGCCTCATCTACGCAGTCATCGTCGGGGCCTGGGCCGCCTACTTGGTGCCGATGTGGCTCCGCAGGCAGGACGAGCTGAACGAAGCCCGTCCGACAGAGCGCTTCAGCACCGCCATCCGGCTGCTGTCCGGACGGGCGGCGATGGAGCGCCGGTACGCCAAGGAGCTGCGGGAGCGCACCGCCGAGGAGGCGGCGCCCGACATCGACCCGGACCGGGAAACGGACCGTATGGAATCCGTGGACGTCCGGGCCTTCGCCGCGCCTCCGGCGCATACGGAAGCCAGACTGGGCGATCCGGCGAGCGCGCCCGAGCGCGCCCAGGGGGACCAGGCGTCCGACCGCTCGGCGCACGACCGCAGGGCGGGGCAGCCGTCGCCGGACCGCCCGGCGCACGAGCGCCGGTCCGGCGACGGCTGCCCCGCCGATCAGGTGCCCCCCGCCCGGCGACGCCCGCACTCCGAGGCGGCCGCCGCCGAACGGGCCCGGCGCGCCCAGCGCACCCAGGTCCTGGCCCGGCGGCGGCGCACCACCGTCGTCCTCTTCCTGGCCTTCACCCTCGGCGCGATCGTCGCGGCGGTCGGCGGCCTCGGCTTCCTGTGGGCGCCCGCCGTGCCGGCCGTGCTGCTGAGCACGTACATCGTGCACCTGCGCGCCCAGGAACGGCGGCGGTTCGCCTTCACCATGGACCGCCGCCGGGCCGAGGACGCGGCGCAGCGGCTGCGCGAGAACCGCCCGCGCAGGCACCAGCCCGCCGCCCCCGACGCGGCCGAGCCCGACGACGACTCCGAAACCCACCACGCGGAGCCGGAGCCCACGCCCACGGTCTCCCCCCAGGAAGCCGGCCGCCGTGCCCTCGTCGAGCAGACGGACCACGCGGAGTGGGTGGATCAGCAGCGCGAGCGCGGCCGCGTCCAGGGAGACAGCTGGGAGCCCGTTCCCGTACCGCTGCCGACCTATGTCACCGCGCCCGTCGCCCCGCGCGCCACGGGGGGCGTGGAGGTCGGGGACCCGGAGACCTGGAGCGCGGCACGCTCCAGCACCGCCGAGCCGCAGACGGGCACTTCGCATCCGACGGCCCCCGCGGTCGACCCGGCGCCGCGCCAGCGCACCAACCAGTCCCGCCGCAACCGCGACCGGGGCCGCACGCCGCTCTTCGACCAGTACGACGACGAGGACCGGCCGCGCGCGGCCAACGAGTGACCCGTGTGGGGCCGGGAAACCCGACACCGCTGACCAGCGGAGGAACGGATTTCCAAGCACCCCCTGGAGGGTGCTAGAGTTTCACACGTCGCAAGGGCCTGTGGCGCAGTCTGGTAGCGCACCTCGTTCGCATCGAGGGGGTCTGGGGTTCAAATCCCCACAGGTCCACAACGGGCCGTTCACGAGTTAGCTCGTGAAGGGTTCACGAGATCCCGTCCAGTTACTTCAACTGGGCGGGATTTCGTGGTTCTCAGGCTTGGTACGACGCGGATGCCGCTCGGGGAAGCCCGGTCCGGCGCCGTGGGCACGGTGAGCGGAGCTGGCTGTGGTGGTGCGGGCATGGCGAAGCGGCCGCAGGACTCGGGTGGTCCTGCGGCGCGCTGACAGCTGTGTGGTTGCGCCTGCTCCGACGAAGCCGCTTCTACGATTCGGGCGGCGGGACGGAGTTGTCTCCTCCCGCTTCCTCGACAGGGTCCTCGTACGGGTCCGGGGTCTCGGGAATGTGGCCGAGGGTGTAGTTCTCTTCTTTCCACAGGCGCTGGTCGCGCAGGAAGGACTCGATGGTCCTCAGGTTCTCGACCATGAGCTGAATGGCGCTGAGCAGCGTCTGGGCGACGCGGCCCCGGCTCTGCCGCTTTTCGCGGGAGTCCAGAAAGGTGTCGACGTTCTTGGCGCGGCCGTTGAGTCCTTCGATGTGGCTGCGGTAGGCACGCTGCCAGGCCTCTCGACCCCAGGGCAGGTCCTGGCGGAGCTTGGGCATGATGTCGACCGGCATGGTGATCGTGGACTGCTGGCAGATGGCCGGACGCTGGTGGGCGGGGCGTTCCGGTGGGCGCACGGTCGGTTTCGCATCCGGATGGGCCTGTCTGGCGCGGCGGTTGGTCAGATCGATCGTGTGGGGCCGGCCTCGGACGGGGCGGCGTGCTGTGTGGCCTCGGCGCCGGTGGGCGCCGGAGGCGTCGCGTTCCTGGGCCCAGGGGCAGGTGACGCGGGGGCTGGTGCCGGCGGCGGGGCACTGGCGGCGTTCCAGACCGCGGTGGTCGGCGGCCTGTTTCAGCGGGAGGACGTAGGAGTCTGCCTCCAGCATCTCGGGCAGGAGTTCCTCGCGGGTCTTGCTCTGCTTGGCGGCGGCCATGCGGTGATAGGTTTCGATGATCCGTTGGGGGGTGTGGGGACAGAGGAGGTCGCCCGCGATGGCGAGGGTGCCTTCGACGGCGTTCTTGTCCTTGCGGACCATGGTGGTCTTGTAGTCGAGAACGGGTTTGTAGCCGACCGCACGTACGGGGTCGTGAAAGTTTTCGACCTTGGCGCCGGAGTAGGCGAGGTCCCCGGCCAGGTACCCCTGGATGGGCCACAGACGCTTGACGATCTGGAGCAGGCGTACGGCCTGGGGGCCGATCTGCTTGCCGGGTGTGTGCACGGACATGCCCATGCACAGCTGGGGATAGCGGCCGGCGCGGGACGCATCGGCATGTCCGGCGACCAGCAGCGTGGCGCTGTAGCCGAAGGTCTTGTGGCCGCCGCCGGAAACGTGCACGCCCGCACTCACTTCGAGCGAGGCGCGGCGCTTCGTGCTGTGGCGGGCCCAGGTGGGAAGGGCGGTGGCGTCCACCGACAGGTCGCCGGCCCAGTCGTCCATCAGCCCGCGGGCAACCGCGGTGCGTACGGGTGTGAGCACCAACTTGTTGGCGATCCGCGACAGGGCCGGCGTCGAGTCGTGGTGTGTTCGGTGCAGCCAGGCGCGCCGATAGGTGACGGCCTGATTGCGTGGCATGCGGGTCCGGCGGTCGTAGCGGGCCGGGTCAAGCACCGTCGTGATGCGCGACCAGGCATCGTAGAAGCGCTTGGCCGACGCACGCGTCGCCTCGACGTCCGTACGGTCGACTTCCGTCAGCCCGAAGTACTTGAGCCAGGGCTTGCGCAGGCGGAACTGCACGCACTCCCAGGCGTCGTCCACGTTGGTGCTACGCAACTCCCGTGCCGCCAGCACCATACCGACCAGTACGGTCTCCGACCGGAGGCCGCGAGGGCCGGGGCGGCGGGCCTCCAGCACCGTGAGTTCGTCCAGGACTCCGCTGGCCCGGACGAGATCGACGACCTGCCGCACGAGGCGGTCGTTCAGCTGGGAAGGGTGCGGTGAGGGGGCGGGCCGGTGCTGCCCGCTGCGGGCCCTCATGCCCAGCTGCGCAGCATACGTACGGCGGCGTCGTGCGAGATCGCCGGTACCCAGGCCATGTAGGGGGCGAGCGCGGCGGTCGTCTTCATTCCTGCCGCGCGGGCCACCAGGTCGGCCGGGACACGGTCTCGCAACAGCGGCACGATCCACGTGGCGCGCAGGCGCCGGGTGTCCAGGGCTGGGACCTTCGGATCGCCGGGCTTGGTGCGTTTGACCCAGTTGCTGATGGCGTTCTTTGGGTAAAGGACTTGGCGGTCGGGCGCGTACAGGTAGTTGTCCCCGGCGGTCTGGGCGAGGTTGGCGAGGGTCTTCTCCCACAGCGAGCGGCACACGATGAGCCGGTCGGTCTCCGGGACGTGGACGACGACGGCGTCGCTGGGCAAAACGTGGATGTCGGTGCCGCGCACGGTGAGCATCTCCTTGGGCGGCAGGCCGCAGCCGGCGCCGAGCGCCAGCAGTGCCTTGCCATTGCCCTGGCCGGTGGGGGTCGGCGGAAGGTTGTTGGACCAGACGTCCAGACGGGTCAGGTCGCTGGTGCCGTAGGGCTCGGCGCGGGAGCGGTCACCACTCAGGTGAGGACGGGGCGCTTCGCCGCGCTCGACCCAGATGAGGGTCTCCCGGACGCGGGCCAGGATCGAGGCGTAGGTCTGCGTGCTGTTTGGGGCGATGTCTGTATTCAGCAGGAGCGAGCGGGTGATGGTGCCTTGTTCCAGCCAGACAGCCGGATCGCGTGCCAGTCCTGCGCGCTCGGCGCTGACGGCAAGGGTCGCCATGACGCCCAGCACCGTGGTGAGCCGGTAGGGAACGTGGTCGGCGACGGTGGCGACGACCATACGCACCCCGTCGGCCACCGCCTCCCACTCGGGAGGAGCGTCCTTGGGGCGGTACCGCAGGATTGCCTGACTCATCTCGGTCTCCAGCGCGATGCACCACGAATACCGGCTGAACAAATAGCCGCTTTGTTCGACATAGTGCACATCAACCTGGAGGAGCGCATCTCGATGCCCGGTGGCACCCAGCGCAGTACGACGCCGAGGGACCTTGCCGAGGACCCGGACGCGTGGCCCCACGCGATCATGACCGGTCACCCTCAAGCTCGGGTCGTCCAGGCGCTCGCGCGCGCCCTCGGGGAGAGGCTGAAGGAGCGAGGGCTGAGCCTGCGGCAGGCCGCCACCCTTACCGGGGTCAACCGGCAGGCGATCGTCAATCTGCTCAACGGGATCAGCTGGCCCGACGTGGTCACCGTGAGCCTGCTGGAGGACGGTCTCGACGTCGCATTGTGGCCGGGGGCTGCGAGCCCTGCCTCGGAGAAATGCGGATGAGTTCGGTGGATAAACCGGCACGAAAGCCTACTTTCCAAGCCATCGGTGAGCGGAATGGCATACAGAACTAGGCCACGCGCCTCCCAGCGGACGTGCCGTCGACTAGGCTGGGATGCACGTGAACCATGATCAGGGGCACGTATCGGTGCCGCCGGATTGCCCTCCGGCGGCACCACCCCTCTCACACAACTGATCAGAGGCGCATATCTAGGTCAGGCAGCCTCAGCTTTCTGCGCTGTCGGTAGGTCCCGGGCCACGGCGTAGGTGGCGGCGGCGACCTTCTCCACACGCCCCTTGCCGACCAGCCGGTTGAGCGCGGTGCGCACGTCTTCGCTGGGGCGTTTGGAGTTCCCGAGCTTCTCCGTGCGCCCCCTGGCCCGCAGAATGACGATGGCTTCGACCACCTCATCGACATGCATGGCGCGATCGGAGGTGGCGAGAATCGTCATGACGAAGTCCTGCAGGCTGTTGGACTCGTCGTCCTGGAGCTCGTCCAGAGAAGCCGTGGCAGAACTCTGCGGCGGCATGGGCGGCTCTTCCTCTGAGCTCTCCGGCGCGTCCGCCCCGGGTGCAGGAATGCGGTCCTCGACGAACTGGTACATCGTCTCCGCCTGCTCCAAGCCTTGTTCCTCGCCCGCGAGCCGGTCCTGAAGTTCGCTGACGCGGTTGAGGGCCTGGGAGAGCTCGTCGCGCAGTGCCGCACAGTCAGCACGCCGTTCGTCCCGGTCCTGGCGGATCAGAGCCAGTGCGTCAAGGAGCAGGTCGGAGCGCCTACTCGCTCCGTGCGCCATGTGGCCTCCCGTGTCTGACGTTGCCTACAGGCACACCCTACGGGTCTGACAAGCAGAGCGTAATGTAGTCTTCCAATCTTGTGGGTTGTGAGGGTCCGTTGGCGGGGGTGTGCTCTCGTGCGGCTTGCAGACCAAGACAGCTGAACCTACTTCG
Organism: Streptomyces sp. V2I9; assembly: GCF_030817475.1. Lineage (NCBI taxonomy): Bacteria > Bacillati > Actinomycetota > Actinomycetes > Kitasatosporales > Streptomycetaceae > Streptomyces > Streptomyces sp. V2I9. Next base: position 2,679,245 of record NZ_JAUSZJ010000002.1, on the reverse strand, counting down.
GTGCAGCAGGCGCATCATCAGGCTCTGTCCATGTATCGCCAGTTGGCGTATAGGGCGCTGCTTGAAGTCATCGATGCGGCATGGCCCACCGGGACTGCTGGCGCGGACTGCGTACTGGCTACGGTGCAGACGCCCGTCGAGGCGCTGCGCGAGCGCTATGAAAGAGCCCAGCAATCGCTTTCCGGCAGGAGGAGTCACGACGCAGCGAGTTCACCGACGACCTGCTGTACGGACGTGGCGACTTGGGACTCTGGTGGAGCGGGCAGAGCAGTTCGGGCTGAAGCTTTCCCACACAGTCGCCGTCGCCGAAGGCCCGCCCCCTACACCGAGGGCGAAGTCGTGCCCCGCCTCGTGGAGCGGGCCGTGAACGTGCGCTTCGGCGATCGCAACACCATGCTCACCATCAAGGAGCCTTCTCCAACCTCACGCTGATGCGTGGTGAAGGGCGAGGACTGCCTTCACCAGGGTCGGTGATGCGCTCGGTGCTGCAGTGGAGCTTCTGCAGGAGCCGCCAACCTTTGAAGGTGGCCATGGCCTGCTCGCCGAGGCAGGAGATCTGGGCGTGGGTGCTGTTGTGCCTGCGCGGCCACCGCTTGAGGCGACGGCCTCAGGAGGGCACCTGGATGGAACCGCTGGCGCTCTGATAAGCCTTGCCGGCCCAGCACTTCAGTCCGGCCTCGGCGAGTGCGGCGACGATGTCGTGGGTACGGGCGGCGGTCAGGTCGCGAGTGGGGCCGGGGAGCGCGGGTGAAGCCCACAGCAGCCGTCCACATAGGTCGGTGAGGACTTGGACGTCATGCCGTGCGCTTGTGCTTGCCGGGAGTGGTACGGGGTGTCGGCGGCGATTCGGTCGAGGATGACGAAGACCAGCTGGCGTGCGGTCCGCATCGCCTAGGCCAGGCTTGGAGCGAGTGAGGCCAGGGCCTTTATCGCTTCGCTGACGTAACGGTAGACGGTCCCGATCCCGATGCCGAATGCAGCGGCTGGCTGAGCGTGGGGGTCGCCGCGGCGCAGGTGAGCCAGGACCACAAGCGCCTGCCTGTTCGGCGTGATGCGGCGCGGGTGCCGATCATGCGGCGATGAGCGGCCAGGCACCGGGCAAGGTGACGAAGGTGCGCGCTGGACAGATCGATCGCCGATGGGTAAACAAGCACGCGAAGCTCCCCGCGACATGGGTGATCTTGGTCGTGAACCCTGCTAGGAGCTTCGTCATTCACCTCACGCAGCGTGCCCCAACCTGCCAGCCACGCCCGAAGGTTGGAAAAGGCTCAGTATCCTGCCCGCCCCCACACCAGGCCCATGACCTACGAGCTTCATGATGTACAGGTCTCAATCGACCGACCGTCAACGAGCGTTTCAGAGAGGGGGATTTGTGGTGCGTAAGTGGTGGGTTACAGTCTGGCATCCAGGGCCGACGCTCCGTCGGAAGACGCGAAGACCCGCCTGCCCTGTGCTTGTGAGCACAGGGCAGGCGGGTTCGGGTGGGAGTCGGATCAGAGGTGGCAGACCGCGCAAGCCGCCGAGTCGTCATCCTCGTCGAGCGCATCGGAGAGGATCTCCAACAGCGGCCGGTTCGGCTTCACACGCTTGGCTGCGCGCTCAAGGGCAGCCTCGTGCTTGGCCTCGATCTCGTCGCGGCGTTCTATCAGTTCACCCAAGGACTCGCCCTGAGACCAGGTGTACTTGCGACCCTGCATGGCCGTGTCCTGGTGCTTGAGCTTGTCTTCGTAGGCGACGGCCTTCTCGTATAGCTCTGGGTGTCGGTCCTTGAGGCCCACCCACTCGTGCTTCCGCTGGAAGAAGCAGAAGTAGCAGCCGGAGCGGGTACGCCACTCGTAGTAGCCAGGCAGGCCAATGCCGGCCTCTTCGAGGATGCGGTCGACGCCCGCGCGGTCGATCCCGTCTTCACGGAAGGGGAAGACCGCCGTGATGTTTGGCTTGGTGCTGACGTAGCCCAGCCGATTCTCGTCGGCACGGATTGCGACGTATGAGATGGCTTCGTCGTCGCCGATCCACTCTTCGAGCGGCCGGATCTTCAGGTTCTTCGTGCACCAGCGCATCTGAGGGCTGGGCAGCGTCCCCTGGTAGACCTCCAGCCAGTGATCGAAGTCGCGGGAGGAGTTGAGCCGCTCAATGGGCTTGCCGAGCGCGCCTTCGAGGCGATTCAGGTACTCGTAGGTCTCGGGCAGCTCGGCCCCGGTGTCGCAGAAGAAGTACTCCATCTCCGGCACCCGGTCGCGCATGTAGATCGCGAGGGATGAGGAGTCCTTACCCCCTGAGATCCCGAGTACGTGGCGCTTCTTGCTGCTCGTGCCGTCGGCGTCTGTCACGGCTGCTCCTTCCTTTCGGATGTGGCGCTGTCCTGCTGAGACAGGCGCTCGGCCAGCGCGGCGAGGAGGATGCGTGCGCCGTCCGGGCCCAGTGCTTCCTCAGCTTGCCTGATGACACTGACAACGAGCTTGTCCGCGGCATTCCGCGACTTCTTGGGTACGTGGATGAGCGTGCGCTCTTCAGCACCCTGGGGGGTGGTGAGTGTCAGGAGGTGAGTGTCGATCTGCCGCGGCTTCGGCTTGGCCCGCTTTGTGGCTGCGGAGCGAACCGTGACAGGTGAATCCTTGGCCTCGGCCTCCTCTAGGTCCTCGACTTCCTCGGCCTCCGTGACACTGTAGAGGTGGCTGACCCGGTCGAGGGCGCGAGCCCTGTCCTGTACGACACGAGGGAAACGATCCATATCGCGGTCGGTCCAGTCCCCGAGGGCCTGGTTGACCAGCTGGACCACGACCGTGCCGAGCCAGTCGTCATCGGGGAGCATCTCGTTCGTTACGCGGGACACGAAGCCGTGAAGGCTGACCTCAAGAGACGCGTCCGCGAAGCCCTGGAGTCGCTCGGCGAGACCTGCACGGAGTTCCGTGATGCTGGTGGCAGGAAGCCTGAACTCCTTGGCCAGAGTGTCCACCACGTACCGCTGGAGGCTCTCACTCGCGCCGGTGAGCTCGTTGAGCGCGGAGGTGAGCCGCTCGATGAACGACTCGGCCGCTTCCGCGTCCTTCTTGGTTCCAGGAGTGATCTCCTCGAAACCAAGCGCTTCCGGCAGCTCCTTGAAGACAAGATTGTCCGGGTCGGTAGCCCTGGACAGAACGTCGCGGACTGCGAGGGTGTCCTCACTGAGCCGCTGAGTCTTGCGGGAGTACTGATCCAGGACCAGGATGCGGTCCAGCATCCCGCGGGTGACGGCCAGCAGCGCCGGGTTGCGGTTTGCACGACTGCGAGGAATGTCGACGTCGAGCGACTTCACCAGGCCATCGAGCACGAGCCTGCGCTGTCCCCGGTCCACGGGGGTCGACTTCACGGTAAAGCGTTCCGGGTAGGGAACGTTGAGGCGCTCCACGATGGCGGCGGTGAGGCGAGGGCAGTAGTTGCCCTCCTCGAACAGCGCTACGTCGTTGCCCCGCAGGATGAGCCCTGCGACCACCAGGATCGGGACCACACCGGCCTTCACGCCGTACGGCGCAGCCATGAGACGCTCGTAGATGTCGACGATGGGGGTCGGCTCGGTGGCCTCGCTCAGGGCCTCCTCGAGAGCTTCCCAGACGGGCATGACGCTGGAGTTCTTCTCAGCGTTGGGGCGAGCCATGCCATGGGTGTGGAGGGTGCCGCCCGAGCTCGCGCTGCCGCTGACCTCGCCAGTGGCGCGGTGCAGACCGAGGTGCTCGACGACTCCGTCGTAAAGGGCACGCTCCGCGGGGAACTTGTCCTCGGGCCAGCCGAGCCGTGCCAGGCCGGTCTTCTCGATCATCGCCGTGAGGACCTCACGCCGCGTGCGAGCCGCGTTGCTGGTGAGCTGGTGGCGGCCCACCATTTCGTTCCTGACATGCGGGGTCTGGTGGTAGACCACGTTGCACGCCTCAGAGACGAGCCCTGCGTAACTGCGGGCACTGAGCTCCTGGGCGGGATCCCCGTCGGTGTCCTCACCGCTGGCCCAGAGGTACCAGCTCGACTCGTCGCTGCCAGGGCGGAACGCCTCCGCGAGCAACGCCGTGATCTTCTGGGAGAACTCCCCGGCTCGTTCTTTGATCTCTCGCCGGGCGACATGGTCGAGTTCCTCGTCGCCCATGAGGTCCTGAAGAGCTACGAGAGTGGTACCCGCGGCCAGCACCGCCTGCGGATTCCGGGTGAGCCCAACCACGACAGGAAGGGGAGAGTCCACTTGCGGGCTGTTCTTCAGTTCACCGAGGTGGAAGACCAACATGCCGTCTGCTGCGTCCTGCACGATCTTCGGGCCGCGCAGCTTCTCGGTCTTGTGGCTAACAGCGGTCACGAAGTGGCGCTGCATGCCGGTGAGCTGGCTGTGGGCGCCGGCAGCGACCGCGTTCGGGAGAACGTTGCTGCCGAGGTGCTTGTTGAAATAGCGGACGACGTCATCAGGCTGGAGCTGCGAGGCGATCTCGCTGACCCGGGCGTCGATATCGACATCGGTGCCCTGCCAGATCCGGTACTCGTCGCTGTACTCGCGGTGGACGACGAGCCCGTCCTTCACCAGCTTGTCCAGCCGCTTCTTCAGCTGCTCGAAGCGGTTGACGTCGGTAGCGTCGATCGGGTCGTTCAGCGCGAACTGAATCATCGCTGGCGTCGCCCGCAGCATGCCGTCCGCGTCGATGAGGTTCAGGACGCCGATGGCCTTGAGGAGCGACTGGTCTTCTTCCGGGAGGCCGTTAGCCTCTTCGAGCCGGGTGTTGATCTCCAGCCAGCGGCTCGCCTTGGAAGAGGCGAGAATCGTGGTCCGCCCGGCAGAGAAGAAGAAGTCGTACAGCTGCGGAATGCGCAGCGTTGAGGCTCGTTCCGGAGAGCTGGCCGCAAACGTGTCCAAGCTGCGCCGCACGGTGAACGGTTCGTCGTTGACGAGGAAACCGCTGAGGCTGCGGTCGTTCTGGCCGATCTGAGATGCCATGAGCGGCGCGGCAACTGCAGTGAGCGGGTGCAGCGGGTACAGGTTGGCGAATGACTCTACGGAGACATCGACCACCGAGTGCAGCGACTGGTGACGCCAGATTCCGTGGGCGGCCTGAGCCTGCGCCTTGATCAACTTGTGGCTCTGCTCCGGCAAGGCGGAGTGGTCCAACTTCCGCTGAAGAAGGTAGAGCGCGTCACCGAGGTTCGGGGCGAAGGTGACGTCCTCGAAACGGCCCTGGATCTTGGCCCATTCCTGGGTCTGGACCGAGTTCGACCGAGAGGTGTAGTCACTGAACGCCAGGTGCTGCAGGGTGAAGATGTAGAGCGGGAGGCCCTTTGCTCCGGCACCCTTCTCCGCGAGGAGTTGGAGCAGGAAGACGTCGCTGTCGGCGTTCTTCCTGTTCGCCTCGACGGACACCAGGTGTTCCAGCGTCTTGCCGAACTCATCGATGATCAGTAGAAGCGGTGCCCTGCCGCACAGCGTGGTGACGGCATTCAGCAGGCTGTCCGTAGTCGGGACGTCCGTCTCAGCGCAGGCAGCCATGACGGACGCGATGTCCTTCGGAACACGCTTCTTCCACTTACGTTCCACCGCAGTCTGGAGTGCCCGGTGGACGGTAACCGCCAGCGGCTCACGACGAGCCGTGGTGACTGCGCCCAGGAAGCCGTCGCCAGGGTGGGTATCCCGGTTCTCGGCGATCTCCTGCGCAAGTGCTGGGTGCGTTGCCGAAACGGCCTCGTGAGCAGCGGCTCTGCGGTTCGTGTCGTGACCGAGCAGAGCGTCGATCAAGTTGGAGAGCGTCGACTTGCCGGACCCGTACGGTCCGGTGAAGGACCATGCGCGGGAGCGCTTGAGGTCGCCCAGAGCGTTGCCCACGCGGTCGAGAACGTCGAACGCGCGTACACCGACGTACGGGGAATGCAGGTCCGCGTCGTATACGTCGCGTTCGAGGTTGGTGGAGCGGAACTCCGTGCCAACGAAGCTGATCCCGGCGGGGATCTGGGCACCAGTGTGCTTCGCCCTGGTGCGAGCAGAAGGCTGGGTGGCCGTGGTCACGCGAGCTCCTCGTTCTTGTCAGCCTGCAGGGGGAACAGCTCCTGGGCGGTCTCAGCGTCATCCGTGGCCTTCTTCAGGCCCGGCTTCTCCCGCATCCACTCCTCAGGGGTCGGGAAGCCGTCGCGGTCACGTACGCGGCCGTACTGCTCGTCGAGAATGTCCCAGGCGAGAGTCTCGGGATTGTCCGCGAAACGCAGACTCCGCTGTCCGAGAGACTCGACGATCTCCAGCTGCGGGTGCTTCTCGACGAGCGCTTCGATCGACCGCGCGAGCTCAGGGTCACGCATTCGGAAGGCGAGCCCGGGTGCTCCAGGCTCGTTGGCGAGCCGGGCCAATGAGATGGAAGCCGGCCTGCGCGAGAAGCGCGCGGCATAGTCAAGGCAGGCGTACAAGAGGACGCGAGGCGGGAGGCTGGGGCGGATGCCGCTGGTGAAGCGGTAGGTGCGCTCCTTACCGCGCCCTCCCTGGTACTCCAGCAGGCCGAGCTCGCGGAAGGGGCAGAGGAGCGAGTCCTCGAAGCTGCCCGGGGACAGGGGGTTCGCGTCGGGGTCGGGTGCGTACATCTTGATGAAGCACTCGGCATCGCGGGTGACGGACTCAGCCGCCGGCCACTGCTCACGCTCGAAGCTTTCGTGCACCTCGCGCGTAATGAGTGCGGTCATCTCATCGATCGTGACGCGGGCCAGCGGAGCGAGGTGGAACATCGTGTACCAGCTCGGGGCAAGGCAGGGAGCTTCCTCGCTGCCCGAGACGAGCCACCAGTGCAGCAGCCACAGGCTGCCGGTGTCCTCAAGGTAGGGATCGGCCCCGTCCTCGTCCAGGAGCCACCGGGCACGCCAGGTCGGTGCGGCTGCGAGGGAACGTGACTGGTTCTCGGCACTGCGGTATTCATGGGTCAGCTTGAAAGCCTGCGACCAGTAACGCATCGAATAGACCATGTTCTTACCCACACCGAGACGCACAAGAGCGTCTGGAGCATGGAAGAGCATCTCGTCCTGCTTGACCTGAAGGTATGCCTTGTGCAGCCAGCCGAAGCGCGGGGGGAAGCTTTCGTGGCGGTTGAATTTGAGTCCGACGACGTCGTAGAGGCGGCCTTCTGGCATTACAGTCGAGCCCTTCATTGCGAAGTGTGGATAAGAAGTTTTGGAAAGTCCGGTCAAGGGCCGGCGGTGGCACTCATGAGCGCTTGGACATGTGTGACGGCCTGCGCTGTGGAGGCCACGGCCCGACGGACCTCTTGTTCCGTTGTGGAATAGCCCAGCGAAAAACGGATCGTGGCATCGGCGTCTTCGCGGCTGAGGCCCATGGCGACAAGAACATGACTTGGGCTTGGAGCGCCCGCAGCGCAGGCGCTGCCGTCGGAGGCGGCCACATCCGGCATGGAAGAAAGTACCGCGTCGGCGGGAGCGCCGGGGAAAGTGATGCTTGTTACGCCGGGTAGCCGGGGCGCTCCGGCGCCGTTGACATAGCTACCAGGAAGACGGGCAAGTAGCTCGCCTTCCAGGAGGTCTCGCAGCTTGGTGCTGCGGGAGGCGTCCTCAAGGAGATATCGGTTGGCGGCCTCGGCGGCAGCCCCCAGGCCGGTGATGCCGGGAACGTTGAGAGTGCCGGCACGCCAGCCACGCTCGTGACCGCCGCCGAAGGTCAGGGGACGCCGTGGCAGCCGGATACCACGCCGGATGAACAGTGCACCGACGCCTTGCGGACCCCCGAATTTGTGCGCGGAGAGCGACATCAGGTCGACGTTGAGCACCCCCAGGTCAAGGGGGAGCTTGCCGACGTACTGTGTCGCGTCCGTGTGAATCAGGGCTCCAGCCGAATGGGCGGCCTCGATCATCGGACTGAGGTCGGTGATCACGCCGGTCTCGTTGTTCGCGAGCATCAGCGAGACGAGGGATACGTCTCGCCCCAGGAACGAGGCTTTGAACGCCTCTGTGTCGAGTTGGCCTTGTCGGTCTACAGGCAAGATGGTGAGGGAGTCTGAGGCGCCGCAAGTGAGAGCTCGTGCGGTCTCCAGCACGGCCGGGTGCTCGACGGCGGAGGTGACGATTACCTGCTGCCCGGTGTGAGCGGCGTGCAAGGCAAGGTTGTTGGCCTCGGTGGCGCCAGAGGTGAAGATGATCTCGCCAGGGGAGCAACCCAGTAGATCTGCGAGGCTTCGGCGTGCTCGGTCGACCCTGCCTGCGGCACTGCGGCCGTGATGGTGGACGCTGGAGGCATTGCCTACGGCGCTGAGCGCTTCGTTCATCGCTGCGAGTGCTGCCGGGCGCATGGGAGCTGTGGCGTTGTAGTCGAGGTACGCCGACCGCGACTCGATCGCATCAGATTCCATGAAATGCCCCCACTCGTCGTGATTCGCTCCTTATGCCGCTCGTCCTGGTGGGCGTTCTCGACCGGTAGCTCAGGTTCCACCAGGAGCGTCCTGCGATCCTAACGAACCTTCGGGGCTAGTGGGACCGGCACGCCGCAGGTAGTGCAGGCACTAGCGCTGCGTGAGCATCTCGCATCGAAGAGTGTTCTCTTTTGTTCGTGAGCTTCTGATCAGGGCGGATGTGCGCCCGGTGAAGCCTGAATCGGCGATCTTCGGCCCGTTGTCAGTGGTGGCCTCTACTGTGGATCGCACGTCGTGACCCGAGTCACGGCGGCAACAAGGATCGGACAGCACGGCGTGGTGGAGAGTCGGCAAGTGCAAGGTGGGGACGCGAGAGGCGCGGAAGCGCCTCGGCTGAGGCGCGAGGGAGCTGAAGCGGGATGAGTTCACCCGGCATCGCATTCGCGCGCGTCCTAGATGCGGCCTCCCTTGATTACGTACGCGGCCTTCTCGGTGAGGAGGCGTGCACGCTCCTTGACCTTCTGAGTGGTGGGGATGCCGACGAGGCAATGCTTCGGTCGGTAGCGGCGGCGGCTGTATCCCCTGAGCAGATTTTGTCCGATGTCGATAAGCGGCAAGAGTTTCTGGATATTTTGCCGGGTGGCAAAACGGATGAGCTTGCAGGAAGGCTGGGGTGGAAGGGGTCTGGTCGAGCTGCGACGTTCCTGCGGAAGTGCGATTGGACGGCGGAACAGCGCAGGACCCTTTTGGGTTTTCTGGGCTTGATTGTCGAACGAGCGCCGAAGGCTCCTCCTGCAGTGCGGGGTACGGCAGAGGCGGGCTACGCGCTCTTCTCGCATCAGCGTCGCGCGGCGGCACGAGCTAGCGAGCGGTTGTACGCGGATGAGCGGCGGGTCGTCCTCCACCTACCGACTGGGGTAGGGAAGACCCGGACGGCGATGAACATGATCAGTGATCATTTGCGATCACACGAACCGACACTCGTTGTGTGGCTGGCGCGCGGGAACGAGCTTCTAGAGCAAGCCGCTTCGGAATTCGAGCGAGCGTGGGCAACCCTCGGGAACAGGGATGTGCACGTGGCCCGGATGTGGGGGGACGCAGCAGCTGATCTGACAGGGGTCACCGACGGGATCGTGGTCCTGGGGCTCGACAAGGCGGTCGCCGCGATCAAGAAGGACCGAGACTTTCTCGACCGCTTGGCACTGAAGACGACCCTGACTGTTTTCGATGAGGCGCATCAGGCCATCGCGCCGACATACAGCAGGGTCACGGATGCACTGACGCTTCGCCGGGACTCAAGCCTGCTGGGACTGACCGCGACTCCTGGTCGGACCTGGGCAAACGTCGAGGAGGACAAGCGGCTGTCTGAGTTCTTCGCTCGACACAAGGTCATGCTGGAAGTCGAGGGGCACGACAACCCGGTTAGCGCCTTGATCGAGGACGGTTACCTGGCTCGTCCTACCTTCCGGACCGTCGCTGCCGACTCCGGCATGAAGTTGAGCAGAAGCGACTGGCACGCGTTGGTGGATGCGTTCGACATCCCCGAGAAGCTGATGTCTCAGCTGTCGATGAGCGCGCAGTGGAACCTGCAAGTCGTACGGACGGTGCTTGAGCTGTCGAAGGAGCACTCGAGGATCTTGCTATTCGCGGCCTCGGTGGAGCACAGCCGACTGTTGGTGTCCACGCTGTCTGCTCTCGGTATCGATGCGGAGCAGGTGACCGCCGACTCTTCTAAGCAGCACAGAGCGAAGGTGATCGCTCGGTTCAAGGGGAAGTCGAACCGCCTCATGGTGCTGTCGAACTTTGGAGTGCTGACGACCGGGTTTGATGCTCCGGCTGCCAGCGCTGCTGTTATCGCACGTCCTACAACCTCTCTGGTGTTGTATAGCCAGATGGTGGGGAGGGTGATCCGCGGGCCGAAGGCCGGCGGCACCTCGACGTGCGAAGTTGTGACCGTAATTGACCCTGATCTTCCGGGGTTTGGCGATGTGGCAGATGCGTTTACCAACTGGGAGGACGTGTGGAGCAGCAGATGATCGATGTCGACAGCTACCCGATTGTCAGCGCGGACATGACGGTCAAGGCGATGCGAGACAGTGGGTACAAATCCACCGCGCACGCCATCGCCGAGCTGATCGACAACGGCATCGAAGCGAAGGCGGACGTCGTTGAACTCTTCACCGTAGAGGCGACTGAGAAGCCCACGGAACGATCGCGCTACCCGATCGCGAAAATCGCGGTGATGGACAACGGCACCGGTATGGATCGGGAGACGCTTCGGAGGTCGCTCCGGTTCGGCGTGGGAAGCCGCCAGGAGCGCAAGGGCATAGGGCGTTTCGGCGTGGGCCTCCCCAACTCCAGCATGTCCCAGTGCACTCGCGTGGACGTGTGGTCGTGGCAGAACGGTCCTGAGAACGCACTCCACACGTACCTCGATCTGCACAGGATCGACGGCACCGACGCGCAGGTTCCGGAGCCGGCGCTGAAAGCAGTTCCGCAGGAGTGGCAGAAGTTGAGCCAAGGGCTCGGGACGTCCGGAACCTTGGTTCTCTGGACCGATCTCGACCGCGTTCAGTGGATCGGCACGGCCACAACGCTGAAGCACACCGAATGGCTCATTGGCCGGATCTATCGCAGGTACATCACGGATGGGCGGTGCCGGATCCGTCTGGTCCCGGTCCGTGGAGGGGAAGAGCTCCCTGGGGCTGCCGACGCTCTGCCTAACGATCCGCTGTACCTGACGCCGAAGTCATCCACCCCTGCACCGTTCGATACAAAGCCGATGTTCAGGCCGATCGGCGCAGGGTCCGTGGGAGAGATCGGCGTCGAAGAGTTCATGGTCAAGGGAGTTGACGGTAAGTCGTATCCGGTCACAGTCCGAGCCTCGATCGCTACGGACGCTGCTCGCCGCTCGGATATCGAGGATGAGCCCTGGCCGGAGGACGTCACTCCGACGCTGGATCCTGGTCGAACTCTCTGGGGCAAGCACGCAGCCCGGAATCTCGGTATCTCGCTCATGCGGGCGGACCGTGAGCTGGACCTGGACAACGGCTGGACCAGCACGTCCGATCCGGTGGAGCGGTGGTGGGGAATCGAGATCGACTTTCCGCCTCAGCTCGACGAAGTCTTCGGCGTGACGAACAACAAGCAGTCAGCCACGAAGTTCACGGCCCTCTCGCACTTCAACTGGGAGGAGGAAGGAGAAGGGCTCACCCAGCTGGAGTTCAAGGAGCTGCTGAAGGAGGAGGGGGACGGCCGTGTACCGCTGATGGAGATCGTCTTCCACGTGCGGGACAAGCTTCTCAAGCTGCTGAGGGACGAGCTGAAGCAGCAGACTCGAGGTACGCGGAAGGCGCGTAGCCGCCATGAGTCGGCTGAGAAGCAGGCCGAGCAGGCTGTAAGGCGCAGGCGTGAGGAAGCCAGCCCCAGCGAGACGGACTTGCTGGAGGATCAGAAGACGGCCGAAGAGAGTCGGCAGGAACAGATCGACGACTTGGTCAAGGAGCATGAGTACACGCCTCTTGACGCAGAACGGATGGTCGCCGAGACCATGGCGCAGAACCGCCATGTCCGGCTGATCACCAGCCGTTCCCCTGATTCACCTGCGTTCTTCAACATCAAGTACTACGGCGGCGTGCTTCAGGTTTCGTTGAACATGGACCACCCGGTCTACGACGACCTGGTGGCAGTTCTGGACGATGAGTATCAGGACTCCAGCCCGAGCGAGCTCAAGGACAGACTGGAGCGGGCTTCGAGCGCCTTCAAGTTGCTGCTGTTCTCCTGGGCGCGCTTCGAGGATGAGACGACGCAGCCGCGCACGAAGGAGCGCATCAAGAGCTTCCGGCAGGACTGGGGTCGCATGGCCAGGGAGTTCTTTACGGTCGACGAAGAGGACGATGAGTGAGATCGGATTACGTCTGGGGGCAGCTTCACGAGCTGTTGAGCTCGGCGAGCGAACGTGTCGTGCTGGTGGCGCCCTTCATCAAGAAGGAAGTGTTCGCTGCGGCTGTTGCTGCCCTCGGTGATCGAGATGTCGAACTGCTCTGCGTGACCCGCTGGGCAGTCATGGAGATTGCGGCCGGTGTCTCCGATCCGGAGATCGCGGAGGTCGCAGAGCGGGACCCTCGTGTCTCCATCGTGCTCTGCCACGACCTCCATGCGAAGGTGTACGTGGCGGATGATCGCTGCCTCGTGGGGTCGGCCAACCTGACGGGGCGGGCGACCGGGCGGAGGATTCCGAAGAACCTCGAAGTGCTCGTCGAGGTACCCGCCGATCATCCGGAGGTGAGGTTGGTCCTTGACCAGGTTCAGCGGACAGCCGTGCCGGCAGATGCAGAGATGGGGCGGCGCCTTCGAGAGCAGGCGAACCTCCTCGCTAACGATGAGGACCGGCCGGATCTTGTGGTCGTCGTGGACGAGGTGGATTCGACCCCCACACGGTGGCGTCCGGAAACGCGCATGCCGGCTCGCCTCTCCAGGGTCTATCGCGGGCTGAAGTGCGATTTCCCGCATGAGATTCTTGCTGGCGTTGTACGGGACCTGGCGCATCTGGACATCTCGCCCGGCTTGGACGAGACAGCCTTTTCCTCGGCTGTACGGACCCGTCTCTACGAGCTCGCCGAAGTCGCCGCGCTCGCGAGGACGGGGAGCCTCAACCAGGTGGACCTTCAGCGGTCGATCATGGAGGCGGATGGCTGCGAGGAGGAGGTCGCGCAGCGCGCGGCTGAGAACATTGCTGAGTGGCTCAAGTACTTCGACGAGGTCAGGATCGTCCAGACCGGGCCCTGGGAGCTGATGCAGGGGCGGGAGATTCGATGATCTTGAAAGGGTGTTCCTGATGAGGGCGGGCGGGAAGCTCGTACGGGACCGGATCCCGGAGATCATCCGCAGGAACGGCGAAGAGCCGGTTTCGTACGTCGCCGATGCGTCGGAGTATCGGCAACGGCTGCGTGACAAGCTGAGCGAGGAGACTGACGAGTTCCTTCAGGCAGACGGCGAGATCGCCAAGGAAGAGCTCGCCGATGTACTTGAAGTAGTTCAAGCGCTTGCGCGCAATCTAGGCATGACTCTGGACGATCTGGAACGCCTTCGCGCGAGCAAGGCCGCCGAGCGGGGTGGTTTCGAGAACCGCATCATCTGGATGAACAAGGTGGGCGGTGAGGGTCGCGAGTAGCTGAGCTTGGCCTCTCTACCAAGGGTTGGGGGTGCCTGTGAGGCGGATGAGCCACCGACGGGAAGCGCGGCGACCACGCAAGTAGACGATCTCCGCCTCTGGGGCGAGGCGTGAGATCGCCGCTTCGTGGCGTGCCGCGGCCGAGTCGTGGCGGAGGCGCCGGATGAGTGCACGGTGCGGATGAAGGGCGCGGTGCGGCTTCAGGATGACGACTATGTCGCAGGCTGACAGGTGACTGTCGGTAGGTGGTGGTGATCGGTTTCGCGTACCTAGGGTGCCACGGGCGGGACCTGGCTGGTGCGCTCGGTGCGGCGGCGGAGGCAGTGCTGACCGAGCAGATCCGCAGTATTTACATCGAGACCAAGGGCGCCTACGGCGTTCCTTGGATCACGCGTGAGCTGCGGGAATCCAGTCCGGTGGTGAACCACAAGCGGTTGGCGAGGCTGATGCGGGCCGCCGGGATCACCGGCCGCCACCTGCGGAAAGGCAAGCGCACCACCGTCCAGTACGCACGGGCGCCGAAGGCCCCGGGCCTGGTGGGCCGGGACTTCACCGAGCCGAGAACGGATGTCCGCTGGTTCGGAAACATCACGTACTAGCCGGTCAGGAACGACTGGTTGTACCTGGCCACGGTCATCGAAATGCATTCAAGGCGCGTGGTCGGCTGGTCGATGGCCGAGCACATGCGGGGCAAGTCACTGTCACCTGAAGGTGCAGCAGACCCGATGACATGTTAGTCCAAAGTGATCGTTCCGTCTGGAAGTCAGCCGTCAAGGTAGCCGTCGGTGAGGACCTTCACGGTCTCGACCTCGGGGTGGTCCAGCCAGAGGTCGAGGGTGGCTCGGGGAGTCCAGAAGATGTTCCTGCCCGAGATTTCATCAGCTGACCCCGCAGCGACTCGGACGATGTGAAAGCGCTCCTCCCTCCGCAAGGTGGCGCGTTCGGGGGCGGAAGCCCAGCGGTGGCCAGTGACTGTGCCGATTCTCATCGGACGCACGGGGAAGAGGTCGCGACAGAGTCGGTATGCGGTGTCTGTGTAGTTGGCGCCCAGCAGAGCCGGGCGCTGAGGGAGAGTCCACTTCGGGTGACCGGCCTCTGGGGGCAGCAGGGCGATGCGGTGAGTGAGGTCGATCGCGATGACCTTCGCGATGCGGTGCAATCGTGGAGCTGGCAGGTATCCCATGTTCGAAGGCTTTCTTGTGGCTAATCAAATAGCCAACTTGGTGCGGCGTGCGGGTGATGCGTTTGTTGTGGACATGGCGATTCGGGAAGTGGTCATGCGGTTCGCGGGAAAGAGGGTGTGAAGACCTGGCATCGCCGCAGGTCAGACCTACTCGTGAACACCCCACAACCGACAGTTTCTGAGCTAGCTCAGAAGCGTTGACGAGATCCCGTCCGATCGAAAGATCGGGCGGGATCTTCGTCGTTTCAGGGATCGTTCGATGCCCGCTCGGGGTGTTCGGTGCCCGCTCGGGATGGGAGAGGGCGGCGTATTGGGGCCGGCGGGCTGGTGGGCGGGTTCCAGGCCGATGCCGGCGGATGCCGCCCTTGTCGCGGATGGCGTCCGGGTGCGCGATCGCCCGCGAGCGTGTGGCGATGCCTTCCGCGCCGGGGCGGGCGGGAGCTGGAGTGGAGGGGGCCGTAATCCCCCGCGCCGGTGCAGCTTCAGGCCGGAGTCATTCCAAGACTTGTGGACGCCCGGTCGTCCCGGTTGCCCCGCCGGAGCATCCGTTCCCAGCAGCAGCACCACGTAGACTCCGCTGATGCTCTGTCGCCGGCTGCCACTGGCGCGTCCTGCTCCTCCGGCCACGACCGGGGACGGATGAGAGGACAGCGCGCGCCGCGAAGTCAGTGGCTCCCGCCACCATGGGTGCTGACGGGGATCCTCATCGAGCGTTGAGGAGTTCGTTAGGATCAGTCGGCGACTGCTGCGGTCGCCGAGGAAAGGACAGCTGGATGCAACGATGGACGTTTGCCGACCTTTTCAGCGGCGCCGGCGGAATGAGCTATGGGTTTCATGCACATGGCGACTTTGAGCTGGTCGGGGCCGTCGATGCCCAGCTGGGTAAGCCCAGCAGCGGCAGGGGGACGCTGGAGTGCAATGACACTTACGCGGCCAACATGCACATTCAGCCGTTCGAAGAAGACATTGCTGAACTTTCCGGATCGCGGCTACGGTCCCTTCTGGACGTGAGGCTTCAGGGGCGAGAGCTCGACGTACTCAGCGCTTGCCCCCCCTGCACAGGTTTGTCCCGAGCCAACCCGAAGAATCATATCGAAGACGATGCACGGAATTCGCTGATCGCGAAGACCGCGGAGTTTGTCGCAGAAATGATGCCTTCCATCGTGGTGATGGAGAATGCGCGGGAAATGCTTCAGGGGAACTTCCGGCATCACTTCGAGCAGCTCCGCGCAGACTTGAAGGACATGCGCTACAGCGTTCACGCAGGTACGCACATGCTCACGAGGTTCGGACTGCCGCAGCAGCGTGAGCGGGCTCTGGTCATCGCCGTTCGTGAGGACAAGCAGCTCCACACCCTTGAGGAGCTGTGGGGTGATTCAACCGTGAAGCCGGAAGCCATCGCCGTACGGCGGGCGATCAGTCATCTGCCTCGGGCGGCGGCGGGCGAACGGCATCCAGCCGATCCCATGCACCTCTCGCCTTCCATCGGTACGGACGTCACGCTCAGACGGCTCAAGGCCACCCCCCGCGACGGCGGATCGTGGATCGATATGCGAGAACACCCGGATGCCGACATCGTTCTGACGCCGGCCATGAAAAGGACGATCGACGCCGGAAAATTCGGTTCCTATCCCGACATCTACGGGCGTTTGTGGTGGGACAGGCCCTCGCCCACGATCAAGCGGGAGTGCTCACACTTCGGGAACGGAAGGTACACGCATCCCGAACAGGACCGGCTGTGCACCGTGCGCGAGCTCGGCCTTCTGTCGGGCTTTCCGGAGAACTACATCTTCAAGGCGCGTTCGGTCTCCAACATGTACCGCCACATCGGCGACGCGGTGCCCCCGCTCATCTCGTACCAGTTGGCACACGTGGCCGAGTGGGTCCTGACAGGCAGGCAGCCCGAGCTGGAAAGCGTCGTGCTGCCCGGAACGAGCCTGCGAGCCGATGACATCGTGTCCTCGGACCAGCCGGTCCCCGTGGGGTTCGCCGCAGCGTGATGCCGGCGCGGCGGAGCACCGTTCCGCGGGACGGTGCCGCCGCGCGATGCGCCTTCGGCTATTCCTCGTCCTCGGGAATGGTGGGCACCGTCCAACTCGCGTGGGACCAGCAGCGCTTGACCGGGAGCCGACTCAGAGTGACCTTTTCCACGCTCCCGTCGAGAACCAACTTGAAGGCGAGGCCACTGGCGTCCCGGACGAGCGCAGAGCTGCCTCCGTTTTTCGTTCGCGCCGTGAAGTCGCCTTCCGTGAGGTCGGCCGCGCGCATCAAGAGTTCTTTCGGTATCTCCACGAGTTCGTAGTGCACACGCTCGGGCCCCACCGAAAAGGCGCGCAGCGTGGCGATCCTGTCGTACTCGTCCAGGTGTGCAAGGAACCGTGGCACACATTCACGAGCAAAATCGCCGGGTGTCTCGCAATCGCGGATCCAGCGAGCCTCGGAAAACTTCGAGACCACAATGGACGCCTTGCTTATGCCTGCTGATGCCTCGGTCTTCAGTGACCAGCGCACCCCGCCGACTACGGCATCAGCGCCTTGGAAGGTCTGCGATCTTGTTTTGTGAGCCGAGAGGCCCGCGTAGCGGGCCGCAGCGATGAAGGCATATTCGAACGAGGCCTTCTTGAACTTCTCCTCCGATGTTGCGTGATGAATCTTCAGGCGGTTCAAAAAGTAATCACTGAATGCGCCGCCGGCCAGATCGGAATCAGGATGGACTCGAACCTCGCACGGCTGCTGCAAAGCCTGGGCCATCTCCTCCAGCATCTCCAGCTGGGCACTGTCCAAGAATTGCGCTTGTGCCACCAAACGCTCCAGTGTCACTTTGAATACCTCCCGTAGCATCAATGGGGGTCATGTGATCATCCGGACTGGAATGCTGTCAACCAGCGTCGATCATTCCTGCTGGTTCGTCGGTTTCTTCTTCTTCGGCGGGCCGTTTCGGTTGTTCCGGCAGTGCGATGGTCCGCACTGTCGCGCCGGCTGGGCATCTGCGGGGTCGTCGACCGGGACGGGCATGGGTCCGGGCGACCATGCGAGCAGGTCGAGGGTGATCCGGGCCACCTCCTGTTGTGGTGATCGCGTCATATCCCGGGTCCCCGCTGAGACCCTCGGACCTTTCCCGGAGAGGAGCGCGACGTGATCTCGCACACCGGCGCCCTCTTCTTCGACGGGCCGCTCAGGCGTGTGGTCGAAGCGGCCTTGCGCGTCCGGGAGTCACGGGGCGTGCTCGACCTGGACGACGAGCTCGGGCGTTTCGTCCGTACCGCGCGGGTCCCCGGCCCGTCGGACTGGCTGCTTCCCGTCGTGTCCGTCGCGGCCCTGCTCGATCACACGGCCGACCTGCTCCGTTCGGAGAACGCGGCATTCTTCCCGCGTGCGTTCACCGAGCGGCTGGACGAGGCGCGTGGCGGCATTCCGGGAGACGAGTACCTGCGCACGCCGGCCCGTTCCCTCAGGGCCGTAGAGCAGGAGCCGGACGCCGGATTCGCCGCTCTTCCGCCGGCGCGCTGGGAAGCAGCAGCCCGTTTTCCGGAGCTTTCCGGATTCGGCGCCACCTGGGTCTACGACGGCGAGCACTCCTCACCGGCCGATGCGGTCGCCGCCTACATCGAGGCGGAGCACCCCTTCTGCAGCGAGACGTTCTTCCGGCCGGCAGCCGAGGCCCAAGCGGTGCTCGTGATGTTTCCGGAGCCCGCGGCGCTGTCCGCCCAGGTGACCCGTTGGATTCCCCGGGTTTCGCACGACGCGCTGCGCGAGGTCGTCCGGAGCATCGACGGCCATATGCGGACCGGGCATTCCGGTTCCTGACCTGCGCGCGTCCACAGGTTTCGTCGCTCGACCGTCAGGCCGCTCGACCGACCGCCCCGCGCCGGGGACCGGGACGCCCCGGGCGGCGATCCGGGGCCGGTCGCCCGGCTCGCGGGTGAGCTGCGCGTGCCTTTCGGGCGGGGCGCTGCCCCTTCCAGGCCGAGTGCCGCCCCCACCGCCCGCCCGCTGTCGGCGATTCCCTGTGGTCACCCCCTCGCCGTGATCAGGGCCACGATGCCGCCGCCGTCGCCGCGTTGCCGGAGTGCGGTCGCGCCGACCAGGGCCGCGGCGGAGGAGAGTTCGACCAGGTGGCCGTGGGAGGCGGCCTTCGCCCGGGCGGCGGTGAGGGTGTCGTCGTCGACGACCAGGACGTCGCCGCCGCTGTGACGGGCCGCTCGTACGGCGGCCGTCGCCCGGGGGGCGCTGATCGACAGGGCCGCCACCGTGTCGGGGTACGGGCTCGGCTCGGGCTGCTCGCCGCCGTTCCGGATCGCCTCCTGGAGGCTGGGGAAGCGCACCACCGCGAGCATCCGAGGGGTCCGGGAAGTCCAGCCGAGCCGCCGGAGCTCGTCGAAGCCCGCCACCAGTGCGCAGAGGGCGTCCCCGCGGGAGACCGGCACGGTGATCCAGTCGGGTACGGACCAGTCCCGCTGCTCGGCGATCTCGTAGGCGAGGGAGCGGTAGGAGCGTACGCCGACGGGCTGGCTGCTCACGGGCGGGACGCCGTAGTTGCTGACGGGGAACCAGCCCTGGTCGCGGACCCCGCGTTCCAGTTCCGTCCACCGCGCGTGCCAGGTGGCGGTGAGGCGGACCTCGGCTCCCAGCGATCGCAGCGAACGTTCCAGCGCGTTCGTCCTTGATCCGGACGTCCGGTAGGTGCCGCAGAGGGACCAGCGGGGTGCCGCCCTCGCCCAGCGAGACCGGGTCCGGGAGGGGAGGGAGGAGAGCGCGCCACCTCTACATCGAGGTGTCGCCCGGCAGCGGGGCGGGGCGCCGCCGAGTGCCGCCCCCGTCTTCCCGGTGCACCTCGACGGCCATGTGGACGCCCCGGACCCGGCAGCGGGGGCACGGCCGGATCTCATGGGTCACCTCGCCCTCCCATCGGCGACTCGGGCATCGCAGGCTTCAGACGTCATGCCGGTCGGTCACGTTCGATCGTCCCTTCGGCGGTCGGCGGTCGGCGGTCGGCGGTCGGCGGTCGGCTCGGCGGTCGGTGCTCTGCGGTGCGGCGGTGCTCTGTGGTGCGGCGGTGCGGTGTTCGGCGGTGTCGCGTGGGTCGCCCGGACGGGCCGTGCGGCGGTGCGGCCGTGGTCGACGCCGTGCCCGTCGGCGGGTGGCCGCGCAGGTCCGGCGGGGTGCCGGGCGGTGAACGGCCGGTGTCTTCTCTACAGTTCTCGGCCAGTTCTGTAGAAAAGAGCCCCACCGCCACTTCTTGTCGCGGCAGTTCCGGCTACGCCAGAGTTCGAGGCGCGGCGACAGGAACATGTCATCGCCGCCGGGCAGTGTCCCCGGAGCACCTCGCGCCTCCCCAAGCGCGGTGTGGCCACCCCCCCCATTGTCTGGACGCTCGCCCGCGTAGCGGAAGGATTCGCGTGAAGCACGGAAAGAAGAACGCGCGCAGATACATCGTGGCCGCCTCCATCGGCGCCCTTCTGTCGGCCGGAGTCGCCACAGGGGCCTACGCCGGTACGACAGGAGAGCCCTCGGCCCCCGCGGCGGCGGCCTACCACCCGGAGATGATCGAGGCGCTCGCCACGACCCTCGGCGTCAGCGAGAAGGCCGCCGTGCGGCGGCTGGACCGCGAAGCCCGGCAGCAGGACCGCTTCGCCGAGCTGCGGAAGGACCGGGTCGACACGCTCGGGGCCTTCTTCGCCGAGGACGGTTCGCTGGTCGTCAACGCCGCCGACGTCGCAGCGGCGAAGGAGGTCCGGGCCGCCGGTCTCCGGGCGCGGGTCCCCGAGCGGGGCGAGGGCGAACTCGGCCGCATCAAGGCCGAGCTCGACGCCAAGGCGCTCGAAAGCGCCCCGGCAGGAGTCTCCGCCTGGTCCGTCGACCTCGCGTCGGACACCGTGACCGTCGAGGTCAACGGCGCGTCGGACGCGGCCACCCGCAGCTTCCTCAAGGCCGCGAAGAGCAACGGCGACGCCGTGCGCGTCGTGGAGGGCCAGGAGAAGCTGGAGACCCAGGCCGTCGTTCCGCCCGGCAGCCGGATGACCTTCAACGGCTACCTGTGCTCCGTCGGTTACGGCGCCAAGGACCGCAACGGCAGGCAGGTGCTCGTGACCGCCGGGCACTGCATCGAGGACCTGCCGGTGCTGGCGTACAACGGCACCCGGTTCGCCCGGGGCACGCACACCCGGTTCGCGCTGGGCACCCGCAGCGTGGACATGGGCATCGCGGCCGTCGACGCCGGCCACGCGATCGGCCTCGACATCACCACGTACGGCAAGGCCGGCACCGTCCCGGTCAGGGGCAGCAAGCGGGCCCCCTCCGGCGCGGCGCTCTGCAAGTCCGGCCAGACCACCGGCTGGACCTGCGGCAAGGTCGGTTCGTACAACGTCAGCGTCACCTACACCGACCAGAACGGCGGTCCGGACACCGTCGTGACCGGTCTGGCCAGCTCCAGCGTCTGCACCCAGGGCGGGGACAGCGGCGGCGCGTACGTCTCCGGCTACCAGGCCCAGGGCATGACGTCCGGCGGCCCGTCCGGCCAGCGCTGCAACGGCCAGGTCAACTCGCCCGGCTCGTCCTACTTCCAGCCGCTGGACGACGCCCTCGCGTACTACGGGCTGACGCTCAACACCAAGTAGCCCGCGCCGGGAACGGAACGGACATCGGGAACGGAACGGAACAGCACGGTCCCAGACCTGCCGAAGGCCAACCCCCCCCCTGTACGCGGGAGGCCGTCCACTCACCCTGGGCGGCCTCCCGTCCCAGCTGTCCCGGTCCCGTAGTCCCACGCCACCCCGTGCACGCCGGGCTTGCACCGGGAGGTGAGCACATGGACGTCGTGCGCGGCGCCCAGCGGGACCCGCCGCCTGGCGCGGGGCGGGGCGCCGACCTTCTCCCGGACGTAGCGGTGGCAGTCCGCCGGCAGGGCGCCGGGGTGGAAGAAGACCTGCTGGAGGTACTCGTGGAGGTTCGTCCGCGACCAGCGTTCGTAGTGCGTGGCCGGGGTGTCGGACGGGCTCACCTCGACCGCGTAACTCACCACCGTGGTGTCGAGCTTGGCCAGTTTCCGGCCGAAGTGGATCTCCAGCACCAGCGATGTGAGCCTTTTGAGGTAGGTGGCCTCGACCAGCCGCCCGCAGGTGACCCTGATGTCGACCGGCTCGGCCGCCTCGTCGTCGAAGCTGAGCACGAAGACCGCCCGGTCGGCCCCGGCCCGGCCGGCCCGCAGCACGTTGGTGGTGGAGAGCCCGCTCAGGGTGCCGCTCTCGCCGACCCGCACGATGTCGTGGACCATCAGCGAGCTGGTCTCCTGGTTGAAGTGGCGGAAGCGCGCGCCGAGCGCCTTCTCCACCACCGAGTCCTCCCCGAGGATCTGGAGCGCCGCGCCCTCCGAATCCGGCTGGGTGGTCCGGCCGCGCGGGCGGCGCGGTCCGAGCAGCGAGCGCAGGGTTCCGGCGGGCAGTTCCAGGATCTCCTCCAGCACCTCCACCGCCCGCAGGGAACGGGCCCGCTCCGGCTGGCTGCGCCCGCGCTGCCAACTGCTGAGGGTGGCCCGGCTGATGGTGATGCCGCGCGCCTTGAGCCGTTCGCTCACCCGCTCCAGGGACAGCCCGCGCCGGCTCAGCGCCTCCCGCAGGACTGCCGGGAAGGTGTCGGCGCCGGTCGCGGCCGCGTGCAGGGCCGAGGCGGTGATGGCCCTGCCGGTCCGCGCCGCGGTGATGTGCGCCTCCTCCGGGCGCGCGGGCTGTCCCGCGCGCGCCGCTGTGGTGTCGGGACCGGTGAAGGACGGCCCTTCGGCCGGCGCCCCCGCGGTCTCCGGGCCGCCGCCGCATGTCTCGTCGGTGTCCGCTCTGCTCGACATGTCTCTCCCGTTGTCCCGGAACTCTCCCGGCGGGCCGGCCTACGGGCCCCCGCATACTGGTGGACCACCGGGCGGCGGGCGGATAACAGAACCCGCGGGCGTGACCTGCCCCACATCCGGGGCGAACCGGAACGCACACACGGCGGGGCGGGGCACGCAGGCGACCGACCGCACGTGGTGAACGGAACGAAGGGGCGTGATGGCCGTGGACAGCACCGCTCTCGTCGTCGCGGCGAGGAACGGCGACCGGGCCGCCGGGGAGCGGCTGGCCGCCCAGTACCTCCCCCTCGTCTACAACGTCGTCGGGCGCGCCCTCAACGGGCACCCCGACGTCGACGACGTGGTGCAGGAGACCATGCTCCGGGCCCTGTCCGGACTGCACGCGCTGCGCGAACCGGCGCGCTTCCGCTCCTGGCTCGTCGCCATCGCCATGAACCAGGTGCGCAGCCGCTGGTCCGGTCTCGGCCACCGGCCCGCCCCGCTGGAGGCGGCCGAGGAGCCCGCCGACCCGGCCGCCGACTTCGTCGACCTGACGATCCTGCGCCTCGAACTCTCCGGACAGCGGCGCGAGACGGCCGAGGCGACCCGCTGGCTGGACGACGCCGAACGCGATGTGCTGTCCCTGTGGTGGCTGGAGACGACCGGCGACCTCACCCGGTCCGAGCTGGCCGAGGGGCTCGGCCTTTCCCCGCAGCACGCCGCCGTACGCGTCCAGCGGGTGAAGAACCAGCTCGACGTCGGCCGTACCGTCGTCCGCGCCCTGGCGTCCGACCCCCGCTGCCCGGCCCTGGCGGACCTGCTGGGCGACTGGGACGGTACGCCGACGCCCCTGTGGCGCAAACGGATCGCCCGCCACGTACGCGGTTGCGCCTCCTGCTCCGAGGGCAGTACGGGTCTGGTCCCCGCGGAGGGACTGCTCTCCGGGCTCGCCCTCGTGGTGCCCCTCTACGACACCGGGCAGCAGACGGCGGCCGCTGTCGCCTCATCGGCGGGCCCGGTCACCGCCTCCGCGACGGCACCCGCCGCACCGTCCGCGTCCGCCGCGTTCTCGGTGGGGAAGGCGGCGGGGCTCATGGCCGGGGCGGCTGCCGTGACCGCCCTCGCCGTACTGATCTGGCCCTCCGCGCCCGGCCCGCCCGAGGCGCGGGGCGGTGGTGCCACCTCCAGCCCCGTGCCGTCTGCCGCGCACACCTCCGCCGAGCCGCGCCCCACGCGTTCCGCACTCTCTCCGACGCCCACGCCCACGCCCAGCCGGACGCCCACCGTGTCCCGGCTCCCCGCCGCCACCCCGACGCCCCCGCCGGCCGCGCCCGCCGAGCCGCGCCCCGGACCGGACGCGCGCGTGGTCACGCGGGTCAACACCCTGCGCGCCGCCAACGGCTGCCCGGAGCTGGCTACCGACCCCCGGCTGACCGAGGTCGCCCGGCGGCACTCCGCCGACATGGCCGCACAGAACTACTTCGCCCACACCGACTCGTCGGGCCGGGGCATGGGCGAGCGGGTCGAGGCCGCAGGGTACGACTGGTCGGCCGTGGGGGAGACCATCGCCACCGGGACGAGCGATCCGGCGGCGGTCGTCGAGGAATGGCGGGCGGGCTCGGGCCACGACCTTCTCAACTGCGATTTCACCCACGTCGGCGTGGGCCTCGCCGACTCCCCGCGCGGCCCGTACTGGACCCAGGTGCTGGCCGCCCCGAGGTAGGGATCAGGCTCCGGCGCGCCGGGTCATGCTCCGGGCTGCCGGAGCGGCTTGGACATGCAGATGCTGCTCGCGTAGTCCCGGTAGTAGCCGAACTTCTCGCACACCGAGTAGCCGCTGGACGTGTACAGCGCGACGGCCTCCGGCTGCTGGTCGCCGGTCTCCAGGACCATGCGGACACGGCCGGCCGCGCGGGCGTCCTCCTCCAGGGCCGCCAGCATCCGCCGGGCCAGGCCCCTGCCGCGTCCCTCGGGTATCACGAACATCCGCTTGATCTCGGCATCGCCGTCCCGGTAGCCCTGGTCGTTGCGGTCCTGGGTGCGCCAGCCGCCGGTCGCCACCGGGCGCTCGCGCTCGTCGTAGGCGATCAGGTACAGACCGTGCGGGGGCGTGAACATCGACGGGTCGAGCGGTGTGACATCGCCCTCCTCGCCGTAGCGCTCGGCGTATTCGAGCTGCACCTGGTCATTGAGTTTGACGGCGTCGGGGTGGTCGAACGTCCGCGGGTGAATGAGCATGCTGAACATCGCAAATCTGTGCGTCGGAGTGAGTAGGTACTGTTTACGGATGCTGACCGTTACCTCCGTGAATGTTAACGGCCTCCGCGCCGCCGCCAAGAAGGGCTTCGTCGAGTGGCTGGCGGGGACCGACGCCGATGTGATCTGCCTCCAGGAGGTGCGGGCCGAGCTCGCCCAGCTGCCCGAGGGGGTGGGTAGCCCCGAGGGGTGGCACACCGTTCACGCGCCCGCCGCCGCCAAGGGCCGGGCCGGTGTCTCGCTCTACTCGCGGCAGGCC
Organism: Streptomyces sp. V2I9; assembly: GCF_030817475.1. Taxonomy (NCBI): domain Bacteria; kingdom Bacillati; phylum Actinomycetota; class Actinomycetes; order Kitasatosporales; family Streptomycetaceae; genus Streptomyces; species Streptomyces sp. V2I9. The sequence continues at coordinate 2,654,216 of NZ_JAUSZJ010000002.1, read as the reverse complement.
CCCGAGCGGGTCCAGATCGGGTTCGGGGGCCACGGGGTCGCCGGTGCGGAGGAGTTCGACGCGAGCGGCCGGTACGTGGAGATCGACCTCCCCGGCGTCACCGTGGCGAGCCTGTACCTGCCCTCCGGCGAGGTCGGCACCGAGCGCCAGGACGAGAAGGAGCGCTTCATGGCGGCCTTCCTGCCCTACCTCCAGGGGCTCAAGGAGCGTGCGGCGGCCGACGGCCGTGAGGTCGTGGTCTGCGGCGACTGGAACATCGCCCACCAGGAGGCCGACCTGAAGAACTGGAAGGCCAACCGCAAGAGCTCCGGCTTCCTCCCCGAGGAGCGCGCCTGGCTGACCCGCGTCCTGGAGGAGGCCGCCTACGTCGATGTCGTCCGGGCGCTGCACCCGGACGTCGAGGGGCCGTACAGCTGGTGGTCCTACCGGGGGCGCGCCTTCGACAACGACACCGGCTGGCGCATCGACTACCAGATGGCCACGCCGGGACTGGCCGCGCGTGCGGTGAAGGCGTGGGTGGAGCGGGCGGCCACGCACGGCGAACGCTGGAGCGACCACGCGCCCGTGACGGTCGTCTACGAGCGGTAGCCCGCGACGGTCGTCCACGAGCGGTGGCTGGGCGCGTGGACGCGCACGAGGGATGGGCGTTCGCGGGGGCGTGCGCGATGGCCGGACGTGGGGCCGGTGCGCCGGTGTGCGCGGGGACCGGCGCGTAAGGGCTCATGCGGGCCGCGCGCCGGCGCTCACGCCTTCGGGGGCTGTGTGCCGTCCTCGCGCCGGAGCCTGCGGTCCAGCGCCATGGACAGTTCGGCGTCCACCACCGCGCGGGCCAGCGGGCGGAGTTGGGCCGGTTCGGTCTCCTGGGCGTGGGCATGCAGTACGCGTACGAAGATTTCGGCGAGCGCGTCCGCGTGCTCGCGGACGCGGCGGCCCGAGGAGAGCACCGTGGACAGCGGCACCCCTTCCCGTACCAGCTCCGCCGACACCTCCAGGAGGCGGCGGCTGATGTGCACGATCTCGTCGCCGTCGGTGGCGAGATAGCCCAGGTCGAGGGCGGTGGCCAGGTTCTCCGGGGTGACCTCGCCCTCGAAGTAGTCCGCGAGCTGCTCCGGGGTGAGGCGGACCGGGGTCTCCTCGGTGGGTTCGCCCAGGCCCAGCACCTCGGCGACGTCGCGCCCGCTCTCGAAGGTGGCGGCCAGGTCCGCGATGCCGTTGAGGGTGTGGCCGCGCTCCAGCAGGCCGGTGATGGTGCGCAGGCGGGCCAGGTGGTGGTCGTCGTACCAGGCGATACGGCCCTGGCGCCGGGGCGGCGGGATCAGCCCGCGCTCGCGGTAGAAGCGCAGGGTCCGCACGGTGATGCCCGCCTCCTTGGCCAGCTCCTCCATGCGGTATTCGCGGTGCTCGCGTCCTTCAGCCACAGGGGCACCCTATGTTGTACCGCCGGTAACTTTCCCCGGTCTGCCCCCTACCCATCAGTACGGTCCTGCTCTACTCTCCGAACCATGCCAGTGATTGCTGGCAGAGTGGTGTGACGTACCGCGGGGAGGCGGCAGCATGGCCCAGCAGGAACACGTACGTGTGGCGGTGATCGGAACCGGATTCGGGGGCCTGGGGGCCGCCGTCCGGCTGCGCCGCGAAGGCATCACCGACTTCGTCGTGCTGGAGAGGGCCGGCTCGGTCGGCGGCACCTGGCGCGACAACAGCTATCCCGGCTGCGCCTGCGACGTACCGTCCCATCTCTACTCCTTCTCGTTCGCGCCCAACCCCGACTGGCCGCGCACCTTCTCCGGCCAGGAGCACATCCGGGCCTACCTGGAAGGCGTCGCCGACACCTTCGGGCTCCGTCCGCACATCCGGCTGAACCATGAGGTGAAGCTGATGACGTGGGACAAGGAGAACCTGTACTGGGTGATCGAAGGTGCTGACGGATCGATCCTGCGCGCCGACGTGGTCGTCTCCGCGACCGGGCCGCTCTCCGACCCCAAGATGCCGGACATACCGGGGCTCGACTCCTTCCCCGGCAAGGTCTTCCACTCCGCGCGCTGGGACCACGACTACGACCTGGCCGGCAAGCGCGTCGCGATGGTCGGCACCGGCGCCTCCGCGATCCAGATCATCCCGGCGATCCAGCCGAAGACCGCGAAGCTCACCCTCTTCCAGCGCACCCCGCCCTGGGTCATGCCGCGCATGGACCGCGCCATCGGCAAGGCCGAGCGCGCACTCCACCGGGCGATACCCGCCACCGGCACCGCGCGTCGCGGACTGCTGTGGGGCATCAGGGAGTTGCAGGTGAGCGCCTTCACCAAGCACCCCCAGCAGCTGGGCCTGGTGGAGAAGCTGGCCAAGTCCAACATGGCGCGGGCCATCAAGAACCCCGTGCTGCGGGCCAAGTTGACCCCGGACTACCGCATCGGCTGCAAGCGCATCCTGCTCTCCAACACCTACTACCCCGCACTCGCCCAGCCCAATGTGGACGTGGTCGCCGCCGGTCTCAGCGAGGTGCGCGGCTCCACGGTGGTCGGCGCCGACGGGAGCGAGGCGGAGGCCGACGCGATCATCTTCGGCACCGGCTTCCATGTGACGGACATGCCGATCGCGGAACGGGTCGTCGGCACGGAGGGGATCACCCTCGCCGAGACCTGGAAGGACGGCATGAACTCGCTGCGCGGTGCGACCGCCGCCGGGTTCCCCAACTGGATGACGATCATCGGCCCGAACACCGGGCTCGGCAATTCCTCCATGATCCTGATGATCGAGTCCCAGCTGAACTACATGGCCGACTACCTGCGGCAGTTGAACGTGCTGGGCGGACGGGCCGCGCTCGACGCGCGGGACGCCTCCGTCACCGCGTGGAACGACAAGGTCCAGCAGCGGATGAAGCGCACCGTGTGGAACACCGGCGGCTGCACCAGCTGGTACCTGGACGCGGAGGGCCGCAACACCACGGTCTGGCCGGGCACCACGAGCGAGTTCCGGCGGGAGACCCGGTCGGTGGACCTCGCGGAGTACGACGTCGTCCGGGCCGGCGGCACGCCGAGGGCCGTCGGGAGCGGGCGCGTGCCCGAGCAGCCCGGCCGCACCGACCGCGAGACCGTGACCGCCGCGTCGGACGCGGCACCCGCCACCTCGGACGCGGGACCCGTCGCCGAGGAGGCCGCGCGATGAGCCGCCTCCTGCACCGCGACACCGTACCGCCGGTGCCCGCCGCCGAGTTGGCCGTACGGTCCGCCGACGGCGCGCGCGTCCACGTCGAACTGCACGGCCCCGAGGACGCCCCCGCGGTGGTCCTGGCCCACGGCTGGACCTGCAACACCCGTTTCTGGGACGCCCAGATCCGCGACCTGGCCATCGACCACCGGGTCATCGCCTACGACCAGCGCGGACACGGGCTCAGCCCCGATCCGGGCCCCGGCGGCTACAGCACGGACGCGCTGGCCGACGACCTCGAAGCGGTCCTCACCGCCACGCTCGAACCGGGCCGCAGGGCGGTGATCGCCGGGCATTCCATGGGCGGGATGACGGTGATGGCCGCCGCCGCCCGGCCCGCGCTGCGCGAGCACGCCGCCGCCGTCCTGCTCTGCTCCACCGGCAGTACGCGGCTCACCGCCGAGGCCCTGGTCGTGCCGATCCGCGCGGGGGTGCTGCGGACCCGGATCACCACCGCCGTACTGGGCGCGAAGGCGCCCCTCGGGCCGGTCAACCCGGTCTCGAAGAAGGTCCTTAAGTACGCGACGATGGGGGCCGGTTCGGCGCCGGACCGGGTGGACGCCTGCGCCCGGATCGTGCACGCCTGCCCCCGCCGGGCGCGGGTGGCCTGGGGCCATGTGCTCGCGGAACTGGACCTCGCTCCGGGCGTGCGGGAGTTGAGGGTGCCGACCGCGGTGATCGCCGGCACGGACGACCGGCTGACCCCGCCGGTCCACGCACGGGCCATCGCGGACGCCCTGCCGGTCGGCCTCGGGCTGACCGAGCTGGCGGGCATGGGCCACATGACGCCGGTGGAGGCCCCGGAGGCCGTCACCGCGAAGATCAGGGAGCTCGTCACCCGGTACGTCGCCACGGGAGCGGGAGCGCAGGGGGCGGCCGCCACGAGGACGGCCACCGAGGGGAAGGCCGCCACGGCCGGGAAGGAGGATGTCGCATGAGCGGCAAGCGGAGTCTGGAGGGGCAGGTCGTCGTCGTCACCGGCGCGGCCCGCGGCGTGGGCGAACTGCTGGCCCGCAAGCTGTCCGCACGCGGTGCGACGCTGGCGCTCGTCGGCCTGGAACCGGACGAGCTGAAGCAGGTCTCCGAGCGGCTGCACGGCGAGAGCGACCACTGGTTCGCCGACGTCACCGACCATGAGGCGATGGCCCGGGTCGCCCGCGAGGTCAAGCAGCGCTTCGGCAAGGTGGACGTGGTCGTCGCCAACGCGGGCGTCGCGGCCGGCGGCCCGTTCGCCGACTCCGACCCGGACGCCTGGCGGCGGGTCATCGAGGTCAACCTCATCGGCGGCGCGGTCACCGGGCGGGCCTTCCTGCCGGTGCTGATGGAGAGCCGCGGCTATTTCCTCCAGATAGCGTCGCTGGCCGCGATCACCCCGGCCCCGATGATGACCGCGTACTGCGCGTCCAAGTCGGGCGTCGAGGCGTTCGCGCACAGCCTGCGCGCCGAGGTCGGCTACAAGGGTGTGAAGGTCGGCGTCGGCTACCTCTCCTGGACCGACACCGACATGGTGCGCGGTGCGGACCAGGACGACGTGATGCGCGAGCTGCGGCAGCGGCTGCCGTGGCCGATGAACCGCACGTACCCGCTCGGCCCGGCGGTCGACCGGATCGTGGACGGCATCGCCCGCCGCTCCCCGCACGTCTACGCCCAGTGGTGGTTGCGCGGGATGCAGTCGGTCCGCGGCTACCTCCCCTCCGTCATCGCGATCGGCGGACCGCGCGAGATGCGGCGCGTGGAGCCGCGTCTGCACACCGTGTCCAAGGGGCTGGTGGGGGCCGGGGGAGCGGCGGACCAGGACGCGCGCGCGGAGCGTGCGGAGCGTCCATAGGGGCGCGGCCCAGCCGTGCGTCACGGTGGGTAGCGGTCCGACATGCGCGGTATGTCGGTGCGTGCGAGGCTGATCACGGCCCCGCGGGGGGCCACCCTCGTACGCACCCCACGCATCCCACAGGAGTGAACAGCATGGGTATCGCAGACCAGTTCAAGGACAAGGCGCAGGAACTCGCCGACCAGGCCGAGCAGAAGGCCGGCCAGGGCAAGGGCGAGGCCGAGGGCCACACCTCCCCGGCCCGCGGCGACCGGAAGCCGGACTCCTCCTCGGGCATGAAGGACCGTGCCCAGGACGCGGCGGACCGGGCGCGCGAGCGTTTTGACCGTTGACGGTCGCTGAAGTGTGACGCGTACGCGCTGCGGTCCGCGCGTGCGTACGCGTCGCGCCAGGAGGCGCACCCGGACTTCCGGGTGCGCCTCCGTCATGTGCGGGGCGCTCCCGTGCCCTCGATCGCCGGACGTACGCGCCGTCGCGCTCGCCGGGCGATCGGTCCCGTGCGGCCTCCGATCAGGCCGCGGAGTGCCGTCCGCTCGTGGGTTCTTCCGGGCGATGGCGTTCGTGGGGAGTGAACGCGAAGGCCGACGTGTCGCCGTCCAGGTCAATGCTCAGGGACGCGTCCAGGGCAGTCGCGAGACGTGCCAGCAGCGGGAGGGTGGGCACGGAGTCGCCGCCCTCGATGTTGGAGATCTGCGGCTGGGGCATACCGGCCCGGCGCGCCAATTCGGCCTGGGAGAGTCCGAGTGCGGTGCGACGATCGTAGACGGCCTGCCCCAGGGCGAACGCGTGGCCGGCTTCGATGTAGGCGGTGGACTCCTCGACCCTCTCGCCCAGAAGCTTCCGGGTCCGGCGGGTTCTCCAAGCGGAGTGGTTCATGGGCTCTCCTCCTGCGTCCGGTCGTAGCTGTGCTCGGCCGGCCCATGGTCGGGTTCGCACGTCTGCTGCGCCTGCCTGGCTCGATCGACCTCGCCGCCCTCACGTTGCCTGGTCTTGCGGAACACCGTCAACAACACGATGCGCCGGCCGGGGGCGAGCCTGGGCAGACGCGTTTCGCGAGGACGGACGGGGGCCGTGGCTGAGCCCGTGCGGCCCCTACCGCGGCGGGAGCGGGGGCCGGCTCAGGTTCGGGGCCGTGTCGTACGACGGAGGGGTGGCCGCCGGGTGGGCTTCGAGCAGTTCCAGGGCGAGGCGGACCGCGTCGTCCAGAACCGCGTAGCGGCCCTCCGCCCAGTCCAGGGGGGTGCGCAGGGCCTCCACGTCCGGCTCCACGCCGTGGTTCTCCACCGACCAGCCGTACGTGTCGAACCAGGCCGCGTTCATCGGCACCGTGATCGACGTGCCGTCGCCCAGCCGGTGGCGGCCGGTCATGCCGACCACGCCGCCCCAGGTGCGCTGGCCCACCACGGGGCCCAGTTTCAGCAGCCGGAACGCGGCGGTGATCATGTCGCCGTCCGAGGAGGTCGCCTCGTCGGCCAGGGCGACCACCGGGCCGCGCGGCGCGTTCGAGGCGTAGCTCACCGCCTGGGCGTTGCGGGTCAGGTCCCAGCCGAGGATCGTGCGGGTCAGCTTCTCCACGACCAGCTCGCTGATGTGGCCGCCCGCGTTGCCCCGGACGTCCACGATCAGTGCCGGCCGCGCCACCTCCAGGCGCAGGTCCCGGTTGAACTGGGCCCAGCCGGAGCCGCCCAGGTCCGGGATGTGCAGGTAGCCGCACTTGCCGCCGCTCAACTCGCGGACGACGTCCCGGCGTTTGGCCACCCAGTCCTGGTAGCGCAGCGGCCGTTCGTCCACCAGCGGCATGATCGCCACCCGGCGCGACGGACCCCCGCCCGCCGGGGAGAAGGTCAGCTCCACCGTGGTGCCGCCCGCCGCCGTCAGCAGCGGGAACGGTCCGGCCACCGGGTCCACCGGCCGCCCGTCGACGTGGGTGAGGACCGCGCCCTCCCTGATCCCCGTACCCGCCAGCGGCGAACGCGCCTTGGAGTCGGAGGAGTCGCCGGGCAGGATGCGCTGGACCACCCAGGAACCGTCCCGGCAGACCAGGTTGGCGCCGAGCAGGCCGATCGCGCGCTGGTAGTGCGGCGGGCCCTCGTTGCGGCGGGCCGGGGAGACGTACGCGTGCGAGGTGCCCAGCTCGCCCAGCACCTCGCGCAGCAGATCCGCGAACTCGTCCGGGGACGCGACCCGTTCGACCAGCGGGCGGTACTGGTCCAGCACCCCGTCCCAGTCGATGCCGCACATGTCCGGCTCCCAGAAGTAGGAACGGATGATCCGCCCCGCTTCCCCGTACGCCTGCCGCCACTCCGCCCCCGGATCGACCTCGTGCAGGATGCGGCGCAGGTCCAGGTAGACCGTGGAGTCGCCGTCGCCCGGCTCGGTGGCGGGTACGGCGCGCAGTTCGCCGTCGTCCATCACGACCAGCCGGGAGGAGTCGCCGCTGACCGCGAACCAGTCGAGGTGGTCGACCAGTTCGGTCCTGCGGGCCTTGGCGATGCTGAAGTGTTCCAGGGTGGGCCGCCCCGACATGTCGGCAGGGTTGGCGAACGTCTCGCCCAGCGCCCCCGAGATCGGCCAGCGCAGCCACACCAGCCCGCCGCCGCTCACCGGAGCGAGCGCCGAGTACTTGGAGGCGGAGACCGGGAACGGCGTCACCCGGCTCTCCAGCCCCTCGAACTCCACCATCACCGTCGAACCCTCCGACGCGCCCCCGTCCGGCACGTCCACGGGGTCCAGGCCGCCCGCCGCCGGACGCCCGTCCGGGGAGAGCGCGAAGGGGGACGGGGTCGCGGAGGAGAGCGGGACCAGGTAGGGGCGGCAGCCGAGCGGGAAGGACAGGTCGCCGGTGTGGACGTCGTACACCGGGTCGAAGCCGCGCCAGGACAGGAACGCCAGGTAGCGGCCGTCCTCGGTGAAGACCGGGTTCTCGTCCTCGAAGCGGCCGTTGGTGACGTCCACGATCACCGGGGCGCCGGGGCCGGAGATCCGGGCCAGTTTGATCTGCCGCAGCGAGCGGCCGACGCCGGGGTGCGACCAGGTCAGCCAGTCGCCGTCGGGGGAGAAGGCGAGATCGCGGACCGGGCCGTTGACCGAGCGGATCAGCTCGGTGAGGCCGGGGTGCCGGTCGGCCGGGGCGGCGCTCTGCGGGGCCGGTGCGCCGGTGGCCGCGTAGAGGTCGGCACGGGTCGAGCCGCTGGGGGACCGCTCGGTCGTGCCGGGTTCCTCGGCCGTTCCTGCCGCCCCTGCCGCCTCCGCCGTCCCGGTGGCCCCCACCGTCTCCGGCTCGCTCGTGTCCAGGAGCAGCAGACGGCCGTCGTTGGAGGCGATGGCGAGCCGCTCCCCGTCCGGGTCCGCGGCCATCTCCTGGACGCGGCCCAGCAGCCCGGTGGCCAGCCTGCGCGGTGGGCGGTCGCCGCTGGCGCGCGGCAGGTACGCGATCTCGACCGCGTCCGGTCCGTCCGCGTCGGTGACGTACGCGACCCGCCCCCCGCTGCCGAGCATCTCCGGCAGCCGCACCCGTACGCCCGGTGTGTCGGCGATGGTGCGGGCGGGGCCGTCGCGGTGGGTGAGCCAGTAGAGGCTGCCGCGTACGGTGACGGCGCTGGCCCGGCCCGTCTCGTCCACGGAGAGCGAGTCGACGTTGCTGGCGGCGGGCACCTGGTGGACGCGCCGGCCGGTGCGCGGCCCCCCGAGGCGTACCTCCAGCTTGCGCGGGGTGGCGTCGGGCGACTCCAGGTCCTCCGCCAGCCACAGCTCGCCCGCGCACTGGTAGATCACCCGGTGGCCGTCGCTGGAGGCGTTGCGGGCGTAGAAGGCGTCGTGGTCGGTGTGGCGGCGCAGATCGGTGCCGTCCGTCCGGCAGGAGTAGAGGTTGCCGACGCCCTCGTGGTCGGAGAGGAACGCGATGCGGCGGCCGACGAACATCGGGTTGGCGAGATGGCCGTCGATGTCCGGCAGCAGCCGTTCGCCGTGCAGCCACAGCCGGCCCATGGCCCCGCCCCGGTAGCGCTTCCAGGCGGCCGGTTCGTGCGGGGGCGTGCCGGTGAGGAGCAGGGTGCGGCGCTCGCCGTCGAGGTCGGCGACCGCGATGTCGGAGACCGGACCCCAGGGGAGCCTGCCGCCGGGGCTGCCGTCGGTGGGGACGCTGTAGGCCCAGGAGAAGTACGAGAACGGCTGGTTGTGCGAGGAGACGGCGAGGATCTGGGACGCCCCGCCCGGATCGGGGGTCCAGCCGCAGACCCGCGCGTCCGTCGAGCCCCAGTAGGTGAGTCTGCGGGCCGGGCCGCCGTCCACCGGGGTGAGGTGGATCTCGGGGTCCAGGGTGCGCCAGGTCGTGTAGGCGATGGAGGTGCCGTCGGGGGAGAAGCGGGGATGGCTGACCCGCGTCCGGTCGACGGTCACCCGCCAGGCCCGTCCCGGCCGGTGCCCCGCGGCGGCGAGAGGGGCGACCCAGAGGTCGTCCTCGGCCGCGAAGCACAGCATGTCCTGGTGGAGGTGCGGGAAACGGAGATACGCGACGTCGTCACTCACCCCCCAATGTTTTCGGTGCGCGGGGCCGGGGGCAACTTGTGGTGCACGACACAAGCGAAACGATTTCGTTTCGCTGAGAAGCGCGGGTACGGTTCATGTGTACGAAACAGTTTCGTTCAGTGTTGAGCGGGGCTGTTGTGCGAAACTGCCGGACGGAACTGCCGGGTGAGCGCGGAGGAGGTCGGCCCATGGCACGCACCAGGCTGACCCCCGAGCGTGAGGGCGAGCTGTACGAGGCCGTCCTCGACCTGCTCCGCGAGGTCGGTTACGACGCCCTGACCATGGACGCCGTCGCCGCACGTACGCGGTCGAGCAAGGCGACCCTCTACCGGCAGTGGGGCTCCAAGGCCGAGCTGATCGTGAAGGCTCTGCGGCACAACGAGCCGGGGAGCCTCGCGGACATCGACACCGGCTCGCTGCGCGGCGACTTCCGTGCCGCGCTGAGTCGGACCGACGACTGCCAGATGGAGAAGGACGCCGCGCTGATGCGGGGTCTGAGCCATGCCGTCCACGAGAACCCCGAGCTGCTCAAAGCCCTGCGCGAGCTGCTGATCGAGCCGGAGATGACCGGCCTCGGCCAGTTGCTGCGACGGGCGGTGGACCGGGGTGAACTGCGTCCGGACAACCCGGCGCTGAAGTACGTCCCGCACATGATGATCGGGGCGCTGGCCGCCCGGCAGCTCATCGAGGACCGCCCTGTCGACCAGGCGTTCCTCATGGAGTACGTGGATTCCGTGGTGCTCCCCGCCCTCGGCGTCTGACGTCCCCGAACCCGCCCCACCCGCACGGCCCTCTCCCCGACGCTCCACCTGACACGCCGCTCTCGTCGTCGGGCTGGTTCCTCATGCCCCGTTCCCCTCATACGACCTGACCGGGAGTACGCCCCCGTGGCCACTTTCCTCTACAAGCTCGGACGGCTGACCTTCCGCCGCCGCCGCTTCGTCGCCCTGATCTGGGTGGCGCTGCTGGCGGTCGCCGGAATCGGTGCGGCCACCGCACCCGCCGCCACCTCCAGTTCCTTCTCGATCCCCGGCACGGAGGCGCAGCGCGCCTTCGACCTGCTGGAAGAGCGCAACCCCGGCATGAGCGCGGACGGCGCGACCGCGCGGGTCGTCTTCCGGGCCCCCGAGGGCGAGAAGGTCACCGACCCCGCCAACAAGGCCGCCATCACCGGCATCGTCAAGGAGCTGGAGTCCGGCTCGCAGCAGATCGCGCAGGCCGCCGACCCGTTCCGGACGCAGGCGGTGAGCCGGGACGGTTCGACCGCCTACATAGCGGTCACCTACCAGGTCACCTCCATGGAGCTGACCGACGACACCCGCAAGGCCCTGGAGGACGCGGGCGAGGACGCGCGGAAGAGCGGCATGACGGTGGAGATCGGCGGAGACGCCCTCCAGGTCATGCCGCACACCGGGACCGCCGAGATCATCGGCGTCGTCATCGCCGCGATCGTCCTCGTCATCACCTTCGGCTCGCTGGTCGCCGCCGGACTTCCGCTGGTGACCGCCCTCGTCGGGGTCGGCATCGGGGTCTCCACGATCACCGCGCTGGCTTCCGTGCTCGACCTGGGCTCCACGACCTCGATCCTCGCCATGATGATCGGCCTCGCGGTCGGCATCGACTACGCCCTGTTCATCGTCTCCCGTTACCGCGCCGAACTGGCCGAGGGCCGGGAGCGCGAGGAGGCCGCCGGGCGGGCCGTCGGGACCGCCGGATCGGCCGTCGTCTTCGCGGGCCTCACCGTGGTCATCGCCCTGGTGGGCCTCGCCGTCGTCAACATCCCGATGCTGACGAAGATGGGCTTCGCCGCGGCCGGCACGGTGGCCATCGCCGTCCTCATCGCGCTGACTCTCGTCCCGGCCGTCCTCGGCTTCGCCGGCAAGCGGGTCCTGGGCCGCAAGGCGCGCAAGGCCGCCGAGGCGGAGAGCCGCCCCGAGGCGAAGAGCCGCCCCGAGGCCAAGCCGAACATGGGCACCCGCTGGGCACGGTTCGTGCTGCGCAAGCCGGTCTGGGTCCTGCTGGTCGGTGTCCTCGGCCTCGGCGTCATCGCCGTACCCGCGGCCTCGCTGGAGATGGGCCTGCCCGACGACGGCGCCCAGCCGAAGTCGACCACGCAGCGCCAGGCGTACGACATGCTCTCGGACGGTTTCGGCCCCGGGTTCAACGGTCCGCTGATGGTCGTCGTCGACGCGAAGAACAGCTCCGACGGGAAGGCCGCCGCGGACCGGGTCGCCGAGGAGATCGAGTCGATCGGCGTCAGCGCCGTCGTCCCGCCCGGATTCAACAAGGCCGGCGACACCGCGACGATCACGGTCATCCCGAAGGACCGGCCGTCCTCCCACGCCACCGAGGAGGTCGTCCACGCCATCCGTGACGCGGGCGAGGACATCAAGGCCGACACCGGGGCCGAGGTGCTGGTCACCGGAGCGACCGCGATGAACATCGACTTCTCGCAGAAGATGAACGACGCGCTGCTGCCCTACCTGGCGCTCGTGGTCGGCCTGGCGTTCCTGCTGCTGATGCTGGTCTTCCGCTCGGTCCTCGTCCCGCTGAAGGCGGCCCTGGGCTTCCTGCTCTCGGTGGTCGCGGCGCTCGGCGCGGTCGTCGCGGTCTTCCAGTGGGGATGGCTCGGCTCGCTCTTCGGCGTCGAGCAGACCGGCCCGATCATGAGCATGATGCCGATCTTCATGGTGGGCGTGGTCTTCGGCCTCGCCATGGACTACGAGGTCTTCCTCGTGACCCGGATGCGCGAGGCGTACGTCCACGGCGAGAGCCCCGGCCAGGCCATCGTGACCGGCTTCCAGCACGGCGCACGGGTGGTCACGGCGGCCGCGGTGATCATGATGGCGGTCTTCTCCGGCTTCATCGGCTCCAGCGAGCAGATGATCAAGATGATCGGCTTCTCGCTCGCCGTCGCCGTCCTCTTCGACGCCTTCGTGGTGCGCATGGCGATCGTGCCCGCCGTCCTGGCCCTGCTCGGGAAGAAGGCGTGGTGGCTGCCGCGCTGGCTGGACCGGGCGCTGCCCAACGTGGACGTGGAGGGCGAGAAGCTGCAGAAGCAGCTGACCGAGGGGCCAGGCCCCGAGGGCGGGGACAGCGGCGAGCGCGAACTCGCCCGCGCCTGACGCCGCTGGGGCCGTAGAGCCCGCCGGGCCCCGGCCCCCGTCCACCTGTGGGGACAGGGGCCGGGGCCCGGCGGCAGTCCCCGTGCGAGCCGGCGGCACGGGGGCCTCGCGCGTGCGCCTGGAGCTTCGCCCGTACGTCGGGGGTTCCGGGCGGTCGGCGGAGGGTTTCGGGCCCGTGCGTTCACGGCTTCGGGCGGTCGGCGGAGGGTTTCGGGCCCGTGCGGCCGGGATCTCGGGAGGTCGGCCGGGGGTCTCGGGCGTACGTCTCGGGTTCGGGCGGTCAGCCGCGGGCCGGTTGCGCGCCCCGCTCCGGGCGGGTGGTCTCCGGGCGGGTGGTGCGGGACGGCGGCTGCGGCTTCCGTCCGGCGTCCGGCGGGGTGGCCGCCGACTGCGCGCGGGTGCGGGCGAGGAAGCGGATCAGGGTCCGGATCTCGAACTGGAACACCTCGACCCCGTCCGTCGAGTGCAGCTCCACGATCAGCTGCGTACGGCCGCACGGCCAGACGCGGACGTCGCCGCGCTCGATCGGGGTCAGCAGCCCGCGTTCCAGCAGGTCGCGGCCGAACGCCCAGTCGGTCCCGTCGGGCAGCCCTATGTGGACGGTGCGGCGCTCGTCGGCCGGGTCGTAGCGCAGCTCGACGGGGACCGGACGGGTCAGCGGCCCGTCGGTGATGAGCCGGGCGCGTGCGTGTTCTTCGATCACAGGGGACATGGCCGGCTCCTCCTATATGTCGTGCTCTGTCATCTAATGTCCCATATTTTGTGGGAACGGCACGATGAGCGTGTGCGCACCGTGACCGTGCGCGACCTGGCGCGGAGACCGCGCGGCCCCGGCGGAACGGGGCCTCCCCCCCTGTACCCGAGGAGCCCTCCCGCCCCGTAACCGTGGAAGCTCTCCCTCCGCGCATCCGTGGCAAGCCCTTCTTTCGTGTACCCGCTGGAGCGCCCGGCGTACCTGTTGCTCCGCTCACGCGACCGCTCCGCGCCCCTGCCACCCCCCCGGCCGCGCCCGCTCGTACCCCCTCGCCGCCCCGCGCGCTCGGCCGTGAACGGATCGTGACGGCTCGGTGGTCCCGGCGACCCGCTCCCCGAACACCCCGCCGTGGCGTGCACCATGGGGGGATGAGCGGGAGCGCGGGAGTGAGCACGACGGCGGGCGCGGAAACGGAAGGCGGTTCCGGAGCGGTGGGGGCGGAGTCGATCGTGGACGTACGGGGCACGGTGGCCCGCGGGTACGAGCCGGTCGCGGACGCGTTCGTCCGCAACTTCGAGCAGCGCGGGGAGCGGGGCGCGGCCGTGGCCGTCTACCGCCATGGGCGCAAGGTCGTCGACCTGTGGGCCGGTACGCGGGACGTCGACGGCGCCGAGCCGTGGGCCGTCGACACCGTGCAGATCGTCCGCTCGGCGGGCAAGGGCATCGCAGCGGCAGTCCCCCTGATGCTCCATCAGCGCGGGCAGGTGGACCTGGACGCCCCGGTCTCCACCTACTGGCCGGAGTTCAAGGCGAACGGCAAGGAACGCGTCCTGGTCCGCGACCTCCTCGCCCACCGGGCCGGGGTTCCGGCCCTGGACACCGCCCTCACGCCAGCCGAGGCCGCCGACGGGGTCTCCGGGCCGGCCGCCGTCGCCGCCCAACACCCTTACTGGGAGCCCGGAACCGACCACGGATACCACGCCCAGACCTACAGCTGGCTGATCGGGGAACTGGTCCGCCGCGCCACCGGCCGCACCATCGGCCGCTGGGTCGCCGAGGAGATCGCCCGCCCGCTCGGGCTCGACTTCTGGTTCGGGCTGCCCGCCGACGAGGCCCACCGCGTCGGCCGTATCGGCCCCGTCGAACCCCCTGCCCCCACCGCCTCCTCGGGCGGCCTGCGGGTACGCCCCAAGCGCTCCGTCGTCGAGGCGTACCGCGATCCGGAATCCCTCACCCGCCGGACGTTCGGCGCGATCGAACCGTTCCCCGACGAGAACGACCCCGCCTACCGCGCTGCCGAACTCCCCGCGTCCGGCGGCATCGCGACCGCGCGGGGCCTGGCCCGCTGCTACGCCGCGATGATCGGGCCCGTCGACGGCCACCGCCGCCTGTTCGCCCCCGCCACGCTCACCCTGGCCCGCACCGAGGAGTCGGCGGGACCCGACCGGGTTCTGGTCGTCAACACCCGTTTCGGCCTGGGCTACATGCTGCACGGGCCGGCCTCCCCCCTGCTCGGTCCGGGCTCCTTCGGCCATCCCGGCCGCGGTGGTTCGCTCGGTTTCGCCGACCCCGAGTCGGGCATCGCGCTCGGCTACGTCACCAACGGGCTCCAGAAGGGAGTCACCGCCGACCCCCGTGCCCAGGCGCTGGTCAGGGCAGTACGGTCGGCGCTATGACACCTGAACCCGCCCGCGATCCCGCCCGCTTCGACGGCTACAGCGTCCTGATCACCGCCGCCGGCCAGGGCATCGGCGCGGCAACGGCCCGCCGCCTGGCGGCGGAAGGAGCCTCCGTCCTCGTCACCGACCTGGACGCGGAGCGCGCCGCCCACACGGCTGCGGCGATACGCCAGGCCGGCGGCACCGCCGACTCCCTCGCCTGCGACGTGGCCGACCGGGCGGCGGTCGAAGCGGCCGTCGCCCACGCGGTCGCGGCCTTCGGCGGCCTCGACGTCCTGGTCAACAACGCGTACGCGGCGGGTCAGGACGCCCCGCTCTTCGAGGACGAGACCGACGAGGTCTGGGAACGCGACCTGGACATCACCCTCTCCGGCCCGTTCCGCTGCGCCCGCGCCGCCCTGCCGCACCTGGTCGCGTCGGGCCGGGGCGCGATCGTCACCATCGGCTCGGTCAACGGTGAACAGGACTTCGGCGGCCACGCGTACAGCGCCGCCAAGGCGGGCCTGACCAGCCTGACCCGTACGCTGGCGGGCCACGCGGGACCGCGCGGCGTACGCGTCAACCTCGTCGCCCCCGGCACGATCCGCACCGACGCCTGGGCGGGCCGCGACGCCGAGTTGGAGCGGGCCGCCGCCCTCTACCCGCTCGGCCGCGTCGGCACCCCCGAGGACATCGCCTCCGCCGTCGCCTTCCTCGCCTCCACCGACGCGGCCTGGATCACCGGGACGACGCTGCGCGTGGACGGCGGCATCCTCGCGGTGAACACAGGATTCCGGCAGGCGATGACGCGGCCGTAAACACCTGGTGGGGCGAGGCGCGGGAGCCATAATCTGCGCGGATGATCGACTACGGACACACCGACAGGACCGGTCGCCCCGTCACCCTCCACGACGTGGACGCGGACAACTGGCGGGCGGTCGCCGACAGTGCGCCGCGCGACGACCAGCGCGACTGGGTCCCGGCCCTGGCCGCCCGCTACCTGCTGCTGAGCAGCCGCGAGGACACCTGGAACTCGCTGGCCGTACTCGCGGGCGACGAGGTGGCCGGGCACATCATGTGGGGCCGGGACGAGGACGGTTCGTACTGGATCGGCGGCATGCTGATCGACGCCGCGCACCAGGGCGCGGGCATCGGCCGCGCCGCCGTACGGACCTTGGCCGCCTGGCTCTCCGCCCGCGAGGACTGCACGGCGGTACGCCTCTCGTACGCCCCGGAGAACGAGGCCGCCGCGCACCTGTACACCGCGCTCGGCTTCCGCCCGACCGGGGCGGACGAGGACGGGGAAGTGGTGGCGGAGCTGGTGGAGGCGGGGGAGTCGTGAGTGGCGCGTCCCCGTGTATCCCCGGACCCCTGACGCACTCCCCGCGATCCCGGTCGGCGGCCCGGTGAGCGGCTGGTGGGACTACCTGGAAGAACGGACCCGGCGGGAGATCGACGCCGACGTGCTCCGGGACCGCCGGCTGCCTGCGGTGAAGACCGCCTGGGAGGCGTTGCGTCCGCTGGGTGTGGGGCTGTACGACGCCGAGCGGGTGGTCCACGCCCGATACGAGGCGCTCGGCGACCGGGTGCGGCGCACACCGGCCGATCCGCTCGACCTCCCCTCGCTGGCGGCCCGTGCCGCGGACGCTCCGGGCCGGGTGGCGGCGGTGGAGGCGGTCTGGGACGGCGACACCGTGCACGACTGGTTCGTGGTCCTGGTCGCGGTCCTGGACTCCCCGGAGGGGGAGAGCCACCTGGCGACGGTCCACCACCGCCGCGATGCCCCGCCGCCCGGCGTCACCGCGGCCGCGGCCGGGCGGGCGCTGGCCGACCGCCTCGGCGTACCGTTCCACTTCCCTTCCCCGGACGTTCCGGACGACCTGGCACCGCGCTGGCGGTCGGCGGAAGGGCCGCCGCCGTGAGGGCGTGACCAGCCGCACGGGCGCGGGGCGATCCCTGCGGGAGCGCCCCGGGGGAACGGCCGGTCCCGGTGGCCGGCCCGCCGCCGGATCACCGAAGGCGCGCCGGACCGCCGCGAGCGCTCAGAGCTTGCCCGCGAGCAGCACCGTGCGATGGCCGTCGAGACGCTTCGTGAGCTCCAGCTCGAACGCGTGGCGCAGCGTGGGCCAGTTCCAGAACGTGAAGCCGAGATGGCCGAACACGATGCTGTCGTCGGCCCAGCCCCACGTGTCCACGCGAGCCGCCCGGCCGCAGGACGGGCACGCGACGGGCTCGTCGTCGTCCGTGTCCCAGGAGTGCACGGCATCCTGGAAGAGGGCCCACTTCTCGGGGATGAGCTGCCAGCCCCTGTCGACGAGCACGGTCGTCTGCCGGCAGTGCGGGCAGGTGGCAGCCGAGGGATCGGACCCTCCGTTGAAGAAGACCGAACGCCCTGCTTCGAGGCGCAGCCCGTTGGTGGACAGGGAGAGCAGTCCGGGGTCCCGGTCCTCGGTGATGTCGGCGTACCGCTTTCCCGGCGGGTAGCCCGGACCCCACCCGAGCACGCAGTCGTCCTGGCGTTCCGCGGCGATGACGCTCTCCGAGATCAGCCAGTCACGCACGTTCCCGGCGAGCCGCGGCGCGTCCTCCGCGGTCGCCTCGGTGTCGACGTACGTCTGGAACCAGTCGCCCATGTTCTCCCCCTGTCGTCACGGGTGTCCGGGCACTGTACGTCCCGCCGCGCCCCGGTGCTCAGGCGGCGGCCTGAACGCATGCGGTGCGGGTTTCGCGGCAGTCGCGGCAGTGGCCGGGGGTGGGTGAGCGGAAGGCGCGGTCGCAGTCGTCGCAGGTCTGGAAGGGGGTGACGGTGACGGGTGGCCGGGTGGGGCAGGTGAGGTCGTGAGCGCCGGGGAGGGGCAGGCCGCGTGCCGCGTACGGCTTCAGCTGCGGGATCAGGCCGGCACGGCGGCGGTGGTACGCGTACGCCGGGATCGCCACGCCCTCCAGGACCCTCAGCCGGGCGAGGTAACCCAGCGGGGTGCCCGACGCCCGGACGCCGACGCCGTCCACCGTCGTGTACCCGGCGACCGCCGCCCCCGTGCCGAGCGCCGCCACGATCGCCGGCCGGTACGGGCGGTGGCGCAGGACGCGTGCGAGGGCGGTTCCGGGGGAGCCGTCCGACCTCATCGCTCCGTTCGGGAGATCCGCGGTTCCGCGAAATCCGGGTGACCTGTAGGGGCAGAGCTTCTACGCTCACGCCCATGGACGGGGGCACGGGCAGAGGCATGGACCGGAGCATGGACGGCGGGCAGGGCGAGCACCTGCTGAACGTGGTGGACGTCGAGGCGACCTGCTGGGACGGGGAGCCGCCGCCCGGCCAGGTCAGCGAGATCATCGAGATCGGCCTCACCGTCGTGGACCTGCGTGCGGGCGAGCGGTCGGCCAAGCATCGGCTGGTGGTCCGGCCTGTCCGCTCGGAGGTCAGCCCGTTCTGCACGGAGCTGACCGGGCTGACGCAGGCGGAGGTGGACGGCGGCCTGTCCTTCGCGGATGCCTGCCGGACGCTGGCGGCCGAACACCGTACGGGGCTGCTGCCGTGGGCCAGTTGGGGCGACTACGACCGCAACCAGTTCACCCGCCAGTGCCGTACGGCGGGTGTGCGGTACCCCTTCGGGCAGCACCACACCAACGCCAAGATCGTGTTCACCGCCGCGTACGGGCTGCGCCGCCGCCCCGGCATGGCCCGGGCCCTGGAGGCGGCCGGCCTTCCGCTGGAGGGCCGCCACCACCGGGGCGACGACGACGCGTGGAACATCGCCGCCCTGGTGCTGGCCCTGGCGGGCCGGGGGAAGTGGCCGGGGGCGTAGGGCCTCGCCTGCGGATCGTGCCGGGAGCGGGGAGCCGCCCGGTGCGCGTCGGGCCCCGTGTCCTGGCCGCGCGGCCTCGTCATCCGTGCCCCGTCCGCCCCGCACCCCGCCCTCCAGGTCCGGCCTCAGCTGCGCCGTACCCCCTACAGGCCCGGCCTCAGCTGCGCCCGCACCTGTTCATCCCCGTCACCTGCCCGTCCCCGTGATCTGCCCGTCCCCGTGATCTGCCCGTCCCCGTCCCCGTCCCCGTCCCCGTCCCCCGTTCATCCCCCGTCGTCAGCCGCCCGCGCGCAGGACCTCCGCCACGACCGGGCCCGCCGCGTCGCCGCCGTGGCCGCCGGTCTGGACGACGGCTGCCGCCGCGAGGTCGTTGCTGAAGCCGGTGAACCAGCTGTTGGAGGTCTTCTGCCCGTCGACCTCCGCCGAACCGGTCTTCGCGCCCTTGTCACCGCCCACCGAGGCCATCGCCTGCGCGCCGGTGCCCCAGGCGGCCGTCGCGCGCATCATCGTCTTGAGCTGCTGGGTGACGGAGGCGGGCAGCGAGCGGGACGCCTGCGCCAGCTTCCGGTCGTCCAGCGACCGCGGGACGATGACCGGCTGCTGGAAGGTGCCGGTCATGGCGGTCGCGGTGATGGAGGCCATGTTGAGGGCGTTCATCTGGACCGTGCCCTGGCCGATGTACTGGGCGGCCGCCTCGCCGCCCACCTCCTCCGGCACACTGCCGTCGGTCGTGACGACGCCCGTCTGCCAGTCCAGGCCGATCCCGAAGACCTCCCGCGCCTCCTTGGCGAGGGCGGCGTCGTCCTTCGTGTCGTCGATGAGCTTGATGAAGGCGGTGTTGCAGGAGCGGGCGAAGCTCTGGGTGAACGTACTTCCGTCCGGCAGCGCGAAGTTCTTCAGGTTGTGGAACGAAGCGCCCTGGTAGAGCACGTCCTTGGGGCACTCCGCCGCCCCGTTCGCCGTGACGAGCCCCTTCTCCAGCAGCAGCGCCGCCGTCATGATCTTCAGCGTCGAACCGGGCGCCTGCTTGCCCTGGAGCGCCACGTTGAACTCGCTCACCGGGTTGTTGGCCACCGCGCGGATCGCCCCGGTGGACGGCTTCACCGCGACCACGGAGGCCTGCGCGTACTTCTTCACCGCCCGCTCCGCCGCCGCCTGCGCGTTCGCGTCCAGTGTCGTCTGCACCTTGCCGGGCCTGCCCTTGGCCAGCGTCAGCAGGTTGACGTCCGGCTGGGACTCGTCGGCGGGCTCGATCCAGGTCTCGATGCCGGCCGAACCGCCCGAGCTCTCTCCGTACTTCTGGCGCAGGGTGTCCAGGATCGGTCCGAGCGAGGGGTACTTCTCCTTGGTCAGCACCGTCCCGTTGCGGTCGACGGCCTCGATCGTCGGCGTCGAGGACTCGCCCGTCCTCAGCGTCGCGCCCTCCGTCAGCTGCGGGTGCACGACCGCGGGGACCCAGTCCACCAGGGCCTTCCCGGTCGTCAGGCCACGGACGACCGTCAACTCCGAGGCGTACGACAGGGGTTTCGACTTCCCCTCGAAGGTGACCGTGGCCTCGACCGTGTAGGGCACCTTCGTGCCGACCGGCGGCGCGGGCGTGATCTTCACCTTGCCGATGCGGGCGTCCTCGCCGTACGAGGTGAGCACCGGCTCCGCGCCCGCCTCGTTGTTGGTGAGGAGCGCCGCCGCCGTCGCGTCCCCGGCCGCCCACGCGTCGAAGAAGCCCTTCGACGTCTGCGCGATCTCCTCGGCGCTCGGCGGTCCCGTCTTCACCGTCGACGACTCGGACGCGCTCCGCGTACCGTCGCCGCCCACTCCAGCCGTGTCCCCGAGCACGCTGTACGCCCCGTAACCGATCCCGCCGGCCACCAGCACGAATGCTCCGCCGACCACGGCGACCTTCGCTCCACTGCGCATTCCGCAGTCCCCCTCCCCAGGAGAGCCCCCTGAACAAGTTCAGGGGGCAACTGTGAGGAACCCTAAGGGCTGGTGGCGGGGCGTGAGGGTGTCGTTACCGGACCGGAATGCTGGGCCGGGAAGCACTCTCTCCTGCTGGGCGGAGCCGCTGCGGGCAGCGTCGAGGCGGCCGCTGGGGCAGCCGCTGGGCGGTGCTGGGCGGTGCTGGAGCGGTCGGTTAAAGGCGGGCCGGGCCGGGAAGACTGGCCGGGGATGTACGGGGGACCAAGCGTCGGGGGGCGTGCGGGCATGAGCATGCGCAGGGATATATGGAGGGGGCGCGGAGCCGGTTCGACGGTGGCCTACCCGGTCAAGTACCTGCCGTCCGGGACACTTCCGCCGGACGCCGGGAACGGAACCGGAACCTCCGCCTGGTCCGTCACCGGGGGCGGCGTCGCCACCTGGTCGCCGGCCGGGGGCGCGATCTCCGCCTGGTCCCCGGCCGACGTGGAGCGCTGGCGGAAGGCGGGCGGCCCGGCGGTCCTGTCCCCGGCCTTCATCGGCTGGGTCCTCGCCGCACTGGTGGTGGCGGCGTACGTCCTGCTGTACGGGGCCCCGTCCACGTCCCCGGCCTGGCACGGCGGACGAGGGGCGGGGACGGACTGGCTGCGGTATCCGGGTGCGGTGCTGCTGGCCGCCCTGCCGCTCTGGTACCGGTACGTGCCGGTCGCGGCCGTCCCGGCGGCGCTGTACGTGGCCGTGGAGGCGGGCTCCCGGACGGTCGGGAGCGGCGGGACGGACACCGCGGCGCGGTCCGGCCAGTCGGTCGTCCTCGCCGCCTGCGCCCTGGCGTTCACCGGGGGCTGCCTGCGGCTGTGGGCCCGGCGGCGGCAGCGGGCGCTGACGCACACCGTGGCCGGAAACAGACGGTTCCCGCTGCCCGAGGGCGTCCCCGCATCGGACGGCCACCGCGGCCACCGGCGGGTCTTCCTCGGCCTCGCGCTCGCCCTGGCCGCCGCCGGCATCCTCATCGAGGGCCTCGTCCGGGACCTGACCTGGACCGGCGAACCGTACGACGCGGTCGGACAGCAGCGCATCGCCCTGGTGCTCCTCGTGGCCGCCACGACGCTCTACGGCCGGGGCCAGCTCGCCCACCGGGCGGCACGGCGGCTGTACGAGCAGGAGCAGCCCGCCATGATCGTGGGCATACGCGTCGGGAAGGACGGACGCCACTGGGTGTGTCCGGACGCCCGCACGACCTCTGCCGCCCCGCTCGTCGCGTACGTTCCCCAGCAGCGCGACACCCGCACCAGGACGAGGCTCCTGAGCAGCGGCTCCGCATACGGGACGGGGAACGGGCACCACGACGTCGACCCGGAGCAGGAGCCCTTCGAAGCGGTCCTGTACGGGACGGTCACGGAAGGCGACGAGGTGGTCCTCGTCCACGCCTGCGCCGAGTACCACCGCCACCAGGAGATGGGGCGGTTGTACGCGACCGTCACCACCGCCCCGCTCCGCCCCGACCGCCGCCACGGGCTCGGGCCCTGGGAACCGGCGGACGGGGTGGCCCGGCAGCGCGAGCGGCTCCGGGAGAGCCGGGAACGGGCGGAGCGCCAACGGGAGGCGGAGCGCGAGATGGAGCAGCACCGGGCCGAGCGGCGCCGGGAGGAGGAGCGCCGGGCGGAGGAACGCCGCAGGAACCCTCCGCGCCCCTCGCCGCCCCGGTCGCGCGGGGACAGCGACCGGCGCAGCGCGAACACCTGCGGCGGCTGCGGATCGAGCTGCGGTGGTGGCGGCTGCGGGGGCTGCGGCGGCTGAGCGTCAGCCCCGCCCCGCCAGGCCCTCAGCCCTGCCCCTTTCGGGCCCTGCCCCCTTCGGGTCCTGAGACCCTCGGGCGCAGGCCCTCAGATCCTCGGTCGGGAGGCCGACGCTCTACGGAGTCCGGCCGCCCGATGCCCGGCGGGCCGCACCGCGCGGGTCACTGCGCCCAGTCGAAGTAGCCCGTCTCCAGGTCGAGTTGGGCCGCGCCGCCGCCGAGGTTGATCCCGCCGACGCCGTCCTCCAGCTCCAATACGTACGGGGTCAGCCCTTCCGGCATCGCCTGGCAGGGCATCACCGTTCCGCCGAGGTGTGAGATCCCGTCGAGGGACGACCAGAGCGCTTCGAGTTCCTTGTCGTCCGAGGACCAGGCCGGCACATAGCCGCCCTCGCCCGTCCCGGAGGGCGCGATGCCGGTGTTCGGATCGCCGGTGCGCTCGCCGATCCAGACCGTGGTCTCGGGGGCGCTGTCGTCCCAGGCGTTCTGGCCGCGGCTGTACTTGTCGCCGAGGGCGGCGGGCCGGATGTCGGCCGGAGGGTCGATGCGGGGCGCGGCGAACTCCTCGGCGGTGAGCCGGATGAGCGCGTGCGCGCCGCCGATGAGGTCCTCCAGGTCCTCCTGCTCGGGGTGGCGGGCCGCCGCGGCTGCCGCCACCTCGGCCAGGAACGGATCGGCGGCCTGCTCGGCGGTGGGCGCGGCCCCTTCCAGCAGCTCGGCGACGCCCTCGATGTCGTCGGCGACGTGGTCGTCGGCGTGGAAGAGGGATACGGCCACCAGGCGGTCGCCCTTGCGCCGGTAGTCCTCGGGCAGTTCGAGGGTGAGGACGTGGGTCATCGGCAGCCCGGTGACGGGGCTCCGGGGCCACGCCGCCGTCTCGATGCCGGGCCCGCGTCCCCCGCACCACCCGGCGACGTGGGCGTCGGGCAGCTCCATCCCGACGGCTCCGCCCGGCCGGATCGACAGCTCGTCCGCGGCTTCCCCGAACCCCAGGTCGTACGCCTTCACACTGTTGCCTTCCGTTCGACTGCGACGGCGCTCAACCTACGCGAGGGCCCGTCCCGATTGCCTGGTGTCGGCAATCGGGACGGGCCCGCTGTGCCGACATCACCCCTGAAATCGCCCCGCCGACCCGTCTAACCTGCTCGAAAACGACGAAACGAGGGCCCACGCGACCACCGGAGGGCCCACACGACCATGCGGGCCCCACGGGGCCGGGGAGCGCCGGCCGGGCGCCGGTGGTCGCACGGGAGGGGGATCGGGTTGGACGGCACGGTGAACGGGGGCCGCTCCGGGGTGGGCACACGGTCGAACGCGGGCGTGTCCGGCGACGCGGGGAGCAGCGGGAGCGAGAACCATCCGGGGCCCCGCGCCTCCTTGCTCATGTCGCTGGCCCTCGCCCTGCTGCTGGGCGCGCTGTCGGCGCTGGTGATGTTCCCGGCGGCCCAGCATCTGCGCTCGCTCCAGAACGGCGAACGGGCTGAGGCGACGCTGCACACCGCCGGAGCGTGCATGACGGGCCAGTGCGAGGTGAAGTTCGAGGCCGGCGGACGGACCGTGGTGGCCGACCTCCCGGTGGGCAGCGGGGGCGGCAAGCAGTCCGTGGGCGCGGCCGTCACCGTCCGGTACCAGGCGGACGATCCGCAGGTGGTGGCCCGTGACGCGGACGTCGGGGGAGGCGGCGCGGCCCTGCTGGCATGGCTGACGGCCGGGGCGGCCGCGCTCTTCCTGGCCCTGTCGGGGGTGGCCGCGGTCTTCCTTGTATGGAAGCGACGCACCTGATCACGGCGGCGGCGAACGTAGATTCGATGATGTGTGGATGTGATGTGTGTAAGCGCCGAATGGCCGGGCACTAGGACGAACGCAACGAGTTCCGGTGGTGTTCCACCGCCGGAACCGATCGATCGGGTGCACCGCGACCGTTGCGAACTGTGGGTGCTCACGCACCTACTCGGACTCGGCGATGGGATTTGGCATGATTCTCCTTGGACTTCTTCTCCTCATCATCGGACTGCTCGTCGGTATGTCGCTCCTGACGACGGTCGGCGGAATTCTCATAGTCGTCGGAGCGATCCTCTGGATTCTCGGTGCGACCGGCCGCGCCGTCGGCGGACGAAAGCATTATTTCTAGGCTGACCGAGCCTGCTCCGGCACCACATGCGGGTGGCCGCGACGAGATCTCGTCGCGGCCACCCGCATGCGTGCGTGGGTTCGGTTCCGGTGGTGTCAGCCGTCGAACCGGACGACCAGGCGGACCCCTTCGTCGCCGTGCAGACCCGCCAGCGTCCGCATCACTGACCACACGGCCCCCCATTCGCTCTCGGGCACGACGTCCTTCCGCCGCAGTCGGCCTACGCGGAAGAGGCGGTTGCCGTCCGGCCACTCGGTGTTCTCGGGGTAGACGCTGCCCGCGGAGTGGACCTGCCGGGGGTCCGTGAGGCCGGAGAGCTCTGCGAAGCGGGTGAGACCGGAATTCCGTCCGTGCATCGTCCAGCCGCCGTCGGAACCCCGGCGGAACTCGTGGACGCAGCCGTCGACCTCGTGCGAGAGCTCGTCCCAGTCTGCGGTTGTCAGCTCTGCCCAGGAGATCCAGGACGCGCCGTGCTGATCGTCGTTCCAGGGCTCGAAGGCGGCGAGGACTCCTTCCGACACGTCCGGGGGCAGGCCCCGGTGATCGGCGAGCGGGCGGAACGAGGCGGTGTCGCGGACACCGAACAAGGAGCCGAAGGCGCCGTAGTCGCGCCCGTTGTAGAGGTGCGAGAGATCGATGGCCGGGAACCACACGCGATCGTCCTCGTCCAGCCAGCGGTCCCAGCGGCACTCGATGAAGCCGTGCAGGTCTGTCCCCATCCCGGCATTGTTCTCCGCGGACGCCGGGCGGGCGACGGATTTCCGGCTTCCCCCGGCACCACCAGGTGCCGGGCCCGCCGTTTCCCCAGCTAGACCCAGGTGTCCAGCCACATCCGGTCCCGCCACAGGTCCTCCGGGATCGACGTCCCCGTGTACAGCGGCCAGAAGTAGACCACGCTCTGCGACGTGGGCGTGGCACCGCGCTGAGCAGCCAAAACAGTTCCAGAGAGCTGGCCGCCGTCCGCCGTGGGCCGTCTCTGCACCCTGAGGAGGAGCGGAGGTGTCCGCTCATCCGACACGCCACCGACCTGGTGTGGTCAGTGGTCCTCAAGTTTACGCAAAACCTCTCGCAGGTTGCTCACGGGTGTCCAGATGAATTCACGCCCCTGGCGAAATCGAGTCAGCAATCCACGTTTCTCAAGCCCCATGAGGTCCTGCCTGGCCGTTTCGTAGACGACGTCATGGCTGTTCTTGTGCGACTTGGCGGTGAAGTTGGCGTTGGGCTTCTTCAGCGCATGCTCCAGTACGGCAGCTTGCCGTGCATTGAAGATACTGGGGGCGGTGGAGACGGTCTCCTGTAGCCTTCGCAGTTCACTCATTTTATCTGCGAGATATTGATGAAGCTGCTTGATGGCCCTCTGGAGTACCTCGATCTGATAGAGATAAAAGTACGTCAGGTCATTCTCTTCCTCGGCGTACAGATAGCTTCGCGCATACCTGGAGGGCGCCCCCTTGAGGATTGCAGAAATGACAATGAATTCCGTCAGCCAGTAACCTTGACTCAGCATCGACCAGTAGAAGATGGCGCGCGCGGTCCGCCCATTCCCGTCTTCGAAGGGGTGCTCGTACCCCAACATGAAGTGAAGGGTGATGGCTCTCAGAACAGGTGGAACGTATCCGTCTCCGATCTCACCGTTCGCAAAGTCACAAAGACGCTGGAGCCTGTCGGGCAGATTCTCGGCGTCGGGCGGCTGGTGCAGTTCGAGGCCGGAGTCGGTGAAAACGCCGATACGATCTTCGTCGGGCAACTGAAATCTGCCCGCGGCATCTGGGTTGGACAGAGTTCCTTTGGTTACGATCCTGTGAATGTCGCGGATAAGGTCGGGAGTGAGGCGCTCTTCTCTTATCGTCCCAATGAAGCGCATGGCTTCATAGTTATTCAAAATCATGCGCTCGTCGCGATCCCTGGGGGACCTGCCTGTGCGAATCATCTCCTTCGCAACTCGACGCGTCGTTGCGGCCCCTTCGAGCTGACTGGAGTTGATCGCCTCCTCGATCAGAGAGTTCACAAGATAGCGATCCCTGGTTGCGGGATTCGTCACTTGCTCGCTGATTGCGATTTGCCCACTCGTGTCGCGGTTGATCTCTTCGAGCGCTTTGAGGAGTACGTCAGGCAGCGCGAACGTGAACTCTTTCCCTTCTTTGTCCATCAGGGGTAGAGTCCGCTGCATTTGTTGCCGGACGAACTTGATGCCGAGCCACCATTCCTCGCGGGTCAACCCTGAGGGCGGCTCCTTGAAGCGCATCTTGTCCCAGGGCAGGTAGGGGTCGGATGGGCCGGCCGGGACAGCCTTGAGGACGACGGGCAGCCTGTTAGGGCTCTCCGTCACGACTTTTTGGAAGAGGACGCGGAAATCGGGCGGTGGTGATGGCTTCTTCAAGCAGGCCTCCCCGACATCTGGACGCAGTCGGCGTCCTTCCTACCAGTCACCTTCACAGTAGTAGAAGAGGTGGCCAGGGGGTGCGGAGCTGGGACGGCTGGGGCGGGTGGCGGGGCCGCTCGGAGGCGCTGGAGGCCAGGAAGCCCGGTCGGCCGAGCGGCTGCGGTGGGACTCCTGGCTCATGCTCTGATCTGTGGGGGCGAGTTTGTGTGAGCGTTGCCGCAGGGTGCGGCAACTACTAGAGCTACCAGTTCTCCTACTACTTGGGCGCGCCCTAGTAGTAGGCTTGGGTGGAGTTGTCCGTGGGGCGGCAAGGCGGCTCTGATCTGCGCAAACCGGTCTGTGGGGGCTTGGCGCCGAGGTGCGCGGGTAACTACTAGAGCTACCAGCCCTCCTACTAGGAGGAGCGTGCCCTAGTAGTTGGCCCCGGCCGAAACCCCCTCGGGCGATGAGGGGCCGACCGTTGCGGCCGGATCGTGGGGAGGCTGCCGGGGCAGGCCGGCGGGGGCCCTGGCCAAGCTGGTTGCGCAGTTTTGAAAGCCACCCCTGCCCATTGTCACAGCCCGGGTCTACGCTGCCGTGCGTGGACGATCAGACCTACGAAGATGCCTACCGCGGCTGGCGCGCATCGCTGACGACCCTGCTGGCTGATCCCCCGCGGCTTGCACGGTGGCAGGAGCGCCGCTTCCAGTTCGCCCACCGTGTCGGGGCCCTCCTGACCGAAGCGCACGGAGACAGCCCCGCCGTCACAGGGTGCGCCCTCTACGGGGTGTTCGCCGCGGGTGCAGGTCTTTGCTATGTGGGGCAGACACAGGAGGCTGGGCGTCGCCTGCGGGATTTGCCGGTGGGCGAGAGTCACCACCTGGCCAACACGGTGCCACCCGAACTCTGGGAGAGGGTGGTGGTGATCCGCTGGCCTCTGCTGCTCCCCGAAGCACCCTCGAAGGAATACGCGCTGGCCGAGGAGATGGGCCCGATCGTCTGCGGCCTTGCACTGGAACACGCCCTGCAATTGGCGACAGTCCCGCCGTTGAACAGCCGCAGGCGACGTACGTCCGGCGACTGGCAACCGCGCAACCTCGCACAGAGTCGCTCCCGTGGTGCAATCCACGCGCAGTCCGTACCTGGTCTGATCCACCTGACGCTCGCTGCTTGGACAGCCCTCTCCCAGGTGGAACTGCGGGAAAACTCGGCGGTTCTTGATACAGGGATCGGCCGAGTGGTGTCGCCGACAACATTGCATCAGCCACCGGATGTCTGAGGGGTCACGGCACGAATGTGAGCGGATCTCCCCGAGGGGCACCGGAGATCCAGCAGTCGGCGGGGCCGCAGCTCACGTCGCCCTCAAGACAGCCCGTTGCAGATGTGCCGCTCAGCAGGAGTCGCAGATGCCAGTGGCCGGAAGCTGGACGAAGCAACCACGGCATACACCAATACAGGCGGCGGCTCAGCAGTCCGGCACGGCGGCGCTCGATGGCTGCCGGGTCCCTGGAGGCAAGGGCGAGCCCCCCTCCGCCGGGGGCAGCGCTGCGCCGCCAACGACCACGGCGGGCCCGACACCAGCAGGTGCCGGGCCCGCCGTTCTCCCACCTACACCCACGTATCCAGCCACATCCGGTCCCGCCACAGGTCCTCCGGGATCGAGGTCCCGGTGTACAGCGGCCAGAAGTAGATGAAGTTCCAGATGATCAGCAGCACCAGCACGCCCACCGCGATCGCCCCCAGCGTGCGGCGGCGTTCGCCCGTGGGGTCGTCCTCGGTGAGACCCAGTTCGGCCCTGGTCCCCGTGCCCGCTGCCGGGCCGATGACCGCGCCGAGCATCATGGTGACCGCCAGGCAGAGGAACGGGACGAACACCACCGCGTAGAAGAGGAAGATCGTCCGCTCCTGGTAGAAGAACCAGGGCAGCCAGCCCGCCGCCACACCGCAGGCGATCGCGCCCGCCCGCCAGTCGCGGCGGAAGAACCAGCGCCACACCACGTACGCCAGCGCGAAGCAGGCCAGCCACCACAGCAGCGGGGTGCCGATGGCCAGGACCTCGCTGGCGCACTTGCCGGTCGTCGACTCCGTGCAGCCCGTCTGCTCCTCGTAGAAGTACGAGACGGGGCGGCCGAGGACCAGCCAGCTCCACGGGTTCGACTCGTAGGTGTGGCCGGAGGTCAGGCCGACGTGGAAGTCGTACACCTGGTTCTCGTAGTGCCACAGGCTGCGCAGCCAGTCCGGGAAGAGCCAGGACCACGCGGAGCCCTTGCCCTCGGTGGCCGCCCAGTTCCGGTAGTAGCCCTTGTCCGTGACGATCCAGCCGGTCCATGAGACGACGTACGTGACGATCGCCACCGGCACCGTGGAGATGAACGCGGGGGCCAGGTCCCGGCGCAGCACCGCCCCGTACGGGTGGACCGCGCCCGCCGTGCGCCGCGCACCCACGTCCCACAGGACCGTCATCAGGCCGAACGCGGCCAGGACGTAGAGGCCGTTCCACTTCGTGGCGAATGCCAGGCCCAGCATCACGCCCGCCGCCAGCCGCCACGGCCGCCAGCCCAGCCGCAGGGTCTCGGCGATCCGGGCGTCCGGGCGCAGTACCCCTTCCCCGTCCACCGGCAGCGCGGCGGCCAGCCGGCGGCGGGCGTGGTCCCGGTCCACCACCAGGCAGCCGAACGCGGCCAGCACGAAGAACATGACGATCAGGTCGAGCAGCGCGGTCCGGCTCATCACGAAGTGCAGGCCGTCCACCGCGAGCAGCAGTCCCGCCAGGCAGCCCAG
Source organism: Streptomyces sp. V2I9 (assembly GCF_030817475.1). Classification (NCBI taxonomy): domain Bacteria; kingdom Bacillati; phylum Actinomycetota; class Actinomycetes; order Kitasatosporales; family Streptomycetaceae; genus Streptomyces; species Streptomyces sp. V2I9. The sequence goes on along the minus strand of NZ_JAUSZJ010000002.1, from coordinate 2,624,385 downwards.
GAACGTGGAGCGGAACAGCCGCCGGCCGATCCGGCAGAGCAGGAGCACGGAGAGGGTGCCGAGCACCGCCACCATGAACCGCCAGCCGAACGGCGTGAAACCGAAGAGCTGTTCACCGAAGCCGATGATCCACTTGCCGACCGGCGGGTGCACCACGTAGCCGGGATCGGTCGGGATCGGAACGGAGGACGGGTCGTTCAGGATCCGCTTGTCGACGTCCTTGGGCCAGGCCCCCTCGTACCCCTGGTTGACCAGCGCCCACGCGTCCTTGGCGTAGTACGTCTCGTCGAATATCACCGCGTGCGGCCGGCCCAGGTTCCAGAACCGCAGCAGCCCGGCGACCAGCGTCACCAGCAGCGGGCCGCCCCAGCCCGACCAGCGCACCAGCCGTTCCGCCACGTGCGGGCGGATCGCCAGCACCGACCACACCTGGCGTCCGGGCCGCGTGTACGGCGGGTCCAGCCGGTCACGGAGGGAGATCTCCGGGCGGGGGGCGTAGCCGAAGCGGCGCAGCCGCCGTTGCCAGGAGGTCGGCTGTTCGCCGAGCGCGTCCCCGGCGTCGTGGCCCCGCTGGGTCTCGGGTGCGGTACTCGTCACCGCGCCATCGTAGGGAACGCATCTGTGCGAAGGGCGCTGCCCGTGCTGCGAGGATGGCTGATGTGACTGGAACGACTGGAACGCTCGTGCTCGCAGGGACCCCCATCGGTGACGTGGCGGACGCCCCGCCGCGCCTCGCCGCCGAACTGGAGCGGGCCGACGTCGTCGCCGCCGAGGACACCCGGCGGCTGCGCCGGCTCACCCAGGCGCTCGGCGTCCACACCACGGGGCGTGTCGTCTCCTACTTCGAGGGGAACGAGTCCGCCCGTACGCCGGAGCTGGTGGAGGCCCTGGCCGGCGGGGCCCGCGTCCTGCTGGTGACGGACGCGGGCATGCCGTCCGTCTCCGACCCCGGCTACCGGCTCGTCGCCGCCGCCGTGGAGCAGGACATCCGCGTCACCGCCGTCCCCGGACCGAGCGCGGTGCTCACCGCCCTCGCCCTCTCCGGACTGCCCGTGGACCGGTTCTGCTTCGAGGGGTTTCTGCCCCGCAAGGCTGGTGAACGGCTCTCCAAGCTCCGCGAGAACGCCGGTGAGCGGCGCACGATGGTCTTCTTCGAGGCCCCGCACCGGCTGGACGACACCCTCGCCGCGATGGCCGAGGTCTTCGGCGCGGACCGCCGCGCCGCCGTGTGCCGGGAGCTGACCAAGACGTACGAGGAGGTCAAGCGCGGCCCGCTCGGTGAGCTGGCGGTGTGGGCCGGGGACGGGGTGCGCGGCGAGATCACCGTCGTGGTGCAGGGCGCCGCCGACACCGGGCCCCAGGAGCTGGACGCCGAGGAACTGGTGCGGCGCGTCCGGGTGCGGGAAGAGGCGGGGGAGCGGCGCAAGGAGGCCATCGCCGCCGTCGCCGCCGACGCCGGGCTGCCCAAGCGCGAGGTGTTCGACGCGGTGGTGGCCGCCAAGAACGCGGAGAAGGCGGCGGGGACGGCGGGGTAGCCCGAGAACGCGGAGAAGGCGGCGGGGTAGCCCGAGAACGCGCCGGGTGGCCCGAGGACACGGGGAAGACGGAGCAGCCGCAGCCATCCGGTGGGCAGGGGTGGCTACGGGGTTTCCGTCAGCAGGTCGTACGCCGTCGCCACGAACGTGTCCGCCCGGTGCACCCGCCGCGTCGCCGTCGCCGCCACCGCGAGTCCCGTCTCCGGCCGGAACCCCAGGAACGCCTGCTGGCCGAGGGTCGCGCCCGCGTGGAAGAGGACCGGGCCGTACGGGGACGGGTGGTGGAACCACGTCAGCGTGTGGGTGTGCGTGTGCCGCACGCCGCGCCGCAGCAACGGGCGCCGGACCTCCGCCAGCGCGGCGGCCAGCGTGGGGTCCGTGAGCTCCGGCCCGCCCGCGTGCGCCTCCAGGAAGGTGAGCATGTCCAGCGGGGTCGCCCGGACCGCGCCCGCCGCCGTGAAGCCCCCGGTGTCCAGCGCGGGCACCGGCGTCCCGTCCCGGCGGTGGCCCACCGCCTCCGTGCCCTCCGGCCCCGGCCGCACCCGCGTCGCGTCCAGGTGGAGCGGGGCCAGCACCAGCTGGTGCAGCAGCACCTCCCACGGGGTCCCGGTGGCCGCCGCCAGGGTGTGGCCGAGGACCGAGACGGCGAAGTTCGAGTAGTGCCAGCGGGTTCCGGGCCGGTGGCGCGGGCGGGCCCGCAGGAAGGCCCGGACCACCCGGTCGGCCGGGTAGCCGCCGTACGGGTCGGTCGACCAGCGGGGCACCGCCTGCGGGTAGAAGTCGGCCGGCAGGCCGGGCAGCCCCGAGGTGTGGGTGAGCAGATGGCGCAGCGTGATCCGGCGCACCGCCGGGTGCACCGGGAAGCCCGGAGCCAGCAGGTCCGCCGCCCGGTCCTCGTACCGCACCCGGCCCTGCGCCACCAGCCGGGCCAGCAGGAGCCCCGCGTACGGCTTCGACGCCGAGCCCAGCTCGTGGCCCAGCAGTTCGCGGGGGACCGGGCCCGGTTCGGCGCTGCCACCGGTGTGGACGGTGCGCGCCCCGTTCCGGCTGACCGCGAGCACCACGTCCGGGGCGTCGATCCGCCCGGCCGCCTCGGCCAGCAGCCGTGCGGTGGCCGGGTCCGCGGGCGGGGCGGACGCCGGGAGCGCCGTCGTGTCCGTCATGCCGGGGCCGGGGCGGCGCTGAGGTCGGACAGGGCGCGGGACAGCGCGAGCGCCGAGGCGAACGCGGCGACCAGCGTCGGGTGGTAGACCAGGTCGAACACCGACTCCTCGTCCCCCTCCGGCATTCCGCCGACCACCGGCATCGCCCCGTCCGGCTCCTGGGCCTGCGCGAACCCCTGCCAGGCCGCCGGGTCCAGCGTCGGTTCCGGCAGGCAGGCGTCCACGACCAGCAGCTCGCCCAGCAGGTCCCAGCGCTTCAGGTCCAGCCAGTCGTCCAGCCAGACCGGCAGCCACAGCGCCAGGTACTCCGCGATGTCGGCGGGCAGTCCGTCCGGGTTCTCGCCCCAGTCGGTGAGGTGGAAGACGGTGTGCGTGATGTCGTAGCCGATGTGGCCCTCGACCGTCCACGGCTCGGGCCGCCGCGCCAGCCAGGTGTGGGCCAGTGCCGCCGTCTCCGGAACGCTCGGCTCCACGCCGAACCGCCGCTCGATCGCGCTCAGCCCCAGCCGCCGCACCGGCAGCACCTCCAGCGCCGCCCAGCTCGCCAGCCGGTGGTTGAGCCGGATCGCGGCCTCCAGCTCCGGCTGCCGGAATCCCAGCTCCCGGAACGGTACGTAGACCTCCAGCGGGACCGGCGAGAGCGGTTCGCGCCGCTGGCCCTCCAGCAGGCGCGCCCCGGAGTCCAGCAGTTCGTGCCAGGCGTGGTCCAGCAGCTTGCGGGCGAGGGACGCCTGCTGCGAACCGGCCACGCCCTCGCGGAAGATGACCTTCCCGATCAGGGCCAGCTCGCCCAGCGGCTTGAACCGGTCCAGCATGCCCGCCTCCGGGGACGGGGCGCTCTCCAGCCGGAACCCCTCGCGGTGCTCGTACAGCCAGCCCAGGGCCTTCGCCCCGACGTCGTGGATCTGCTGGAGGTTGCCGCTCATGCGGTGCGCCTTTCCCGGCCGGGCACGGCCCCGTCCGTCTGCTCCGGCGACCGCAGCGACCTCAGGGACAGGGCCGCCGCGAAGGCCGTGACGAGCGTGGAGTGGTAGCAGTCGATGAAGGGGTACGGGTCCGGCGCGGGGTCCTCGACGGGGGCGCCGGTCTCCGGGACGCAGCCGGTGGGGTGCTGCGCGCCGGCGAGGACCGGCCAGACCGCGTCCAGCAGCTCGGCGGGGGCGGGACCCGGCAGCGAGGCCGCCACCGCGAGCAGCTCCCCGGTCAGGTCCCACTGGCCGCTCTCCAGACAGCCGTCGATCCAGGCGGGCAGCCAGGTCCGCAGGTAGCGGTCGATCTTCTCGGGCACCCGGTCGGGCATCCGGCCCCAGTCGGTGAGGTGGAAGACGGTGTGGGTCAGCGCGTAGCCGGAGGGCCCCTCGAACATCCAGGGCTCCGACAGGCCGCCCAGCCAGGTCCTCGACAGCACCGCCCCCGCGTCGGTGTGGGTGACCGTGCCGACCCGGCGCTCGGAGTTGACCAGGCCCAGCTGCCGGTTGGCGTGCTGCTCGGTGTGGGCCCAGGCGCGGGTGGCGGTGAGCGGGCGGGCCAGCGCCTCGAACCCCTCGTGGCGCAGCCCGTACCCGGCGAACGCGGCGTAGATCTCGTACGGGTACGCGGCGAACGGCTCGGCGCGCAGCAGCTCCAGCAGCAGTTCGCCCTCCGCCACCTGCTCCCAGGCGTAGGCGACGAGGTCCCCGGCCAGCTCGTGCTCCGGGGTGCCGGGGGCGGTGGTGCGGCGGATGGTGGAGCCGAGCTGGGCCAGTTCGCCCAGCGGCTTGAGCGTGCCGTTGACCTGGGTGTGGGGTTCCAGGACGTCGTCGGGGAGCGCGAAGCGGGTGCGGTGCGCGTCGGTCCAGCCGAGGGCGGAGCGCAGGACGCCGGGGAGGACGGCGGGCGCGGCCCCGGAGCCCGCGCCCGGTCCGGGGCGCCCGCGCGGCTCGCGGGTCGCGGTCGTGGTCACCGTGCGTCCGCCCCGTCCATCAGCCGGGCGGCCCGCACATGGAGGGCGACCCGCGGGTCGTGGCCGCCCATGAGTTCGACGAAGTCGAGGCCGGTGTCCAGGCCCAGCGTGGCCGGTGCGCCGCCGGTCGCCGCGAGCCAGCGGCCCGCGCCCGCGGCCTGGAGCCAGTCGCGCCGCCGCACCGCGCGGACGAAGCCGCGCGCCAGGTCGACGGCCCGGTTCGCCGCGGCCCGCTGCACGGCCGAGGGGGCGGCCGGGACGGCGAGCGGTGCGAGGACCGAGAGTTGATGGGTGAAGGCCTGCCAGGGGGCCTCCTCCAGCCAGGCGGCGTCGGGCTCCGCGTAGACGGCGGGGGCCGTCGTTCCCGGTGGTGGGGGAGCCATCCGCTGGAGCGTGGAGATCATGTGCCAGTGGCTCCAGGCCGTGGCGGCCGGGGCGTCGGGCTTCGGCGGGAATTCCCGCACCGCCCGGTCGAGTACGGCGACGTCGCCCGGATGCGGGTTCCGTCCGTACAGCACGCTCGGCAGCAGCAGGTCGGCCCCGATGACCCGTGCCGCCGCGATTCCGGTCCGATTGTCCTCGTCGATTCCCGCAGCGCCGCACACCGTGGCGAGGTGGTCCCCGCTCCGAAGAGCGAGGACCACCTCTGTTGCCAGGTCATGCACGGCGCCCGCCAGGGGCGACGACGCATGTGTCTGGTCCATGTTCCGACGTTCAGCCCTTCTTCGGGCGGGGGGTCGGGGGCGAGAGGAGGAGAGCGCCGCCGCCCGCGAGGAGCGCGAGGTACGCGCATTCACGGGAGTCGCGGTACAGGCCTTCGACCTCGCCGGGGTTGAGAGCGGCGTCCAGGTCGAGCTCGACGTCGGTGGCAGTGGTGTCCGTGGTGAACATGAGTTGATCCCCGTCCTGTGGGAAATGGGGTGGACGTAATGAGTGAAAGCGAGGAATGGGGGCGCCGCAAATCGGGGCGCGACACGAAGGGAAATCGCGTATTCAATTGAATGGTGAATTCCCGCGGTGCGAAGGGGGTGAAAGCCTGTCGCCGCAAGGGAAAGGGAGGGGTGGACGGGGGGTGGTGCGCGGGCGCATTCGCCCTGGTATTCCGGCGCATTCGGGGGGCGCGCGGTGGATCACCCGGTCGGTCGGCCGGGGCAGGAGTCATGTGCTGCCCTGCCGCTGTCCTCATCCGCGCCATGCGGGGGCAAAGGGCGGCCAAAGGAGGCCAAGAACGCATCAATCATGGCTCTGAGCCGGTGCGTCCGTCCGGGGGCGGGTGTCCACTGGAAGGGACGGGCCGGCTGTCCGCATCCGCGGACGGACCGCCCGCCTCCGGAGTGTGTGACCGGCGGCCAGGAGGAGCAGGCATGAGCGAGATCGCAGCCACCACCGTCCACGAGGCGTACGCCTTCGCCTGCATGAAGTGCGGGTACGGCTGGGAGCAGTCCTACGAGATAGAGCACCACGTCGACGTCCACGGCCACGCGTTCGTCGTCTACACGGCGAACGGTGAGCGCGTGCCGTCCCCGCTGTCCACGCCCACCTGCGCCAACTGCGGGGGCCACGTGGTGCGCATCATGCGGGAGGGGCGGGTCGCCGGGGTGCAGGAGCTGTTGCGCCGGCAGCGGACGCCCCGCGCGGCGGAGACCGCCGGGAAGGACCGGGCGGTGTCGGCCGCGCGGGGCGTCCCGGACCGCCACCGGAAGCTGTCGGACCTGTTCCACCCCTTCCGGCGCGGGTGAGCCCGCGCCCTCCACCGGCGGACGCACCCCTGCCCGCGCGGCTGACGTGACGCGGGGCGTTCCGCCGCGGAGGGCGTACCGGAGTGGCTTCCCGGCCCACGGTCGTACGAGGGCGGGGTCCTCGTACGATCGTCGGCATGAGCCGTACCGAAGCCCCGCCGCTGCCCGAGCCCCTGAGGGTTCCGGTCGCCGACTCCCACACCCACCTGGACATGCAGGACGCCACCGTCGAGGAGGCCCTCGCGCGGGCCGCCGCCGTCAACGTGACGACGGTCGTCCAGGTGGGCTGCGACGTGGCCGGCTCCCGCTGGGCCGCCGAGACCGCCGCGGCCCACCCCGCCGTCCACGCCTCGGTCGCCCTGCACCCCAACGAAGCCCCGCGCATCGTCCACGGGTACGCCGAGGGCACCGACGGCACCGCGCGGCGGGGGGCCAGGGAGCCCGGCGGCAGGGCGGCGCTGGACGAGGCGCTGGCGGAGATCGACGCGCTGGCCGCGCTCGACCACGTACGCGGGGTCGGCGAGACGGGCCTGGACTTCTTCCGCACCGGACCCGAGGGCGTCGCCGCCCAGGAGGAGTCCTTCCGGGCCCACATCGAGATCGCCAAGCGGCACGGCAAGGCCCTGGTCATCCACGACCGCGACGCGCACGCGGACGTGCTGCGGGTCCTGCGCGACGCGGGCGCGCCCGAGCGGACGGTGTTCCACTGCTACTCCGGCGACGCGGAGATGGCCCGCGTCTGCGCCGCGGCCGGCTACTTCATGTCCTTCGCGGGCAACGTGACCTTCAAGAACGCCCAGCCGCTGCGGGACGCGCTCGCCGTCGCCCCCACCGAGCTGGTCCTCGTCGAGACGGACGCCCCTTTCCTCACCCCCGCCCCGTACCGGGGCCGGCCCAACGCCCCCTACCTCATCCCGGTCACGCTCCGCGCGATGGCCGAGGTGAAGGGCCTGGACGAGGACACGCTGGCCGCCGCGGTCCACGACAACACGGCGAGGGCCTTCGACTTCTGACCGGCGGCCCCGGTGCGGGGCGCCCCCGCCGCGGGCGGCGGGGCGAGTCCCCGGCCCCCTCCCCGTACGCTTACCGGGTGAGCAGCACAGAGCCCGACGCCCTCCTGGGCCCCGCAGACATCCGCGACCTGGCCGCGAAACTGGGCGTACGTCCCACCAAGCAGCGCGGTCAGAACTTCGTCATCGACGCCAACACCGTGCGCCGCATCGTGCGCACGGCCGAGGTCCGCCCGGACGACACCGTCGTCGAGGTCGGCCCCGGTCTCGGCTCGCTGACCCTGGCGCTGCTGGAGGCGGCGGACCGGGTGACCGCCGTCGAGATCGACGACGTGCTCGCCGCCGCGCTGCCCGCCACGGTCCGGGCCCGGATGCCGGAGCGCGCCGACCGCTTCGCCCTGGTCCACTCCGACGCGATGCTGGTCACCGAGCTGCCGGGCCCCGCGCCCACCGCGCTCGTGGCGAACCTCCCGTACAACGTGGCCGTGCCCGTCCTGCTCACCATGCTGGAGCGCTTCCCCAGCATCGAGCGGACCCTCGTCATGGTCCAGGCCGAGGTCGCCGACCGGCTCGCCGCCCGCCCCGGCAACAAGGTGTACGGCGTGCCGTCGGTGAAGGCCAACTGGTACGCGGAGGTCAAGCGCGCCGGTTCCATCGGCCGCACCGTCTTCTGGCCCGCCCCCAACGTCGACTCCGGCCTCGTCTCCCTGGTCCGGCGCACCGAGCCCATCGCCACCACGGCCTCCCGCGCGGAGGTCTTCGCGGTCGTGGACGCGGCCTTCGCCCAGCGCCGCAAGACGCTGCGCGCGGCCCTGGCCGGCTGGGCCGGCTCCGCACCCGCCGCGGAGGCCGCGCTCACCGCCGCCGGAGTCTCCCCGCAGGCGCGCGGCGAATCGCTGACGGTGGAGGAGTTCGCGGCGATCGCGGAGAACAAGCCGGAGGTCTCGAACGCTCCGGCCGCCCACGGGCCGGGGAAGTCCGCACCGGCCGAGGACGCGCCGGAGGTCCCGGAATGAGCGCCGCCGTCACCGTCCGCGTCCCCGCCAAGGTCAACGTCCAGCTCGCCGTGGGCGCCGCCCGCCCCGACGGCTTCCACGACCTGGCCAACGTCTTCCTCGCCGTCGGCCTGTACGACGAGGTCACCGCCGCCCCCGCCGACGAGCTGCGCATCACCTGCTCCGGCCCGGACGCCGCCCGGGTCCCGCTGGACACCACCAACCTCGCCGCCCGCGCCGCCCTCGCCCTCGCCGAGCGGTACGGCATCGAGCCGGCCGTCCACCTGCACATCGCCAAGGACATCCCGGTCGCGGGCGGCATGGCCGGCGGCAGCGCCGACGGGGCCGCCGCCCTGGTCGCCTGTGACGCCCTGTGGGGGACCGGCGCGAGCCGCGACGAACTCCTCGCGATCTGCGCCGAGCTGGGCAGCGACGTACCGTTCAGCCTGGTCGGCGGGGCCGCGCTCGGCACCGGACGCGGCGAGAAGCTCACCCCGATCGAGGTCGGCGGTGCCTTCCACTGGGTCTTCGCGGTGGCGGACGGCGGTCTCTCCACGCCCGCCGTCTACGGCGAGTTCGACCGCCTCACCGCCGACGCCGAGGTCCCCGGACCGACCGCCTCGCCCGCCCTGCTCGCCGCCCTGCGCTCCGGCGACTCCGGAGCCCTCGCGGCCGCCGTGAGCAACGACCTCCAGCCCGCCGCGCTCTCCCTGCGCCCCGCCCTCGCGGACACCCTGGCGGCCGGCACGGCGGCGGGAGCGCTGGCCGCCCTGGTCTCCGGCTCCGGGCCGACCACGGCGTTCCTGGTGGCGGACGAGGCGACGGCCGAGAAGGTGGCCGACGCGCTGACGGCCTCGGGAACGTGCCGCAACGCGCGCGTGGCCGCCTCGCCCGCGCCGGGCGCCCACGTCGTCTGAACCCGTCCACACCGCTCCGCGCTCCGGACCCGGCGTACGGCGTCCGCCCCACACCGCTCGTACTCACCCCGGAACTGAGTACGGTCGCGCTGCCGGGCCCCACCCGGCTCGCGCGACCGTACATTCATGGGATCACATGTTCGTGAACTGGCCGGGGCGACGCCCGCCACCCGCGACCGTTACGCCGACCTCCTGCGGGTCGCCTCGCTCGCCGCGGTCGTGCTCGGCCACTGGCTGATGGCCGCCGTCACCCCGGACGGGGTCGGCAACCTGCTCGCCGTCGTCCCCGCCCTCCAGCCGCTGACCTGGCTGCTCCAGGTCATGCCGGTGTTCTTCTTCGTCGGCGGCTTCTCCCACGCGCTGTCCTACCGCTCCCTGCTCCGCAAGCACGCCCGGACCGCTTCGGGGGCCACCGCGGACTCCGTCCACCCCGCCTTCCTCCGCGCCCGCCTCCAGCGGCTCCTGCGGCCCACCACGGTCTTCGTCCTCGTCTGGGGCGCGGCGGCGCTGCTCGTCCAGCTCCTCGGCGGGGGCGGCGGGCTGACCGGCGTCACCCTGCGCATGGTGACCCAGCCGCTCTGGTTCATCGGGATCTACCTGGCGATGGTCGCCTTCACCCCGCCGCTGCTGAGGCTGCACGAGCGGTACGGCTGGGGGGCCTTCGCCGGACTGGCCGGTGCGGCGGTCGCGGTGGACGCGCTCCGGTTCGCCGCCGGGGTCCCGTACGTCGAGTTCCTCAACTTCGCCTTCGTCTGGCTCGCCGTCCACCAACTCGGATTCCTGCGCGCCGACGGCCGCATCCGCCGCCCCGCCCTCCTCGCCGGGGCGGGCCTGGTCACCGCCGTCGCGCTGGTCGCGTTCGGGCCGTACCCGCTGTCCATGGTCGGGATGCCCGGCGAGAAGGTCAGCAACATGGCCCCGCCCACCCTCGCCCTGCTCGCCCACGGCCTCTGGCTCGTCGGCGCGGTCGAACTGCTCCGCGCCCCCGCCGCCCGCCTCCTGGAGCGACCCCGCGTCTGGCGCACGGTGGTGGCGGCCAACGGGGTGGCGATGACCGCCTTCCTCTGGCACCTCACGGCGATGTTCGGGGTGTACGGGGCGCTGCTCGCCCTCGACGTGCCGCTGCCCGCGCCCGCGTCGGCCGCCTGGTGGGCCGGCGTCCCGCTGCGGATCGCCTGCGCGGCGGTCCTCACCGCCGCCCTCGTCGCCGCCTTCCGCACCTTCGAACGCCCGGCCCCGGCGGCCCCCGCCGCTCCCCGCACCCCGGCCGCCGGCCCCCTCGCCGGCCTCGGCGTGACCCTCTGCCTGCTCGGCGTGCTGGGCCTGTCCATGGTCGGCCTCGGCGGCCTGCTGGAGGGCCGCACGGCCCTGCTGATCGCGGTCCCGGTGAGCGCCCCGGCCGCCCTGGCGATGACCCTGGGCGGCTGGCTGCTGGTCGAGCGGGCGGGGCGCGGCCGGGGCGCGCGGTAGGCGTCGGCGGCCGTAGTGGTCACGGCGGACGGCGACCCGGACCTCGTCGACCGGCGGCTCTCCGCCGCGCCGTACCCTGGGAAGGTCGATCGATCCCCCCGGACAGGAGTGAAATGGCCGTCAATCTGGTCAATGTCGAGCAGGTCAGCAAGGTGTACGGCACCCGTGCCCTGCTCGACGGTGTATCCCTCGGGGTGTCCGAGGGCGACCGGATCGGTGTCGTGGGCCGCAACGGCGACGGCAAGACCACCCTCATCCGGATGCTCGCCAAGCTGGAGGAGGCGGACACCGGACGCGTCACCCACAACGGCGGACTGCGGCTCGGCGTCCTCACCCAGCACGACTCCCTCGACCCGGAGAAGACCATCCGGCAGGAGGTCATCGGGGACCTCGCCGACCACGAGTGGGCGGGCAGCGCCAAGATCCGGGACGTGCTCACCGGGCTCTTCGGCGGCCTCGCCCTCCCCGGTTTCGAGCACGGGCTCGACACCGTCATCGCCCCGCTCTCCGGCGGCGAGCGCCGCCGGATCGCGCTCGCCAAGCTCCTCATCGACGAGCAGGACCTGATCGTCCTGGACGAGCCCACCAACCACCTCGACGTCGAGGGCATCTCCTGGCTGGCCGGCCACCTGCGCGCCCGCCGCTCCGCCCTCGTCTGCGTCACCCACGACCGCTGGTTCCTCGACCAGGTCTGCACCCGCATGTGGGACGTCCAGCGCGGCACGGTCCACGAGTACGAGGGCGGCTACAGCGACTACGTCTTCGCCCGCGCCGAACGTGAGCGCATCGCCGCCACCGAGGAGTCCAAGCGGCAGAACCTCATGCGCAAGGAGCTGGCCTGGCTGCGCCGGGGCGCCCCGGCGCGCACCTCCAAGCCGCGCTACCGCATCGAGGCCGCCAACGAGCTGATCGCGGACGTGCCGCCGCCGCGCGACACCAGCGAGCTGATGAAGTTCGCCAACGCCCGCCTCGGCAAGACCGTCTTCGACCTGGAGGACGTGACCGTCCAGGCCGGGCCCAAGACCCTCCTCACCCACCTCACCTGGCAGCTCGGCCCCGGCGACCGCATCGGCCTCGTCGGCGTCAACGGCGCGGGCAAGACCTCGCTGCTGCGCGCCCTGGCCGAGGCCGCCCGCACCGGGGGCGAGGAGCAGCCCGCCGCGGGGAAGGTCGTCGTCGGCAAGACCGTCAGGCTCGCCTACCTCTCCCAGGAGGTCCACGAGCTGAACCCGAACCTCCGCGTCCTGGAGGCCGTCCAGCAGGTCCGCGACCGGGTGGACCTCGGCAAGGGCCGGGAGATGACCGCCGGACAGCTCTGCGAGCAGTTCGGCTTCACCAAGGAGAAGCAGTGGACGCCCGTGGGCGACCTCTCCGGCGGTGAGCGCCGCCGCCTCCAGATCCTGCGGCTGCTGATGGACGAGCCCAACGTCCTCTTCCTCGACGAGCCCACCAACGACCTCGACATCGAGACCCTGACCCAGCTGGAGGACCTCCTCGACGGCTGGCCCGGATCGATGATCGTGATCTCCCACGACCGGTTCTTCATCGAGCGGACCACCGACCGGGTCATGGCGCTCCTGGGCGACCGCTCCCTGCGGATGCTGCCGCGCGGCATCGACGAGTACCTGGAGCGCCGCCGGAGGATGGAGGAGGAGGCCACCCCCTCCGCCGCCGCGCCCCGGACGGCCGTGGCCCCCGCCGCCCCCGCCGTCTCGGCCCAGGCGTCCCGCGCCGCGAAGAAGGAGCTCCAGAAGGTCGAGCGGCAGCTCGACAAGCTCTCCACTCGCGAGACCACGCTGCACCAGCAGATCGCGGAGAACGCCACCGACTTCGAGAAGGTCGCCGAGCTCGACGCCGAACTGCGCGAACTCGTCACCGAGCGCGACGAGTTGGAGATGCGCTGGCTGGAGCTGGCCGAGGACGCCTGACGGGCGCGGGGCCGGGGCGCTCCCCGCCCCGGCCCCGCACGCCACCGGACCGGCGGCGCGGCGGCGGCGGGGCGCCGGACGGCGCTCGTTCCCGGTGACCGGTCATCACCTCCGGCCGAGGCGTAACGAGGGCATCACAAGGCGGTTCTCCCTTGGGAACAGGGGTTGGCCCGAACCGGCTCCCGGTGGCCGGCGAGTGGTAGAAAGAAGCCCCGCCCGACTGTCGTAACACTGCGGAACCCATGCCCGATTCGCTCCTTTCCGAGAGGGATTGACCCTCTTGGGAATGCGGGGGAGACCGGATCGTGCACCGGGCCGCACGAAGGGGGACGCGCTGATATGAGCCAGCCGCCCAGCCAGCAACCGCCGCAGGGAGGCTTCGGGGCTCCGCAGGAGCCGCCGTACGGAGCTCCTCAGCCGCCCCAGAGCCCGCCGCCCCAGGGCTCGCCGGACCAGGCCGCCCCGCCCCAGGGCCCGCCTCCCGGACAGCCCCCGGCCGGTCCGCCGCAGACGCCCCCGTCCGGCGCTCCCGCGTACGGCTACCCCCAGCAACCCCCGGCCCAGCCCGGTTACGGCTACCCGCAGCAGCCCGGCCAGGCCCCCGGCCCCTACGGCCAGGCCCCCGGTCCGTACGGCCAGCAGCCCGGTCCGTACGGTCAGCAGCCGGGCCCGTACGGCCAGCCGGCCCCCGGCCCGTACGGTCAGCAGCCCCAGGGCGGCTACGGCTACCCGACGCAGCAGTACCCCGGTGCCCCCGCGCCCGGCGGACCGGGCTCCGGCGGCGGGTTCCTCAAGAACAGGACCGGCATCGTCGTCGCGGCGGCACTCGCCGTGGTCCTGGTCGCCGGAGCGGGCACCTGGTTCCTCGTGAGCGACAGCGGCGACGACGACAAGAAGCCCGTCGCCACCACCAGCAACGACCCCAAGCCGCCCAGCGCCTCGCCGACCGTCGACGAGGGCGACGGCAGCGGGGACGGACGCGAGGGGAACGACGACCTCAACGCCGGGCGCAAGCCGGGCGAGGCGAAGGTCGCCTGGCTCCAGAAGAACGACGTGGACCTGCCGCGCAACGGCGCGACCGTGTACGGCCCCTGGTTCGCCGGCGACGTGGTCGCCAAGGCCATGTACCGCGGCGTCTCCGGCTACTCGGTCGCCGACGGCAAGCAGAAGTGGACCGTTCCGCTCCCCGCCGACGTGTGCGCCGCGCCCAACTCCCCGACCGCCGACGGCAAGATCGTCATCGGCGTGAAGGACGGCACCACGGACAAGGCCAACTGCTCCGTCCTCCAGATGATCGACCTCAACACCGGCAAGCCCGGCTGGAAGAAGTCGGTCAAGAAGAACGGCACCTGGGACCTCCTGTCGGACATCGGCCTGGCCATCAGCGGCGACACCGTCACCGTGGGGCGCACCAGCAACTCCAACGCCTACCGGGTCAGCGACGGCAAGGAGCTGTTCGGCAACCCCTCGGGCAACTGCAAGCCCTTCGCCTTCGCCGGGGGGCCGAAGCTGATCGCCGCGGTCAACTGCCGTACCGACGACGTCGAGAACCCGCAGCACCAGGTCCAGGAACTGAACCCGGAGTCCGGCAAGCCCAAGTGGACGTACCAGCCGCCGCGCGGCTGGGAGGTCAGCAAGGTCTACTCGGTCACCCCGCTCGTGGTCCGGCTCGACCACGAGGAGAAGAAGCAGTGGGCCATCGCCGCGCTCACCGACGGCGGCAAGCTCCGCTCCCAGCTCGCGCCCGCCAAGGGCGACATCCTCACCGCCGACTGCGGGAGCAGCTTCGCGATCTTCGGTGAGAAGCTCGAAGGGTGCAGCGGCGTCGCCGCCGACGCCAACACCTTCTACATGGCGACCAAGGACGACACCAGCGGCACCGCCCGGACGAACAAGGTCATCGCCTTCGACCTGAACACCGGCAAGCCCAAGTGGGACGCCCCCGCCCCCGCCGAGCGCGTCCTGAAGCCGCTGGGCATGGAAGGCGGCGACCTGCTGCTCTACATGCAGCCCACGTACGACAAGGCCGGAGCCATCGTGACGCTCCCGCCGACCGGCGGCACCCCCAGGACGCTGCTCCAGCACCCGGCGGCGGCCGGCCGCGTCGAGAACGGCTTCTTCTCCTCCAAGGTCGTCTACCAGGGGGAACGCTCCTTCGTCTTCAGCACGCGTGTGAGCGCGAGCAACGACAAGGAGGAGCGGGAGCAGTCGACGCTGCTGGTGTTCTCCAAGTGACCGCCGGTCACGGCAGCCGACCCGACTCCGCCCCTCCCCGCCCCACGCGCCCCCACGCCCACTCGTCCCCAGAGGTACGCACGCCATGAGCCAGCCGCCCCAGCCGCCGAACGAGCCCCCGAACACGCCCCCGGCACCGCCCGCCGGCGGGTTCGGCGCGCCGCAGGACCCGCCGCCGGGAGGGTTCGGCGCGCCGACCCCGCCGCCCGCCGACCCCTTCGGCAAGCAGCCCGAGCCGCCCGCCGGACCGCCGCACCAGCCGCCCGCCGGGCCGCCGCACCAGCCCCCGGCCGCGCCCGCGGGCGGCTACGGCACCCCGCCGGCCGGCGGCTACCCGACCCCGCCCGCGCCGCAGCCCAACGGCTACGGCTACCCACAGGCCGCGGAGCCGGGGTACGGCTACCCGCAGGGGCCCGCCGGGCAGCCCGGTCAGCCGGGGATGCCCCAGCAGGGGTACGGCTACCCGACCCAGCCGATGCAGCCGCAGTACGGGGCGCCGCAGCCGGCCGGCGGCGGCAAGAAGTTCTCCACCCAGATGCAGATCATCGTCGCCGCGGCCGTCGCCGTGGTGCTGATCATCGGCGCGGGGCTCGTCTACTCCGCCACCGGCGGTGACGACAAGGACGGCGGGACCGAGGCGTCCTCGTCCGGTTCCACCGGCGGCAAGGAGGGCGGCGGCCTGGCCGGCGGCGACGAGAAGCCGCCCGCCAACACCAAGTCCAAGGTCGCCTTCCAGTTCCCGCAGCCGGTCGTCACCGACAGCGTCACCGTCGAGGGCTCCTGGCTCACGGACAAGGCGTACGTCAAGTCCGGCATCGCCCAGGTCAACGGCTACGACCGCGACAAGGGCACCAAGCTCTGGACCGTTCCGCTGGCCGGCGAGGTCTGCACCACGTCCCGGCACATGAGCGAGGACCACAAGGCGGCCATCGTCTTCGCGGAGGCGAAGCCGACCAAGGAGAACAAGTACCCGTCGTGCAACCAGGTCGGCGTGATCGACCTGGCCGCCGGCAAGCTCCTGTGGAGCAAGGGCATCACCTCCGCCACCGGCGGCGACGAGCAGATCCGTTTCGACGAGGTCACGCTCAGCGGCACCACCGTCGCCGCGGCCGGCACCTCGGGCGGCGCCGCCTTCAAGCTGGCGGACGGCGCCGAGCTGTGGAAGCCGAAGGTCGGCGCGGACGGCTGCTACGACGGCGGCTACGCCGGCGGCGAGGCCCTCGCCGTGGTCCGCAGGTGCGGTACGATCGACAGCCCGCAGCTCAGCGTGCAGATGCTGAACCCGACGACCGGCGCCCCGCTGTCCTCGTACCAGATGCCCGCGGGCGTGGACTACGCCTCCATCGTCTCCACCAAGCCGCTGGTGGTCGCGGCCGACGTCGGCGACACCGCCGGCGACGGCAGCGGCATCTCCGACTTCTTCTCGATCGACGCGGCGACCGGCAAGCTGATCGTCCGCATCCCCGCCGACGCGGAGAAGTACGCGGCCCGCTGCGGCTCCACCGACGTCGAGCGCTGCCGGAGCATGGTCGTCGCCAACAACCGGCTCTACCTGCCGACCGAGCGCCACGACGGCACCAGCGAGTACGGCGACACCAATGAGATCGTCGCCTTCGACCTGGCCACCGGCAAGCTCCTCGGCGGCCGGGCGGACGCGGGCGACCGCCACACGCTGACCCCGCTCCGCAAGGACGGCACCAGCGTCATCGCCTACAAGGAGGGCCCGTACGACAAGGGCGGCCAGGTCGTCTCCATCGACGGCGAGACCTTCAAGCAGACCCAGCTGATGGAGAACCCGAGCGACGAGGCGGTCCGGAGCGCGGAGAAGCGGTTCTCCATCGACTCGGACGAGCTGATCTACAGCGACGGACGGCTCTACATGGCGAGCAAGTCGGCCCGCAAGCCCAGCACCGTCAACCCCGACGAGAAGGTCTACCTGGTCGTCGCCTACCGCGCCGAGTGATCACCGCACTCCTCGCCGAGCACCGTTCCTGAGTGCTCCACCCCGCGGTTCCCGAGGCCCCGCCGGTCGTTCATCCGACCGGCGGGGCCGATCGTTTTCCGCCGCCGAACCGATCACCGACCGGCGGCCGAACAGGCCCGGACCGCGCATAATCCGGCACTTCCGGGGGCTTCTCCCCCGTTGGGGCCGCGCACCGTCGAACAAGCGTGTACCTTGCCGGGGCAGGAGTCCGGGGGGCCGGGCGTACAGGGCTTGGGGAGAGAACCGATGGGCGTGCGGCTCATGGTGGTCGACGATCACCGTCTGCTCGCCGAGGCACTCGCCTCGGCGCTGAAACTGCGCGGGCACCGGGTGCTCGCGGCGGCCGCCCCGACGTCCGGGACGGCGGAGCTCGTGGTGAGCAGGGCCCCGGAGGTCTGTCTGTTCGGTACGGCGTCGCCTGCTGCCCCCGGCGTCTTCGACCCGATCGTCCGCATCGGCCGGGAGCGCCCCCAGGTGGCGGTGGTGGTCCTCGGACCGGTGCCCAGCCCGCGCGGGATCGCCGCCGCGTTCGCCGCCGGAGCGGTGGGGTACGTCCGGCACGACGAGCGGATCGAGGGCGTCGAGCGGGCGATGCTCAAAGCGCGGGCGGGGGAGAGCGCGATCGCCCCGCAGCTGCTGCGGGGGGCCTTCGCCGAGCTGCTCAATCCGGCGGCCCAGCCCGACGACGAGGGGCGGCGGTTGCTGCGGATGCTCACCCCGCGCGAGGCGGAGGTCCTGGTGCGGGTCGCCGAGGGCGAGGGCACCCGGCTGATCGCGGCCGGCATGGACATCGCCCCGAGCACCGCCCGTACCCATGTCCAGCGGGTCCTGATGAAGCTCGGGGTCGGCTCCCGGCTGGAGGCCGCCGCCCTCGCCGCCCGTACGGGTCTGCTGGAGCGCGCCGCGGCGCACGCCGCCGCGGCGGCGGACGGTGACCGGGCGGTGGACGGCGACGGGGCGGCGGTGGACGGCGAGACGCCGCAGGGGCCGCACGTCCCGCGGGCGACGCGGGTGACGTACGGCCCCTGACCGGTGCGTGGCCGGTGGCCGGGCGGGTCACCCCGCGCGGGGGCCCCGGTCCTGTTCCGGCTGCGGGGCCTCGGGGCCTCGGACGGGCACGGCTTCATCCACGACCGTGGCGGGGATCGCGCCGGTCCAGCAGCCGTGCACCACCGCGACGCCGTACTGCGCGCCGGTGGCGGCCGTGCCGGGCGTCCCGGTGGCGCCGAGGTTCGCCGCGAGGAGGGCGGGCCCGGTCACCCGGGCGGGCAGGGAGCGTCCGGAGAGGAGGAGGCCGAGGCGCGTCCTCACGCTCGCACGGGCCGGGAAGCGGTGTTCCCCGTCGCTTTCGCGCTTCGGCCGCCCTCCCGTCCGCCGCGCGACGCGTTGACGGGTGTGTGTGCTTGTGATTGGTTGTGTGCGATTATGTTGAAGGAGACGGGTGGAGGACCCTGGTGAAGAAGACGGTGACGACCCTCGCCGACGGCCGTGAGCTGATCTACTACGACGCCGACGACGACACCGTCCGCGACGCCGTCGACCAGCGCCCCTTGGGCCCCGTCTCGACCTCGTCCGAGATCCGCCGCGATCCGCTCCTCGGTGACGCGGTCGCCATCGCCTCGCACCGCCAGGCCCGCACCTACCACCCGCCGGCCGACGCCTGCCCCCTCTGCCCCGCCCGCGACGGGCGGTACGGCGAGATCCCCGACGACCACTACGACGTCGCGGTCTTCGAGAACCGCTTCCCCTCCCTGGCCGGCGACTCCGGCCGCTGCGAGGTCGTCTGCTTCACCTCCGACCACGAGGCGTCCTTCGCGGACCTCCCCGAGGAGCAGGCCGCGCTCGTCCTCGCCGCCTGGACCGACCGCACGGCCGCCCTCGCCGCCCTCGACCAGGTCACCCAGGTCTTCTGCTTCGAGAACCGGGGCGCCGAGATCGGCGTCACCCTGGGCCACCCGCACGGCCAGATCTACGGCTACCCCTTCGTCACCCCGCGCACCGGACTGATGCTCCGCAACGCCGCCCGCCACCACGAGGAGACCGGCGGCAACCTCTTCGACGACCTGGTCGCCCGCGAGGAGAACGACGGGACCCGCGTCGTCCTCGCCACCGGCCACTGGATCGCCTTCGTCCCCTACGCGGCGCACTGGCCCTACGAAGTCCACCTGTACCCCCGCCACCGCGTCCCCGATCTGCGGGAACTGGACGCGGGCGCGCGGGCGGAGTTCCCGCGGGTCTACCAGGAACTCCTGAGGCGCTTCGACCGGATCTTCGGCCCCGGCGAACCGCCGACCCCGTACATCTCCGCCTGGCACCAGGCGCCGTTCGGGGTTCCCGGCCGGGACGACTTCGCCCTGCACCTGGAGCTTTTCACCATTCGTCGGACCTCCGGCAAGCTGAAGTTCCTCGCGGGTTCCGAGTCCGGCATGAATGTGTTCATCAACGACGTGCCGCCGGAGGCCGCGGCCGAGCGACTGCGAGAGGTAGCGAGTCAGTGAGCACTCCCCGGAACACCGGCAACGGCCGGAAGAAGTACCTGGTCACCGGCGGCGCCGGATACGTCGGCAGCGTCGTCGCCCAGCACCTGCTGGAGGCGGGCCACGAGGTGACCGTCCTCGACGACCTCTCCACCGGCTTCCGCGAGGGCGTCCCGGCCGGAGCCGCGTTCGTCGAGGGACGCATCCAGGACGCCTCCCGCCACCTGGACCCCTCCTACGACGGCGTCCTGCACTTCGCCGCCTTCTCCCAGGTCGGCGAGTCCGTCGCCGACCCGGAGAAGTACTGGGTCAACAACGTCGGCGGCACCACCGCCCTGCTCGCCGCCATGCGCGAACACGGCGTACGCACCCTGGTCTTCTCCTCCACCGCCGCCACCTACGGCGAACCGGTCTCCAGCCTTGTCACCGAGACCGACCCCACCGCCCCCACCAGCCCCTACGGCGCTTCCAAGCTCGCCGTGGACCACATGATCAGCGGCGAGGCCACCGCCCACGGCCTGGCCGCCGTCTCGCTGCGCTACTTCAACGTGGCCGGGGCCTACGGCAGCTGCGGCGAGCGCCACGCCCCCGAGACCCACCTCATCCCGCTGGTCCTCCAAGTGGCCCTGGGACAGCGCGAGTCGATCAACGTCTACGGCGACGACTACCCGACCCCGGACGGCACCTGCGTCCGCGACTACATCCACGTCGCGGACCTCGCCGACGCCCACCTGCTGGCCCTCGCCGCCGCCACCCCCGGCGAGCACCTGATCTGCAATCTCGGCAACGGCAACGGCTTCTCGGTCCGCGAGGTCATCGAGACCGTCCGCAAGGTCACCGGCCACCCCGTGCCCGAGACGCCCGCCCCCCGCCGCGGCGGCGACCCGGCCGTCCTCGTCGCCTCCGCCGCCACCGCCGTCGAGCGCCTCGGCTGGCAGCCGTCCCGCGCCGACCTGGCCGGGATCATCGCCGACGCCTGGCAGTTCGCCCGCCGAGAGGACACCGCCACCCCGTGACCGAGACAGCCGAACCGACGCGGCCCACCGGACCGACGCGGGCCGCAGCACCGGCCGTGACCCCTGCCGGGCCCCCCGGCACCGGCGGGGACGCGTCCGGGACCGGCCCCGAGGCCGCCTTCGCCGAGCTGTACGGGGGCGTGCCCGACGGCATCTGGGCCGCCCCCGGACGCGTGAACCTCATCGGGGAGTACACCGACTTCAACGACGGCTTCGTCCTGCCGCTCGCCCTCCCGCACACCGTCCGCGCCGCCGTCTCCCGCCGCGACGACGGCGTCCTGCGGCTGTACTCCTCCGACGTCCCCGGCGGCGTCGTCTCCCTCCGCGTCGACGAACTGACCCCGCACTCCGGCCATGGCTGGGCCGCCTATCCCGCCGGAGTCGTCTGGGCGCTGCGCGCCGCCGGGCACCCCGTCACCGGGGCGGACATCGCGCTGGCCTCCACCGTGCCCACGGGCGCCGGGCTCTCCTCCTCCGCCGCCCTGGAGACCGTCACCGCGCTCGCCCTGAACGACCTCTTCGCGCTGGGCCTGAGCCCGGCCGAACTCGCCGTGACCGGCCGCCGCGCCGAGAACGACTTCGTCGGCGTGCCCTGCGGGATCATGGACCAGATGGCCTCGGCGTGCTGCACCGAGGGCCACGCCCTCCACCTGGACACCCGCGACCTCTCGCTGCGCCAGGTCCCCTTCGACCTGGCCGCGCAGGGCCTGACGCTGCTGGTCGTCGACACCCGCGTCAAGCACGCGCTGGGCGACGGGGCGTACGCGGAGCGCCGGGCCGGCTGCGAGGAGGGCGCCCGGCTGCTCGGGACACCGATGCTGCGCGACCTGCCCTACGAGGACCTCGCCCCGGCCCTCACCGCGCTGGCCGAGGCCGGGGCGGACGAGTCCGTGATCCGCTACGTACGCCATGTCGTCGGCGACAACCGCCGGGTCGAGCAGGTCGTCGCCCTCCTCGACGCGGGCGACGTCCGCGCGGCGGGCCCCGTCCTGAACGAGGGCCACGTCTCGCTCCGCGACGATCTGCGGGTCTCCTGCCCCGAGTTGGACCTGGTGGTCGAGGCGGCGAACGCGGCCGGGGCGCTGGGTGCGCGGATGACCGGGGGCGGCTTCGGCGGCTCGGCGGTCGTCCTGGTGGAGGAGGCGCTGGCCGGCACGGTGGCCGAGGCCGTGCACGAGGCGTTCGCGGCGGCCGGTCACGCGGCGCCGGGAATCTTCGACGCGGTCCCGTCCGCCGGGGCCCGACGGCTGCGCTGAGAGGCGGGGCCGCCCTCCGGGCCCCCGGAACTCCGCTCCCGGAACTCCGCGAGGGACGCCCGGCGCCCCGCGAGGGACGCCCCCCTCACAACTCCTTGACCAGGATGAACTCGGTGACGCCCGGCGGGTAGTCGACGACCCGGCCGATCTCCTCGTACCCCTGCTTGCGGTAGAAGCCCGGAGCCTGGAAGTCCCAGGTCTCCAGCCGCGCACGGGTGCAGGCGCGGTCGGCGCGTGCGGTCCGTTCGGCCTCGTCGAGCAGGCGCGCGCCCAGCCCCGCGCCCCGGCGCGGGGCGTCGACCCAGAGCAGATCGACGTGGAGCCAGTACGCCCAGGTCCGCCCGGTCAGCCCGCCGGCCAGGGCACCGTGCTCGTCCAGCGCCCACACCTCCAGCGGCACTTCGTGCTCGGCGGAGGTGGACAGCAGCGCGCGCAGACCGGCCGAGGCCGCGACATTGTCTCTGTGCAGAAGCCCGTTCAGCAGAATGCGACGTTCTCTGTCTACTTCTGTCACAAGACGGAACATGAAACACACCCTAAACACCTGAGACAACCAGTTCGTCGAATCTCCTTCCCCCCGTGGCCCCCGCCCGTACGCTGATCCTCAGCACCGGTGGGGGCCGGTGCCGATTCAGGGGAGCGAGAGAGCCGGGTACGGCGTCCGGGGCAGGGCGGCAGGCGGTTCGACGGCGGCGGCCGTCGGCGCGGCAGGCCGCAGCGAAGCCCCGGACGCCGTACCCGTGGCTTTCCCGCCCCCACCGATGGGGGTTCTGTGACGCGTATCCGGGTTCTGGTGGTCGACGACCACCGCATCTTCGCCGAGTCGCTCGCGGCGGCCCTCGCGGCCGAGCCGGACGTGGACGTCTCCGCGGCGGGCAGCGGCCCGGCCGCTCTGCGCGCCCTGGAGCGCGCGGCCGCCGAGGGGCGCGGCTACGACGTCCTCCTGGTCGACGCCGAGCTGGGGGCCCGGAGCGCCGGAGGCGTACCCGTCGTGCCCGCGCCCCGGCCGGAGGAGGCGGTCGCCGTCGACGGCATCACCCTGGTCGCCGGGGTCCGCACGGCCCGGCCCGGCGTGCGGTCGGTGGTGCTCGCGGAGAAGGACGACCCGCGCACCGCCGCGCGGGCGCTCCAGGCGGGGGCTTCGGGGTGGGTGGCCAAGGACTGCTCGCTCCAGCGGCTGCTGTCGGTGATCCGGGGGGTGCTGCGCGACGAGACGCATCTGCCGCCCGCCCTGCTCACCGGCGTCCTGCGGGAGCTGACCGCCGCTCGCAAGCACCGCACCGAGAGCGAGCGGCTGGTGGAGTCGCTGACGCCGCGGGAGCGGGAGGTGCTGCGCTGCATGGTGGCCGGGCTGGGCCGCAAGGCGGTCGCGGAGCGGCTGTTCCTGTCCCCGCACACGGTGCGTACCCATATGCAGAACGTGCTGGGCAAGCTCGGGGTGCACTCGACGCTGGCCGCAGTGGCCCTGGCCCGCCGGGCGGGAGTCGGCCCCGTGGCGCCGGAGAACGCCCTAGGTGGGGATGTTGTCGAACGGGGCGGTCAACTGGCGCAGTAGACCGGCCAGTTCGCCGCGCTGGGCGCGGGAGAGCTCGCTGAGGATGGCGCGTTCCTGGGCGAGCAGCCCGGCCAGCGACTGGTCGGCCTTGTCGCGCCCCTCGGCGGTGAGGCGGACGAGCACGCCGCGCCGGTCGCTGGGGTCGGGCAGCCGCTCGACCAGGTTCTTCTTGGTCAGCCGGTCGATGCGGTTGGTCATCGTCCCCGAGGTGACCAGCGTCTGGGTGAGGAGCTGTCCGGGGGAGAGCTGGTAGGGGGCGCCGGCCCGGCGCAGCGACGTCAGGACGTCGAACTCCCACGGCTCCAGGTTGTGCTCGGCGAAAGCGATGCGGCGGGCCCGGTCGAGGTGGCGTGCCAGGCGGGAGACGCGGCTGAGCACCTCGAGCGGTTCCACGTCGAGGTCGGGGCGCTCGCGGCGCCATGCAGCGACCAGTCGGTCGACCTCGTCCTCCATGACGATCAGTGTAGAGGGTCCCTCGACATGAAGTCTCTTGAGTTCAAGTGTCTTGACATCAAGAAATATCTGGCGTGATCCTCTTCCCATGACCCCACCCGACCGCCCCGCCTGGGACCCGCAGCAGTACCTGCGCCACGCGGACCACCGCACCCGCCCCTTCCACGACCTCCTGGCCCGCGTCGGGGACCTCCCCGGCCATCCGGCGCCCCGCATCGCCGACCTCGGCTGCGGCGCGGGCAACGTCACCGCCCTTCTCGCCGACCGCTGGCCGCGGGCCCGGATCACCGGCTACGACACCTCGCGCGAGATGCTCGCCGAGGCCACCGCCCACGCCCGGCCCCCGCTGCTCGACTTCGCCGAGGCCGACGCCGCGACCTGGGAGCCCACCGAGACGTACGACCTGATCGTCTCCAGCGCGGCCCTCCAATGGATCCCCGGCCACGCCGCCCACTTCCCCCGCTGGCTCGACGCCCTCACCCCCGGCGGCATCCTCGCCTTCCAGGTCCCCGGCAACTTCACCGCCCCCAGCCACACCCTCCTGGCCGGCCTCCGCACATCCGACCGCTGGAGCCCCCTGCTCCACGGCGTGGGCGACCGCACCGCCGCCGTCCTGGAACCCGCCGACTACCTCACCCGCCTGCGGGACCTCGGCTGCACGGCCGACGTCTGGGAGACCACCTACCTCCAGACCCTGCCCGGCGACGACGCGGTCCTCGACTGGGTCAAGGGCACCGCCCTGCGCCCCGTCCTCACCGCCCTCGCCGGCGACCCCGAAGCCCGCGACGCTTTCGTCGCCGCCTACCGCGACCTGCTGCGCGAGGCGTACCCGCCCGGCCCGTACGGCACGGTCTTCCCGTTCCGCCGCATCTTCGCCGTCGCCCGGAAGGAGCAGCCATGACCACCCGTGCCGGCCTCGTCGCTGTCGACCACGTCCAGCTCGCCGCCCCGCCCGGCTCCGAGGACGCCCTGCGCGCCTTCTACACCGGCGCCCTGGGCATGACCGAGATCCCCAAGCCCCCGATGCTCGCCGCCCGCGGCGGCTGCTGGTTCGCCGCCGGCCCCGTCCAGCTCCACCTCGGCATCGAACAGGACTTCCGCCCCGCGAAGAAGGCCCATCCGGGTCTGCGCGTCACCGGCATCGAGGCGTACGCCGCCCGCCTGGAGTCCCACGGAGTGGAGGTCACCCGGGACGACGGCCTCCCCGGCCACCGCCGCTTCTACGCCCACGACCCGGTCGGCAACCGCCTGGAGTTCCTGGAGCCGGACGCGTGACCGCCCACGCGATCAGCTCTTCCGGTGCCCTATCAACCGCGGCTTCGCCTCCAGGTTCTCCAGCCCGTGCCAGCACAGATTCACCAGATGGGCGGCGACCTCGGCCTTCTTCGGCTTGCGCACGTCCAGCCACCACTGGCCGGTCAGCGCCACCATCCCCACCAGCGCCTGCGCGTACAACGGGGCCAGCTTCGGATCGAACCCCCGCGCCTTGAACTCCAGGCCCAGGATGTCCTCCACCTGCGTGGCGATATCACTGATCAACGACGCGAACGTCCCCGTCGACTGCGCCACCGGCGAATCCCGCACCAGGATCCGGAAACCGTCCGTGTACGACTCGATGTAGTCCAGCAGCGCGAACGCCGCCTGCTCCAGCAACTCCCGCGGATGACCCGCCGTGAGCGCCCCCGTCACCATGTCCAGCAACCGGCGCATCTCACGGTCGACCACCACCGCGTACAGGCCCTCCTTGCCGCCGAAGTGCTCGTACACCACCGGCTTGGACACCCCGGCACGCGCCGCGATCTCCTCCACCGACGTGCCCTCGAAGCCCTTGTCGGCGAACAGGGCGCGGCCGATGTCCAGCAGCTGCTCGCGGCGCTCCTTCCCCGTCATCCGGACCCGACGGGCCCGCCGAGAGGGGGAAGTCCTGCTCTGCTCGCTGTTCGTACTGGAGTCGGTCGCCACGTCGTCAATCATGCCGCGTCGGCCGGAACACGCGTGCGCCGGGAGTCGATACGCGCGGCGTCCGGCCACCGCACGTCATGGGCCCAGCCCAGCACCTCGAACCAGCGGATCAGCCGGGCGCTGGAGTCGATCTGGCCCCGCATCACCCCGTGCCGGGCACTCGTCGGATCCGCGTGGTGCAGGTTGTGCCACGACTCGCCGCACGACAGCACCGCCAGCCACCACACGTTCCCCGACCGGTCACGCGACTTGAACGGCCGCTTGCCCACCGCGTGACAGATCGAGTTGATCGACCACGTCACGTGGTGCAGCAGCGCGACCCGCACCAGCGAACCCCAGAAGAACGCCGTCGCCGCACCCCACCACGACATCGTCACCAGACCGCCCACCAGCGGCGGAATCGCCAGCGAGACGATCGTGAACGTCATGAAGTGACGCGAGACCGCCCGGATCGCCGGGTCCTTGATCAGATCGGGGGCGTACTTCTCCTGCGACGTCTGCTCCTCGTCGAACATCCACCCGATGTGCGCCCACCACAGGCCCTTCATCAGCGCCGGCAGGCTCTCCCCGAACCGCCACGGCGAATGCGGGTCACCCTCCGCGTCCGAGAACCGGTGGTGCTTGCGGTGATCGGCCACCCACCGCACCACAGGGCCCTCCACCGCCAGCGAACCCATCACGGCCAACGCGATCCGCAACGGCCGCTTCGCCTTGAACGAACCGTGCGTGAAGTACCGGTGGAAACCGATCGTGATCCCGTGGCAGCCGATGAAGTACATCGCCACCATCAGACCGACGTCCAGCCAGCTCACCCCCCACCCCCACGCCAGCGGCACCGCCGCCACCAGCGCCACGAACGGCACCACGATGAACGCCAGCAGCGCGAACTGCTCGACCGTCCGCTTCTTCTCGCCACCCAGCGTGGCGGGGGGCAGCGGCGCCGCCACCACCTCGGACGGTTCGGTCACATCGATCACAGGGGGAGTACTCGGCACAGGGATACCTCGGAGGGTGAGGGAGAAGGCACGGACCGCCGTGGCTACGGTTCCGTAACCTACGGCTTGGTAAGTATGGCAGTGACGGGCACCACAACACGAGAGGCCGGTCCCACCCGTCACCCGCGGTAGCCCACCCGCCACCGGGGTAGGGGATACCCGCCCGGGTCCGTCCCGGCGGCGACCGCACCCCCTCGGGGCACCGGACACACCGCCTGCGACGACACCTATCCTGGGAGGGTCGGACAGCGCGGTCCGCACCCGCTCGTCGGGGCGTGGCGACAGCACCGCTGCCAGCCGCAGGGCCCCGGACCCCGCCACCCGCCCCACGGCCACCCACGTGGGGACGGCGAAGCGAACGCACCTCCTCATTCACTGCAAGGAGCCGCACACTGTGAGCAGTGCCGACCAGACCCCTGCCGCCAGCCCCGCGCTGCGCGCCGACATCCGCCGCCTCGGCGACCTCCTCGGCGAGACCCTCGTACGCCAGGAGGGACAGGAACTCCTCGACCTCGTCGAACGGGTCCGCGCCCTGACCCGCACCGACGGCGAAGCCGCCGCCGAGCTCCTCGGCGACACGGACCTGGAGACCGCCGCACAGCTCGTGCGCGCCTTCTCCACCTACTTCCACCTCGCCAACGTCACCGAGCAGGTCCACCGCGCCCACGAGATGCGCGACCGCCGCTCCGCCGAAGGCGGCCTCCTGGCCCGCACCGCCGACCGCCTCAAGGACGCCGACCCCGAGCACCTGCGCGAAACGGTCAAGAACCTCAACGTCCGGCCCGTCTTCACCGCCCACCCCACCGAGGCCGCCCGCCGCTCCGTCCTCAACAAGCTGCGCCGCATCGCCGAACTGCTCGAAACCCCGGTCATCGAGGCCGACCGCCGCCGCCTCGACCTCCGCCTCGCCGAGAACATCGACCTCATCTGGCAGACCGACGAACTCCGCGTCGTCCGCCCGGAACCCGCCGACGAGGCCCGCAACGCCATCTACTACCTCGACGAACTCCACGCCGGCGCCGTCGGAGACGTCCTGGAGGACCTCGCCGCCGAACTGGAACGCGTCGGCGTCGAACTCCCCGCCGGCACCCGCCCCCTCACCTTCGGCACCTGGATCGGCGGCGACCGCGACGGCAACCCCAACGTCACCCCCGCCGTCACCTGGGACGTCCTGATCCTCCAGCACGAACACGGCATCACCGACGCCCTGGAGATGATCGACCACCTCCGCGGCCTCCTCTCCAACTCCATCCGCTACGCCGGAGCCACCGAGGAACTCCTCGCCTCCCTCCAGGCCGACCTGGAACGCCTCCCCGGCATCAGCCCCCGCTACAAGCGGCTCAACGCCGAGGAGCCCTACCGGCTCAAGGCCACCTGCATCCGGCAGAAGCTCGTCAACACCCGCGAACGACTCGCCGAAGGCACCCCCCACCGCCCCGGCTGCGACTACCTCGGCACCGCCGAACTCATCGCCGACCTCGAACTCATCCAGACCTCCCTGCGCGAGCACCGCGGCGGCCTCTTCGCCGACGGCCGGATGGACCGCACCATCCGCACCCTCGCCGCCTTCGGCCTCCAGCTCGCCACCATGGACGTACGCGAACACGCCGACGCCCACCACCACGCCCTCGGCCAGCTCTTCGACCGGCTCGGCGAGGAATCCTGGCGCTACGCCGACATGCCCCGCGACTACCGGCAGAAGCTCCTCGCCAAGGAACTCCGCTCCCGCCGGCCCCTCGCACCCACCCCCGCCCCCCTCGACGCGGCCGGCCAGAAGACCCTCGGCGTCTTCCACACCATCAAGGAAGCCTTCGAACGCTTCGGCCCCGAAGTCATCGAGTCCTACATCATCTCCATGTGCCAGGGCGCCGACGACGTCTTCGCCGCCGCCGTCCTCGCCCGCGAAGCCGGACTCCTCGACCTCCACGCCGGCTGGGCCAAGATCGGCATCGTCCCCCTCCTGGAGACCACCGACGAGCTCAAGGCCGCCGACGTCATCCTCGACGCCATGCTCGCCGACCCCTCCTACCGCCGCCTCGTCTCCCTGCGCGGCGACGTCCAGGAGGTCATGCTCGGCTACAGCGACTCCTCCAAGTTCGGCGGCATCACCACCTCCCAGTGGGAGATCCACCGCGCCCAGCGCCGCCTCCGCGACGTCGCCCACCGCTACGGCGTACGCCTGCGCCTCTTCCACGGCCGCGGCGGCACCGTCGGCCGCGGCGGCGGCCCCTCCCACGACGCGATCCTCGCCCAGCCCTGGGGCACCCTCGAAGGCGAGATCAAGGTCACCGAACAGGGCGAGGTCATCTCCGACAAGTACCTCATCCCCGCCCTCGCCCGCGAGAACCTGGAACTGACCGTCGCGGCCACCCTCCAGGCCTCCGCCCTCCACACCGCACCCCGCCAGTCCGACGAAGCCCTCGCCCGCTGGGACGCGGCCATGGACACCGTCTCCGACGCCGCCCACCGCGCCTACCGCAAGCTCGTCGAAGACCCCGACCTGCCCTCCTACTTCCTCGCCTCCACCCCGGTCGACCAGCTCGCCGACCTGCACCTGGGCTCGCGGCCCTCCCGCCGCCCCGGCTCCGGCGTCTCACTCGACGGCCTCCGCGCCATCCCCTGGGTCTTCGGCTGGACCCAGTCCCGCCAGATCGTCCCCGGCTGGTACGGCGTCGGCTCCGGCCTCAAGGCCCTGCGCGAAGCCGGACTCGACACCGTCCTCGACGAGATGCACGAGCACTGGCACTTCTTCCGCAACTTCATCTCCAACGTCGAGATGACCCTCGCCAAGACCGACCTGCGCATCGCCCGCCACTACGTCGACACCCTCGTCCCCGACGAGCTCAAGCACGTCTTCGACGCCATCGAGGTCGAACACGCCCTCACCGTCAGCGAAATCCTGCGCATCACCGGCGGCGAGAAGCTGCTCGACACCAACCCGGTGCTCCAGCAGACCTTCTCCATCCGCGACGCCTACCTGGACCCGATCTCCTACCTCCAGGTCTCCCTGCTCGCCCGCCAGCGCCAGGCCGCCGAGAGCGGCGAGGAGCCCGACCCCCTCCTCGCCCGCGCCCTGCTGCTCACCGTCAACGGCGTCGCGGCAGGACTCCGCAACACCGGCTGACCACCGGGGCGGCCCCGCTACAGCGCGACGAACGTCGCCACCAGCAGGGCCGCCCCCGCCAGCCCCACCCCCCACGCCGTACGCGCCATCCGCAGCCCCCCGCCGATCACGCACGCCGCCAGCAGCAGCGCCCCGCCCAACGGCACCCAGGCATGCAGAAAGCCCGGCACCCCCGTGCGCACCACCGCATCGGAACCGGGCTTCACCACCACGGGGAAACGATCCCCCTCCCGCGCCGCCACCGAACGGTCCACGGACACCCGCGCCCGCTCCCGCGACACCGCGTCCGGCTCGAACGAACCGGTGCACGCCTCCTCGCCGCACCCCGTCACCGTCACGACCCCGTGATCCCGGCCCGTGGCCAGAACGATGTGGTGCGCGGTCTCCCACGACGACCACGCACCCGCCACCAGCAGCACCAGGGCGACCAGCCCCATGGCCACCCGCCGGCCCGCGACCGCCGCACGCTGGGAAGAGCTCCGTTTCATGGGGGCAGATCCTTGGCCAGATCCGCACCCCCGGTCAACCCACGACCGGGAAACGCCCCACCGGCAACGGGAATGTCAGGAGTTGTACGCGCCGGTCACGAACACGGGGATTCGCTGCGCGGGAGTCGCCCACGCCGGTCAGGGAAGACGCGGCCCACCACCCGGGGGTGATCCGCCACCCGGGGGCGACCAGCCACCCGGGGGGGGATACGCCCGTCACGAACGCGGGGGCCCGCCGCTCACGCGTTGTACGCGCTCTGCGCCCGCTCCAGCCCCTCCGCCAGCAGACACTCCACCGCGTCCGCCGACCGGTCCACCAGGAACGCCAACTCCTTGCGCTCCGTCGACGAGAAATCCTTCAACACGAAATCCGCGACCTGCATCCGCCCCGGCGGCCGCCCGATCCCGAACCGCACCCGGTGGTAGTCCGGACCCATCGCCTTCGTCATCGACTTCAGCCCGTTGTGCCCGTTGTCCCCACCGCCCAGCTTCAGCCGCAGCGACCCGTACTCCACATCCAACTCGTCGTGCACCGCCACGACATGGTCCAGCGGCACCTTGTAGAAGTCCCGCAGCGCCGTCACCGGCCCACCCGACAGGTTCATGTACGACATCGGCTTCACCAGCACCACCCGCCGGCTCGCCGGACCCGGCGGACCGACCCGTCCCTCCACCACCTGCGCCTGCGCCTTCTGCGCCCGCTTGAACTTCCCGCCGATCCGCCCGGCCAGCAGATCGACGACCATGAACCCGACGTTGTGCCGGTTCGCCGCGTAATCGGGGCCGGGATTGCCCAGCCCCACGATGAGCCAGGGGTCGGTGGCGTCGGACATCAGCGCTCGGTCTCCTCATACGCGTACAAGCGGGACAGCAGGCGAACGGGGCGGCGGCTCCCGGAAGGGAGCCACCACCCCGTCGGTCAAGCAGGTGGAACACGTCACGCGGCCGGAGCCGGCACGACGGAGAGGGGAGAGGCTCAGGCCTCGGTGCTCTCGCCCTCGGCGGCCTCGCCCGCGGCCGGCTCCTCGGCCTGCGCGGCGACGACCTGGATCACGATGGCGTCCTCGTCACCGGCCAGGACGGAACCCTTGGGCAGCGCGATGTCCTTGGCGAGAATCGAGTCACCGGCGTCCAGACCCGCGACGGAGACCGTCACGGACTCGGGGATGTGGGTGGCCTCGGCCTCGACCAGCAGCGTGTTCTGGACGAACTCCAGCAGGTTGGCGCCCGGCGCCAGGTCGCCCTCGGCGTGCACCGCGATCTCGACCTCGACCTTCTCGCCGCGCTTCACGGTCAGCAGGTCGACGTGCTCGATGGTGCCCTTGAGGGGGTGACGCTGCACGGCCTTCGGGATGACCAGCGCGTCCTTGCCGTCGATCTCCAGACCGATCAGCACGTTGGCCGTACGCAGCGCGAGCAGCAGGTCGTGACCCGGCAGCGTGACGTGGACCGGCTCGGCGCCGTGACCGTAGACGACACCGGGAACCCGGTCGGCGCGACGGACACGACGGGCGGCGCCCTTGCCGAACTCGGTACGGACCTCGGTGGCGAGCTTGATCTCAGCCATGGTTGCACTCCTCGTCAGATGGGGTGAGCCGTCGGAAGACGGAACACGAACGGTCACCCGGCCCACGACAGGCCTGCTACGAAGAGCGCGTCGATAACGGACCGCCGTACACAGGTACGGCCTCCCTCGCCGAGCAACTCGCTGAGTCTACCCGGCGGGGAGGCCGCACCCCAAAGTGGATCAACCGAAGGCGATCAGTCCTCCGGTCAGCCCTGCTCCTCGAAGAGGCTCGTCACCGAACCGTCCTCGAACACCTCACGCACCGCACGCGCGATCGTCGGCGCGATCGACAGCACCGTGATCTTGTCCAGCTCCAGCTCACCCGGCGTCGGCAGCGTGTCCGTGAACACGAACTCGCTCACCTTCGAGTTCTTCAGCCGGTCCGCCGCCGGACCCGACAGCACCCCGTGCGTCGCCGTCACGATGACGTCCTCCGCCCCGTGCGCGAACAGGGCGTCCGCGGCGGCGCAGATCGTGCCACCCGTGTCGATCATGTCGTCCACCAGCACACAGACCCGGCCCTCGACGTTGCCGACGACCTCGTGGACGGATACCTGGTTCGGCACGTCCTTGTCACGGCGCTTGTGCACGATCGCCAGCGGCGCGTCCAGCCGGTCGCACCAGCGGTCGGCGACCCGCACCCGGCCCGCGTCCGGGGACACGACCGTCAGCTTGGTGCGATCGACCTTCGCGCCCACGTAGTCCGCCAGGATCGGCAGCGCGAACAGGTGGTCCACCGGGCCGTCGAAGAAGCCCTGGATCTGGTCCGTGTGCAGATCGACGGTGAGAATGCGATCCGCACCCGCCGTCTTCATCAGGTCCGCCACCAGACGGGCCGAGATCGGCTCACGGCCCCGGTGCTTCTTGTCCTGACGGGCGTAGCCGTAGAACGGCACGATCACCGTGATCGAACGGGCCGACGCGCGCTTCAGCGCGTCCAGCATGATCAGCTGCTCCATGATCCACTTATTGATCGGAGCCGTGTGGCTCTGGATCAGGAAGCAGTCCGCGCCACGGGCCGACTCCTGGAACCGCACATAGATCTCACCATTGGCGAAATCGAACGCCTTCGTCGGCACGAGACCGACTCCCAGCTGATGGGCGACCTCCTCGGCAAGCTCGGGGTGGGCGCGGCCGGAGAAGAGCATCAGTTTCTTCTCGCCGGTCGTCTTGATCCCGGTCACAGCACAGTCTCCTCAGACGTGTATCTGGCGCCGCACGCATAGGTCCCGATGTGCAACGAGCCAGCCGAAATGGGGTGAGCATCTATCACGGTACGCCGTCACCGGCGCACCTGTTTCCGGTCAGCTTTACCCGTCGGTCTCCCGCACCGACGCCTGAGCCGCCTGCGCGGCGGCGCTGCCCGGCCGCTTCCGGGCCACCCAACCCTCGATATTCCGCTGCTGGCCCCGTGCCACGGCCAGCGAACCGGCGGGCACGTCCTTGGTGATGACCGACCCCGCGGCGGTGTAGACCCCGTCCCCGACCGTGACGGGTGCCACAAACATATTGTCCGAACCGGTACGGCAGTGGGAACCGATCGTCGTGTGGTGCTTGGCCACCCCGTCGTAGTTCACGAAGACGCTCGCCGCACCGATGTTGGTGTGGTCGCCGATCGTCGCGTCCCCCACATAGCTGAGGTGGGGGACCTTCGTCCCCTCGCCGACCGTCGCGTTCTTCATCTCCACGTACGTGCCCGCCTTGGCCTTCGTCCCCAGCCGGGTCCCCGGCCGCAGATACGCGTACGGGCCCACCGACGCCCCCGGCCCGATCTCGGCCGAATCCGTCACGGAGTTGTCCACGCGCGCCCCGGCCCCGACCGCCGTGTCCCTCAGCCGCGTGTTGGGCCCCACCTCGGCGTCCTCCGCGAGGTGGGTGGTGCCCAGCAGCTGCGTCCCCGGATGCACGACCGCGTCCCGCTCGTACGTCACCGTCGCGTCGATCAGCGTGGACGCGGGGTCCACCACGGTCACGCCCGCCAGCATCGCCCGCTCCAGCAGCCGTTCGTTCAGCAGCCGGCGCGCCTCGGAGAGCTGGAGGCGGTTGTTGATGCCGAGGATCTCGCGGTGGTCGCCCGCCACGCACGCCCCGACCCGGTGCCCGGCCTCGCGCAGGATCGAGAGCACGTCGGTGAGGTACTCCTCGCCCTGGCTGTTGTCGGTGCGCACCTTGCCCAGCGCGTCGGCCAGCAGCCGCCCGTCGAACGCGAACACCCCGGAGTTGATCTCCCGGATCGCCCGCTGCTCGTCGGTGGCGTCCTTGTGCTCCACGATCTCGGTGACCGCGCCGGAGGCCGCGTCGCGCACGATGCGCCCGTAACCGGTGGAGTCGGGAACCTCGGCGCTCAGGACGGTGACCGCGTTGGCGTCGGCGGCGTGGGTCGCGGCGAGGGCGCCGAGCGTCTCGCCGGACAGCAGCGGGGTGTCGCCGCAGACGACGATCACGGTGCCGTCGACGACCCCGCCGAGCTCCTCCAGCCCCATGCGGACGGCGTGGCCGGTGCCGTTCTGCTCGGCCTGGAAGGCGGTGCGGACGGGGGCCTCGCCGGCGTTCAGGTGCGCGGTGACCTGCTCGCTGGCGTGGCCGACGACCACGACGAGGTGCTGGGGTTCCAGCTCACGGGCGGCGGCGACGACATGTCCGACGAGCGAGCGCCCGGAGATCTCGTGCAGGACCTTGGGGGTCTTCGACTTCATACGGGTGCCCTCACCCGCTGCGAGGACGACGACGGCTGCCGGGCTGGTTGCGCTCACGGATGTGCCCTTCGGCTTCGGGTGGTGGTCATCCGCAGGATACCGGGGGTGTTTCCACCGGAAACGGGGGCGGGCCCCGACCGGTGTGGTCGGGGCCCGCGTGCAGGAGCTCCCCCACCAGGATTTGAACCTGGACATACGAGACCAAAACTCGCAGTGCTGCCTGATTACACCATGGGGGATCAATTCCCACCGAACCGGACATCATGTCGGTTCGCCGGATCAGCACCCAACACTATGCCGTACCAGGAGCCCTCGATGCGACGGTACAGGTCCGCGCTTTTCAGCACGCGCACCACGAGACAGCCCCGGTAGTCCTCGTTGACGTTCCTCCGGTTCGTCTTCGGGGAGTGCTTCTTGAGCGACGTCTTGCCGAAGGCTGCCGACTCGGCGCCCGTGAGTTCGGCCCAGAATCGCTCGGCTCCCGCCACATCTGCCGACTCGTGGATGTGCACGTGGAAGCGAAGGTGCTGGTCGTCCACTCCCAGGAGCCGCAGCCAGGCGAGGAAGACCCTGATCATGCCGGGGTCGCTGTTGACGAAGGTGACCCGCTCCTGGGTGCGGTACGGCTTGGACTTGGAGCCCTCCGCCCAGTAGAGGCCGACGCCCAGCAGGAAGAGCTCGCGCTCGGTCAGGGTGCCGATCTCCTCTGCCGCCCTCTGCTTCGCCGCCCGGCGCTCGGCGTCCCGCCGCTGGAGGGTCGCTTCCCAGCCGCGCCGCCCGATGGCGGAGGACTCCTCCCGCGTCCGGCTGCGTTCCGGCTTCGGCAGGTCCCGTACCCAGAGCGAGATCGACCCCTTCGAGCACCCCAGCTCCACCTGGATCCGGTCGTAGGTCATCCCCTGGAGGCGGAGCTCCCGCGCCTTGGCCCGCAGGTCGTCCTTGGCGTTCGGGCGCCTCGTCCACTCCGGGGCCGGTTCGCCCCGCAGGAGGCGGTTGAGGAGGTCGTTGTTGTCGACGTGGAGCCGGTCGCGGATCTGCCGGCGGCTCAGCCCCTCCTGGCGCAGCGCCACCGCCCGGGCGCGTAAGCCCTCGAAGTCGGCGTACTTGCCTGTGGTTTCCGTCATACGGGGATCGTCGTCCGGAATGCGAACGTCCGGGTCGAAAGCATGGGCGATTCGCCATTTCGGGCGATCGGCATGTGTTTCGTGCTTGTTCGAACGTGGCACGTGCTGTTGCCGGTCACCCGAAAACGAGGTGCGTCCGCCCGTAGGCTGGATGCCATGACCGCAACGGGGGCAGACCGGGAAGCGGCGGGATCGACCACCCGCGGCTACTGGTGGTGGGAGCGGCGGCGGAGTGTCGCCCTGGACGTGGGACTGGCGCTGGTTTCGGCGCTGGAGTGTGGCCTGGAGGGGGTGGAGTTCGCCGGGAACACCGGGTTGCCGGTGCCGGTGGGGGTGGCGGTCGGGCTGTTGGCGGGGTCGGTGCTGCTGGTGCGTCGGCGGTGGCCGATCGCCGTGGTGCTCGTGACGATCGCGATGACGCCCGCCGAGATGGGTTTCCTGATGGCCCTGGTGGGCCTGTACACGCTGGCCGCGTCCGAGGTGCCGCGCCGGATCACCGTCGTGCTGGCGGGGATGGCGCTGGTGGGGACGTTCATCGTCACGTACGTGCGGCTGCGGCAGAGCGTGGCGGAGCAGGCTGATTTCGGTCCGGGGGACTGGTACGTCCCGCTGATGTCGGTCGTCATGGCGGTGGGGCTGACGGCCCCGTCCGTGCTGTTCGGGCTGTACATAGGGGCCCGGCGCCGTCTGATGGAGAGCCTGCGGGAACGGGCGGATTCGCTGGAGCGGGAGCTGTCGCTGCTCGCGGACCGGGCCGAGGAGCGGGCCGAGTGGGCGCGTACGGAGGAGCGGACCCGG
Source organism: Streptomyces sp. V2I9 (assembly GCF_030817475.1). Classification (NCBI taxonomy): domain Bacteria; kingdom Bacillati; phylum Actinomycetota; class Actinomycetes; order Kitasatosporales; family Streptomycetaceae; genus Streptomyces; species Streptomyces sp. V2I9. The sequence goes on along the minus strand of NZ_JAUSZJ010000002.1, from coordinate 2,587,956 downwards.
ATCGCGCGGGAGATGCACGACGTGGTCGCCCATCGGGTGAGTCTGATGGTGGTGCATGCCGCCGCGCTCCAGGCGGTCGCGCCGAAGGACCCGGCGAAGGCGGTGCGTAACGCGGCGCTGGTGGGGGACATGGGGCGGCAGGCGTTGACGGAGTTGCGCGACATGCTCGGGGTGCTGCGTACGGGGGAGGCGTTGACGGCGCCGGTGGCCGCGGGCGGGGTGCCGTTGGCGTCGGTGCGGAAGGCGGCCGCGGAGGCCGCTGCCACGGTGGCGTCGGAGGAGGGGCCCCGCCTGCGTGAGCTGGAGGGGCTGGTGGCGCAGTCGCGGCAGGCGGGGATGGTGGTCGAGCTGTCGGTGGACGGTGAGGCGAGGCCGTATCCGCCGGAGGTGGAGCAGACGGCGTTCCGGGTGGTGCAGGAGGCGTTGACGAACGTGCACAAGCATGCTGCGGGTGCGAAGACGTGGGTGCGGCTCGCGCATCGGGGTGCGGAGGTCGCCATGCAGGTGGAGAACGGTCCGTCGGATGTGGCGGTGGCGGACGCGGGGCTGCCGAGCGGGGGGAACGGGCTGGTGGGGATGCGGGAGCGGGTGCTGGGGCTGGGGGGTGTCTTCGTGTCGGGTCCGACGGAGGCGGGGGGCTTCCGGGTGTCGGCGGTGCTTCCGTGCGGTCCGGGTGAGGTCTGAGCCGCCTCCGGACGTCGTGGGTGGCGGGGCCGCCGGCCTGGTGTTGTCCGTCCGGTGCGTGAGGGTCGGTGCGGGCTGCCCGGTCGTGGTGGGCCGGCGGGCCGTGGGGTCAGGATGAGGTCAGGCGGGGCGGCTGGGTGCCGGTGATCAGGGTGGCGAGGGCTTCGTCGATGTCCTGGCCAAGGAACCAGTCGCCCGTGTGGTCGATGCTGTAGACGCGTCCTTCGGTGTCGATGGCCAGGACCGCCTGTTCGTCGCCTTCGGCTCCGAGTGGGCTGACCTCCGTCTCGAGGGCGCGGCCGAGGTCGCCGAGCGTGCGGGCGAGGTGGAGGCCGCTCAGGGGGTCGATGCGGACGGTGGCGGGCGCGATGTGGCGGCCGGAGGCGGAGGCGGTGAGGTGGAGGCCGCCGAACTCCGCCCATGCCTCGACGGCGGCCGGGAAGACGGCGTGCCGGTGGCCGGCCGGTGAGGCGTGGGAGCGCAGGGCGTCGGCCCATTCCTCGGCCTGGCGGATGTCCCAGCGGCCGGGCTGCCAGCCGGCGTCGCGCAGGGCGGCGTCGACGGCGACGGGGAAGCGGGTGGTGGAGGTGTGCTGCCTGCGGTCGTGCATGGGTGGGCGGTCAGCCCTTCTCGGCGGTGGTCGCGGCGCCGGTGGTGGTGAGGTCGACGGGGCGTACGCCGAAGTGGGACAGGAGGGCGGTGCAGGACCGGCAGGGGGGTGCGTAGGTGCCGTGGAGGGGGTCGCCGTCCTCGCGGATGCGGCGGGCGGTGATCCGTGAGTGTTTGAGGGCGCGGCGTGCTTCCCCGTTGGTGAGGGGTTTTCGCTGGGCGCGTTTGGAGCGTCCGCTCTCGGCGGCGGTGAGCTGGCGGGAGAGCAGTATGGCTTCGGGGCAGCGCCCGGTGAAGCGTTCGCGCTGGCCGCTGGTGAGGGCGTCGAGGAAGTCCTGGACGAGCGGGTGGAGCACGGGTGGCTGGTCGCCCTTGCCGGCGGTGCAGGTGAGCGTCTCGCCGCGGACGGACAGCGCGGCGGCCACGGCGGGGAGGATCCCGTCGCGGCGGTGGACCAGTCGGGGCGTTCGGCTGGTTTCGGTGCTGCTCCAGCTGAGGCGCGGATCCCCTGGTGTGATGGTTTGTGCGGTTTGCATCGTGCTGACGTCCCTCCCTGCAATCCCCCGAGTTGCGGGGACAGCCTGCCAAATGTGCCGGGTGGTGGGGAAGCTGGGTCGGGGAAACGGGGCCGCGTGTCGCGGGAAGGGGTGGTTCCGCCGCCTCACCGTCATGTGGATGTGACCGTTCGTGACGGTATCGGCGGGGCCGGGGGTCCCTGTTGCCTCACCGCTTAGGCTGTGCGGAACACCGGACGCAGCAGGGGGCATCAGCCATGACGACAGGTCGGCTCGGGCAGCAAGCCGCGCCACCGAACGCCGCCTACACCGGGCAGGTCGTGAACTTCCCGGACCCGGTCCGGGCGTCCCGTCACCCCGGAGGGGTGCGGATGGACGGGAGCGGTCACCCGGTCTTCTCGCCGTACGCGCGTGCCGCGGCCGAGATCGCGGATCCGCCTCCGGGTTTCGGTATCGACGAGCTGCGTCTGACCGATTACGTGTCGGCGAACGCGGCGATGGCGGCGGCCGGGCACGACCTGTGGGACACGATTCCCGCGGTGGCGACCCCGCACGGCTGGACGTGGCACCACGTGGCGGGTGGCCGCCGGATGGAGCTGGTGCCGGTGGAAGTGAAGGCGCTGCTGCGTCATCACGCCGGTCTGGCGGGTACGGACGTGGACCAGGACCGGCGCGGTACGCGCCCGTTGCAGGAGACCCGTCCGGCGCATTTCCGGCTGCCGAAGGGGGCGGTCGCGGTGAGCGAGCAGCAGGTGCAGGGGGTCGAGGAGGATCTCGGGTACCGGCTGCCGGGCGCGTACCGCTCGTTCCTGAAGGCGGGGGGTGGTGCGGCTCCGGTGGGCGTGGCGTTGGACGCGGAGCTGGGGCTGCTGGTGGACCAGCCGTTCTTCACGGTGCGTGACGAGGCCGGGATGAACGACCTGGTGTACGTGAACAAGTGTCTGCGGGATCACTTCACGAAGGATTACCTGGGTGTGGCGTTCGTCCAGGGCGGGATTCTGGCGGTGAAGGTGCGCGGTCGGAGTCCTGGTTCGGTGTGGTTCTGCCCGTACGACGATGCCCGGGACCGGGACGGTTGGAGTGTCCAGGAGCGTGTGGAGCGGCTGTTGCTGCCCTGCGGTGAGGACTTCGACGTGTTCCTGCAGCGGCTGGCGGGCAATCCGCCGGAGCTGGAGACCGTGGCGAACCTGATGGTGGACGGCGGCTTCGCGCGCGTCGTCCCGGTGGAGGGGTGAGCGCGGTGGTGACTTTCGCGCAGGCGCAGGAGCGGGCGGACGAGTGGGTCAACGGTGACGTGCCCGCGTATCAGCACCGTGAGGTGCGGGTCCGTGAGTTCGATCTGGGTTTCGTGGTGTGGGCCGAGGACCGGCCGGAGGGCCCCGTGTCGGACGGGGGCCGTCAGCGGCTGGTGATCGCCCGTGACAGCGGTGAGGCGACGTTGTGGCCGGGGTTGCCGGTGGGTGAGGTGATCCGCCGGTACGAGGAGGAGTACGGGGTGGCGGCCGGGGTGCCGGACCCGGCTCCGGAGCCGCCGCAGCGGGTGGATCTGAACCAGACGTCGTTCCTGTTGACGCCGCCGGAGTGGCTTCAGGAGGCGGCGGACAAGCTGGGGATTCCGGACCATCGTGCGGAGCGGCGCGAGGCGGCAGCGGCGGGTACGGAGGCGGACGGGGCGTCCGCCGGTGCGTCCCCGGCCGCCGGGTCGTCCTCTTCCGTGACTCCGTCCCCGGATGCGGCTTCGTCCGCGTCGGTGCCGGGCGGGGAGCCCGCCGGGGGCGTGACGCCTCCCTCTTCTCCTCCGTCACCTGCCGCCGGGGGCTCCGCCGCGTCGTGGCCCGCCGCGGGGGGCCACGACGGTTATGAGCCCACGGCCTCGGACGGGGTGCCGGCCGGGGCGACGCCCTGGGCGGGTACGGACACCAACTCCGACTCCGACGACGGGGCGGTTCCGCTGCCCGCGACGGTGTTCGCGCCGCCGCTGGCGGGGACGGACGACGAGGAGGCCCCGCCGCCGGTCGTGTCGGCCGAGGCGCCCACCGCGCTGATGGCGGGGGGCAGCCGGCTGCCGCGTACGCAGGTGGCGCCGGCCCTCCGGCCGGACGGAGTGGCACCGGGTGGGGCGGGGGACGACATCGCGGACGCGGCCACCAGCAAGGCCGTGGTGCCGCCGCGCGGGGGGCGTGGGGGCGGTCCGGCGACTCCGCCGCCGCCCGCTCCGCCGGGCGTTCCGGGGATGCCGCCGGGTGCGACGCCGCCGCCCTCGGGTCCGGGTGCGCCCGGTGCTCCGGCGGGCGGGTACGTACCGACACAGCTCGTCTCCCAGCTCGGCCCGCCCGGTGCCGTTCCGCCGGGTCCGCCCGGTCCGCCGGGTGCCACGCCGCCTCCCGGTCCGCCGTCTCCTCCCGGTCCGCCTGCCTCTCCGGGCGCCACGCCGCCTCCGGGTGGCGGGGTGCACCATGCCGCGACGATGCTCGCGGACGGGAGCAGCATCGGTGCGGGCGTTCCGGGCGCGCCCAGGCCGCCGGGCCCTCCGGGTGCTCCTGGCGCCCCGCAGCCGCCCGGTCCGCCGGGTCCGCCGCCGGGTTCCACGCCGCCTCCGGGTGGCGGGGTGCACCATGCCGCGACGATGCTCGCCGCGCCGGGACAGGTCGGTCCGCCCGGTCCGTCCGGTTCGGTGCCGCAGCCGCCGGGTCCGCCGGGTCCGCCGCCGGGCGGGCACGTGCCGCCGCCCGGTGGGCACACCCCGCCGCCTGCGGCGTACGGCTATCCGCAGCAGGCCACCGGTCAGCCGACCGTGGGCCCCGGCTACCAGGCCGTGCTGAGGTTCCGGGCGCCGGACGGCAGCGAGCAGCAGCTGATCCGCCGCTCGGCGCCGGGCACCCCGCACCCCGAGTGGCAGATGCTGCACGAGCTGCGGGCGATGAACGTGCCGCCGCAGCAGGTGATCGAGCTGCATACGGAGCTGGAGTCCTGTGAGCTGCCGGGTGGGTACTGCGCGCGGATGATCCGGGAGACCTGGCCGCAGGTGCGGATCACCAGCGTCGCCCCGTACGGCACGGACCACGCCAGCCGGCAGCAGGGCATGCAGCATCTGCTGACGCACCAGGGTGAGCTGCACCAGGTCGCGGACGGCCCGGCGCGGCCCGCTCCGGTGCGGGCGCCGCTGCCGCAGATGCCGCCCTCGCCCGCGCTGCCGCCGGAGGCGGTGGCCGAGGAGCTGGCGCAGGCGTTCGGCCCGCAGGGCATCCTCCGGTTCGACCAGCGGGCGGTGTCCCGTCAGGGAGTGCCGGAGGTCGTCGCGCGCACGCTGGTGTGGGCGGGGCTGCCCGCCGATTTCGGGCCGTTCTTCTGGGCGCAGCCGGGGCAGCCGGTGGTGCCGACGCTGGGTGAGCTGGCGGCGCAGCGGCAGGTGCAGGCGGCGCCGGACGCGGGGTCGTACCTGGTGATGGGTACGGACTTCGGCAGGGCGATCTGTGTGCAGTACGGGACGGCGAACATCGTGGCCGTGCCGGTGGAGGCGGGGCCGGGCGGGCAGTCGGTGCCGCCGCAGTTCGTGAACACCGGGCTGCCGGAGTTCGTGCGGTCGATGGCGCTGCTGGGCCGGATGTGGCGGCTGCGGTTCGGTCTGAACCCGGAGCAGGCGGGGCGGTGGACCGTCGATTTCCAGGCACAGCTGGTAGCGCTGGACCCGGCGGCGCTGGCGTCGCCGGAGAGCTGGTGGTCGGTCCTCCTGGAGCAGATGTGGGACGGCTTGATCTGACGGCTCGACGGGCGGGTCCGGCGGCGTGATTCCGGCGGCCCGTTCGCGGCGCCCGGACCCTGATGGGTCCGGGCGCCGCGTCGTGAGCGGGTGATGCCGGTTCGCCCGGTTCTGTGATGCCGATCGCTTCCGGCCGGAATGCCGCTGATCGATTCCGACTTCCGACACGAATTGCCGCATCCTTGACGTATCGCGGGCGTCGTGGTGCGGCCGCGCGTGTCGGTGGGTCGTTGCTCGGAGAGAGGCTTCAGGGATGAGTGCTGGTCCGGTGTCCGCGTACGACGTCGTCGGGTTGCGGGGGCGTGGTTACCGTCCGGACCAGGTGGACCGGGCGACGGTCACCCTGACGGCCGAACGGGACCGGGCGCTCGCCGAGGTCGCGCGGCTGACGGACCGGGTGGAGGAGCTGGCCGCCGAGGCGGCCCGGCTGGCGGAGACCGTCGCTGCGCTGCCCGTCCAGGACTACGCGGAGCTGGGGGCGCGGGCGCAGCGGATTCTGGCCCTGGCCGAGGAGGAGGCGCACGCGCTGGAGTCCGAGGCGGTGGCGGCGGGCCGGACGATGCGGGACGAGGCCGAGGCGGCGGGCCGGGCGGCCGGGGACGCGGCGCGCGAGGCGGCCGACGCGGTGCGCGCGGCGGCGGAGCTGGCGGCGGCGGAGCGGGTGGCCGCGGCGGTCGAGGAGGCGCAGGGCCTGGTGGCGGCGGCCCGGCAGGACGCCGAGGAGGCGCGGTCGGTGGCGGCCGCGGTGATGGCGCAGACCCGTGACCGTACGGCGGGTGAGCTGGCCCAGCAGGAGCGGGAGCACCGGGAGCGCCGCAAGGCGGCCGAGGAGGCGATGGCGGCCGCGGAGGCGGAGCTGGAGGCGCGGCACGCGGAGCTGACCGGGCGGGCCGAGGCGCTGCTCGCGGAGGCGGGCCGGGAGCTCGCCGCCACCCAGGAGGCGGCCCGGCACGGCCAGGAGGACGCGGAGGCGCGGGCGGCGGAGCTGCTGGCCGGGGCGCGGGTCCGCGAGGAGCGGGTGGTCCGGGAGACGGAGCGCGTCCTGCGGGAGCACGAGGAGGGCCGCGACGAGGTCCAGGCCCATATGGCGCATGTGCGCAGCTCGCTGGCGGCGCTGACGGGGCGGGTGACGTCGTCGGCGGAGGAACCGGAGGAGGAGCCGGCGGAGGAACCGGAGGAACCGGCGGAGGAACCGGGGCAGCGGGCGCGGCGGGCTGAGGGCTGAGGGCTGAGGGCTGAGGGCCGAGGACTCCGGGACCGGATCCGGGCCGGCCGCAACGGGTGGCAACTCTTGACGAACGCGTGTTCTCAGGAGCAGATGGAAGCGTTCAGTTCACACGTATCCGTTCCCGTTCAGCAGGGAGGGTTCATGTCGGTCCCGGCGCCGGACATTCTGTCACCCGAGTTCGAGAGAGATCCGTACGCGGCCTATCGCGCTATGCGGCAGGACGCACCGCTCCTGTGGCACGAGGCCACCAGGAGTTACCTCGTCTCGCGTTACGAGGACGTCGAACGCGTCTTCAAGGACAAAGCCGGTGAATTCACCACCGAGAACTACGACTGGCAGATCGAGCCCGTGCACGGGCGGACGATTCTCCAGCTCAGCGGGCGCGAGCACGCCGTACGCCGGGCTCTGGTCGCTCCCGCCTTCCGCGGTGGCGACCTGCGGGACACGTTCTTACCGGTCATCGAGCGCAATTCGCGTGAATTGATCGACGGGTTCCGGCACTCCGGTTCCGTCGACCTGGTCGCCGACTACGCCACCCGTTTTCCCGTGAACGTCATTGCGGACATGCTGGGGCTGGACAAGTCCGACTACGAGCGATTTCACGGCTGGTACACGGCTGTCATCGCATTTCTCGGTAATCTCTCCGGCGATCAGGACGTGGCGCGGGCGGGTGAACGTACGCGCGTCGAGTTCGCCGAGTACATGCTGCCGATCATCCGCGAGCGGCGCGAGAAGCCCGGCGACGACCTTCTGTCGAGGCTGTGCACCGCGGAGGTCGACGGTGTCCGGATGAGCGACGAGGACGTCAAGGCGTTCTGCAGCCTGCTGCTGGCCGCCGGTGGGGAGACCACCGACAAGGCCATCGCCGGGATCTTCGCCAATCTGCTGAAGCACCCCGAGCAGTTGGAGGCGGTCCGCGCCGACCGGAGCCTGATCGCCCGCGCCTTCGCCGAGACCCTGCGCCACACGCCGCCGGTGCACATGATCATGCGGCAGTCGGCGTCGGAGGTGGAGCTGAGCGGCGGCACGATACCGGCGGGAGCCACGGTGACCTGCCTGATCGGCTCCGCCAACCGTGACGAGGAGCGCTACCGGGACCCCGACACGTTCGACATCTTCCGCGAGGACCTGTCCGCCACGAACGCCTTCTCGGCGGCGGCCGACCACCTCGCCTTCGCGCTCGGCCGGCACTTCTGCGTGGGTGCTCTGCTGGCCAGGGCCGAAGTGGAGACCGGCGTCGGCCAGTTGCTGGACGCCATGCCGGATCTCCGGTTGGCCGACGGGTTCGTCCCGGTCGAACACGGTGTCTTCACCCGCGGGCCGCAGAGCCTGCCGGTCCGGTTCACGCCGGTCTCCGGCTGATCCGCCGCCCCTTCGCCGCGCGGGCGGGTGCCCGCGCGGCGAAGGGGCGGCGCGGCCTACTGCGCCACCGGGCTGAACCGGACCGGCAGTTCGGAGAGCCCGCGCATCCAGATCGACGGCCGCCAGGACAGCTCCTCGGGCTCGACCGCCAGCATCAGGTCCGGCAGGTGCTCCAGCAGCGTCTCCACCGCCGTACGGGCCATCACGTCGGCCAGCAGCGGCGCGGGGTAGGGGCAGCGGTGTTCGCCGCCGCTGAACGACAGGTGGGCGGAGTTCTCGGCCCCGACGTACGACTCCGGCCAGATCTCCGGGTCGGTGTTGGCCGCCGCGAGGCCCAGGACCAGGCAGTCGCCGGCCCGGATGTGCCGTCCGCCGAGCTGGGTGTCCCGTACGGCCCAGCGGCCGATGAAGTTCTGCGTCGGGGTGTCCAGCCACAGCACCTCGTTGAGCGCCTCGCCGACGCTGAGCCGGCCGCCGGAGACGTTCACCGCGAAGCGCTCGTCCGTCAGGAGCAGCCGCAGCGTGTTGCAGATCCAGTTGGCGGTGGGCTGCTGGGCGGCGGCGATCACCGAGATCAGGTCCTGGACGATCTCCTCGTCCGTGAGGCCCGCCTCGTGCGTCACCATCCGCGAGGTGACGTCCGGTCCGGGGGCCGCCCTCTTGTCCTCGACCAGCCGGCGCAGCCGCTCCCCGACCCGCCCGTACGCGGCCACCGGGTCGTCCCCCTCGCCGGCGTCCAGGGAGATCCGCAGATCGTCCACCAGCCTCTGGGTGTCCTCGCCCGACACCGGCATGCCGCACATCTGGACCACGGCCCGCATCGGCAGGGCGTGGACGTAGTCGCGCATCAGCTCCGTCCGGCCGCTGCCGGAGAAGCCCGCGATCAGCCGGTCCGCGATCCGCCGGCAGTCGCGCGCCAGCTCGAACTGGTCCACGCCCTCCAGGGCCTCGGTGATGACCCCGGCCCGGCGGCGGTGCTCGTCGCCCTCGGTGAACAGGACCGATGGCTGGTACCCGACGAACGGCATCAGCGGCCAGTCCGGCGGAATGCTGTCCCACTGGTTCCAGCGGCGCGAGTCCCGTGCGAACAGCTCGTCGTGCGTGGTGACGTAGGACAGTTCGGAGTAGCCGAGCACCAGCCAGGCCGGCACGTCCCCGTCCAGCAGGATCGGCGCCACCGGGCCGTGCTCCCGCCGCAGCGACCGGTAGAGCTCGGTGGGCGTCCGCTGGTACGAGGCCCCGGCGAGGCGTACCGCACCGGAACCGCCGCCGACCGGGCAGCCGGAGGCGGCGGCGGGCGCGGGGGCCGCAGGAGCAGCCGAGGCGTCGTTCGGGTCGAAGGACGGGCCGACGGCGACGTCGTAGGGGAAGTCGGAGGTGCTCATGGGGTCGTCTCCCGTGCGATGGCCATCGTGCGCAGATGGTCGACGAGCGTGATCAGTACGTTCTTGCTGGACTTCCGGACCCGTGCGTCGCAGTCGACCATCGGGACGTGCTCGGGCAGCGCCAGGGCCTGACGGATCTCGTCGAGGGAGTGGTGGCCGTCGTCGTCGAAGCGGTTGACCGCCACCACGAACGGGGTGCCGTGGTGCTCCAGCCGGTCGATCGCGTACCAGGAGTCGTCCATCCGGCGGGTGTCCACGAGGACGACCGCGCCGAGGGTGCCGGAGAACAGGCGGTCCCACAGGAACCAGAACCGTTCCTGGCCCGGCGCGCCGAACAGGTACAGCACGATCCGCTCGTTGAGGCTGATGCGGCCGAAGTCGAAGGCGACCGTGGTGGTCGTCTTGGCGTCGACGCCGTTCGTCTCGTCGACGCCGACGCCCGCCTGGGTCATGACCTCCTCGGTGTTCAGCGGCCGGATCTCGCTCACCGAGCGGACGAGTGTCGTCTTGCCGACGCCGAACCCTCCGACGACGACTATCTTCAGGCCGGTCTCGGCCGCGGCGGCCAGCGGTGTGCGCCGGGCCGGCAGTTCACAGCTTCCGGAGACCATGGAGCACCTCCATCAGCAGTTCGGAGTCGGGGAGGTCGGAGACGGAGACGGCCGCGCGCGGGTGGCGGGCGGTGATCCGGCCCATGACGTGGAGGTCGTCGAGAAGGATGCGCACCACGGTGACGGGGAGGGCGAGTTCGGCGGCGATCTCGACGACGGCGGTCGGGTGGGTGCACAGGTGGAGGATCCGCGCGTGCTCGGACTGCATGCCGGTGGTGGGCCGGCACTCGCTGACCACGAGGGTGACCAGGTCGAAGGAGTCCGCGGCGCGGCTGCGTCCGCCGGTGACCGTGTAGAGCCGGTCGGGGGACCCGGTGTCGACGGGCGGACGGGTCACGACTCCCTCCCCGGCGACGAACTGCCTCCGGGCGACGCGCCTCCCGGTACGGTGCTTCCGGGCGCGGGGCTTCCCGGCAGGACGCCCCCCGGTGCGGCGCTCCTCCGTACGGGGCCGGTGCCGCGGCGTGCGGTGAAGCCGGGCGCGGCGGCGCGGGGTGCGGCGCGCAGGTGTTCGCCGATCTGCTCGACCATCTGCGTCATCTGGTTCCCCACGATGCTGGGATCGGCCTCCTCGGTGGCGATGACGGCCAGATGCGCGCCCTCACCGGCTTCGACGATGAAGAGCAGGCCGCCGTGGAACTCGGTCATCGAGTGGCGTACGCCGCCGGAGCCGTCGCCGAACTCGATGGAGGCGCCCTGCGCGAGCGCCTGCATGCCCGAGCAGATGGCCGCCAGTTGGTCGGCCTGGTCGAGTGTGAGGTGCTCGCTCCAGCAGAGCTTGAGCCCGTCACGGGACAGGGCCAGGGCGTGCCGCGTTCCGGGGGTCTGATCGAGCAGCCTCTGCAGAAGCCAGGTGAGGCTGTTGTCTGTGGTCTGCATGATGAGTGACGGGACCGTGACGCCGGCGACCGGCCGACGGCCCGTACCTCCAATCTCGGATGATCGAGCGTGCGCGTCCGGTGGACCGGACACCCTGCGGATGGGCGCTCCGGGCTACGGCGCGGAGGGAGGCGGCGTGACGGTCCCGGCATCCGGACGGCTGAGGGGCCGGGCGTCCGGCCCCCCGTCGCCCTCCGGCTCGCCGGAGGGCCGGGTGGTACCGCCGCCGGGGCGGGTGACCCGGTTTTCCGGCTCTCCACCGGCGCTGCCGGGCCGCCGGGCCCGGTGGAAGGCCCCGAACTGCTCGCCCGCGCTGCGGGGAGGGGTGGCCCGCGGTGTGTCGCCCCGCAGGTCCGCCGGGGTGGTGGGTGCGGGTGCTCCCCGATGGCGGCCGCGTTCACGCTCGGCCTCGCCCATGGTGCGGCCGGGCGTGCGGACGGGCAGACCGCCGGGGGTGGAGGCCGCCGCCGGACGGGGAGCCGCCGGCCGCTCTGCCTCACGCGGGCGGAACACCAGCCGGTCGTCGGCGGGCACGGGGGACGGCGGCGGAACGGAGGGCGGGGTGACGGACGGCGGGCCGACGGGTACGGGGGCCGGGCCCCGGGCGGCTCGCTGGTGGAGCCCCTGGCCGGGCGTCCGGGCCGGTCCCGGATCGACCCCGTGGGCGGGCGTACGCGAGGGGTACGAGGCCGGCGGGGGCGCGGCGTCCGGCAGGGCAGGCGTCGCGGCCGCGGAGCCCGCGACGCCGGAGGCATCCGGCAGCGCGGGCGTGGGCGCGGGATCGGAGACCGGCGCGGGCGTGGGCACCGGCGATGGCGCGGTGGGGGCCGCGCCCGCGGTGGCGGTGGCTTCCCGGAGGCTCGGGGCCGGGTGGCTGTCGCGGGCCTCCTGGGCGATCAGGTGCCTGGGCAGCAGGACGACCACGCCGGTGCCGCCCCGCGAGGACGGCCGGTAGTTGACGCTGATGCGGTGCTTGAGTGCGAGCCGTCCCACCACGGCGAGGCCGAGCCGCGTGCCCTGGAGGGTCCCGAGGTCGGTCATCCGCCCGGCGACCGAGTCCGCCGCGCGGCGCATCGCCGCTTCGGCCATCTTGAGCCCGCTGTCCTCGATGGTGACGACGACTCCGGTGCCGCGCTCCTCGACGTAGACGTGCACCTCGTCGATGGGCGGCGAGAAGTTCGCGGCGTTGTCCATGAGTTCGGCGAGCAGGTGCATCACGCCTTCGGCGGCGAAGCCGGCGATGGAGACGGTGGACGAGCAGTGCAGCCGTACCCGCTGATAGGCGGCGATACGGCCGACCGCACCGCGCAGGATGCTCTCCATCACGATCGGCCGGTTCCAGGCGCGGCTGGGGCGTCCGCCCATCAGCAGCGCCAGCCGGTCGGTCATCAGCCCGAGCTGCGAGGTGCTGTGGTCCAGCTTCAGCAGGTCCCCGAACACCTCTTCGCCGTGACGTTCCTGCATGCTGCGCAGATCGGCGAGCATGCTGACGGATTTGGCCTGGACGCGGCTGAGCGCCTTGGCCGACGCGGTCTGCGCCGCGAGGGCACGGCGTTCGCTGAGCGCGAGCTCCCGGAGCACGGCCTCGACGGACGCGCGCAGCAGCGGTTGCTCCGGCAGGTACACCTCGGCCTGCACCGTGGCGCCGGACTCGCCCTCGCGGAGCCGGGCGACGGCGGTCGGCAGCGTGTCGCGGGTGAACCGCTCCACCTCGGAGGTCAGCGCGTGCAGTTCCTCGCGGAGCCGCGCGTTCTCCGCGCCCATCTCGTCGTGGACCCGCGTGCTGTCGGTGCGCAGCGCGGCGGTCTGCCGCTCCTGCTCCTCGACGGTCGTCGCGAGGGCGTGCAGGAGTTTGCGGTGCCGGGGGACGCGCGGCAGCGGGATCCGGCCGAGCGCGTCGGTGGCCTTCACTCCGCCGCGTACCAGCTGGATCAGGGCGGGCAGCGCCACGTCGGCGGTGTGCGCGGTGTCCGTTTCGAGCGCGGACAGCGACGACTTGAGCCGCTCGGCCTCCTCGGACCGGGCCGTGGCGGCGCGCTGGGCCCGACGGGTGCCGGAGTGGGCGGCGGCGAGCGTGACGGCCAGGACCACCCAGGCGGTGAGCACCACCATGACCGCCCAGCCGCGCGCCCCGGACGGTGCCAGGGCCACGGCCACGGCTCCGGCGACGGCGGTCACGGACAGCGTGGCCACAAGGGGTGCCATCGCCGCTTTCGGCGCGTTCATCGGCTGCCGCCGCCTCTGACTGGCTGGTACGGGTTTCGGCATGGATGCGGTCCCTCAGATCTGCCGAGCGGAAGGTAGGCGAAACTGTGCGGCCGCCCCGGAAAGGTCCGGATCACCTGGCGAATCGGAATCGGAATCGGATTCGGAGTAAGCGGAAGCGACCTTTCCTGTCAGGGGTTGACCACATCGTAGACATGCTCACGCGACGGATGACGCGGTCGACGCCCCAGTCCGTAGGCAGAGTGATTTTGACGAGAAGAGGCCAGCGGCTTGCGGCTGTTGTGGTATTTGCGAGGCGTGGCCACGATGTCGGGGCACCGGGCGGGAATAGGCGCCCGGCGCATGGCCGGGGCATATACGGTGCGCCCGACGTGCGGCCATCATGAGGCTTCCGCGCGGAAGCGCCCACACGGAGATGCGGCGCTGAGGAATTCTTTTCGGTCAATCTGAAAGGCGTGCCGGAGCATATCGGTCGGCGTCGCGGCGTCGATACCTCCGTAAGAGCACCGGCATGTGCACGGTGACACCAGTCAGCGCGTCGGCGCCCGTCCTTCGGGGAGGACGCCGGGAACGCGTCAGCGAACGACGGTGCCCGCGATGAAGGCGGTCCAGGCGGTGCTGGTCAGGACGAGGGCGGGGCCGTGGGGGTTCTTGCTGTCACGGACGGGGACGACGCCGGGGAATCCGTCCGCCACCTGCACGCAGTCGCCGCCCTCCTCGTTGCTGTAGCTGCTGCTGCGCCAGGCGGCGGCGGTCAGATCGTGACGGGATACTCGCTGCACGGTAATCGGCCTCCAGCACGGATCGGATCAGATCGAGCGACATCAGCGGTGGCAGCGCCATCGCCGTGAGGTGATGGTAGGTCAGGGCGAACTGTTCGACCTCCTCCGGCTCCTCGGTCAACTGGCCGTGGTGGGCTCCTTCCGTGTAGGCGATCTCGGCGCCGTCCGGCATCACCAGCACGGAGAGGGAGCCGGCCAGCGCGCCGTGCGCGCCCTGGTCGAACGGCAGCACCTGAACGGTGATGTTGGGCTCCTCCGCCATCCTGAGCAGCTTCTCCAACTGGCCGCGCATCACCGCAGCTCCGCCGACCGGCCGCCGGAGCACGGCCTCGTCGAGGACGACCCACAGCTCCGGCCGGTCCGGGCCGGTGAGCCGCACCTGGCGGTCGAGCCGGGCCGCGACGCGCTCCTCCAGGTGCTCGGCGTCCCGCAGGGAGTGGCCCATGCTCAGCAGGACCCGTGCGTACTCGGGCGTCTGCAACAGGCCGGGCACGGCGTGCGAGGAGTACTGGCGGATCACCTTCGCGCGGGCGGAGTACGCGATGAACGCCTGCGACCAGTCCGGGAACGCCTCCCGGTGCACGTACGGCCAGAGGTCGATCAGTAACTCGTCCGCCACCAACTCCCGGTCCAGGACACGGGTCAGCTCCAGCGTGGGCTTCGCGCCGGTCGCGCGTTCGAGCTGGGCGATCCGGCTGCCCACCACGTGGGCGAGCACGCCCACTTCGGTCTGGGTGAGTCCGGCCGCGATGCGCAGCTTGCGCAGACGTGATCCGAAGAGGGCAGCCATGGAGGACTGCGGGTCAATTGCTTTGGCCATGGGGTTACTTCCGATTCTTACGGCCCGCACGGTAAGGCGCTGTCATCTTCCGAGGCTAGGACGCGCCGCCGACTCTTGAGTACGGAACGTCACGCGACCCGCACGTGTGGGTGACGTGAGAAGGAGTCGAGCGAGCGGATGACCGGCATGAGCGGCAAGAGGGCGACCACGGCGGAGAGCGCGGAGTGCGCGGAGTGCGGGGCGAAGGGCGGGGCGAAGGGCGGAGGGAACAAGAAGGCCCGGCCCGCCCGGCGCGGCTTCGGGCTGACCGCCAACGGATACGGGTGCCTGTCGCGGCAGTTCCCCTCGACGCCACGGGGAGCGCGGCTCGCCCGCCGTACGGTGGTCCGGCAGCTCGACCAGTGGGGGTTCGGCCCCCTGTCGGACGCGTCGTGCTCGGTGGCCCTGGTGGTGGCGGAGCTGGCCGCGAACGCGGTGTGTCACGGCCGGCTGCGGGGCCGGAACTTCCACCTGCGGGTGGACTACGAGGGCCCCGCGAGCCGTTTCCGCATCGAGGTCTCGGACGCCGTGCTCGGCCGGGTCCCCGAGCAGCCGGCGCTGCCCGAGGACGACCAGGAGTCGGGGCGCGGCCTCTTCCTGGTGGAGAGCGTGGCGACGCGGTGGGGGTGGGAGTCCAGGAACCCGATCGGGAAGACGGTGTGGGCGGAGGTGGCGGCCGCCCTGCCCGGTGCTACGGCGTGACCGCCGTCTGCATGATCTGGATCAGGTTCCCGCAGGTGTCGTCCAGGACCGCGAGCGTGACCGGGCCCGCCTCCAGCGGCTCCCGGGTGAACCGCACACCGAGCTTGCTCAGCCGCTCGAACTCCGCCCGTACGTCGTCCACGGCGAAGGCGGTGGCCGGGATGCCGTCCTTGACCAGGGCCGTCGTGTACGGCTTGGCGGCGGGGTGCTTGTCCGGCTCCAGGAGGAGTTCGGTGCCCTCGGGGTCCTCCGGCGAGACCACGGTCAGCCAGCGGTCCTCGCCGCCGAGCGGGACGTCGTGCTTCTTCCGGAAGCCGAGGACGTCCGTGTAGAAGCGCAGGGCCTTCTCCTGGTCGTCGACGAAGACGCTGGTCAGGGTGATCCTCATGGGTGCTCTCCGGTACGTCGGGTCGGGCCGCGGGCCGGGGGCGTGCTCAGGGGGCCCCGGTACTCCGATCCTGGCACGGGTCCCGGCGGGGAGCAGCCTCAGCCGTTCCGGCGGGGCCGGCCGCCCCGGCGGAGCCGGTCGTTTCCGCGGGGCCGACCGTTTCGGCCGGGGCGGGCGTTTCGGCCGGCTCCGTGATGACCGGGAAGCGGCGCGGGGCGAGGGTGATCAGGGCGAGCAGGGCCAGGACCGCCGCTCCGGCGGCCCCGACGTGGACGAGGTCCACCGCCGCGTCCACCGACCGGCGCAGGTACTCCGCCGCCGCCGGCGAGACGGCGTCCGGGTCCTCCAGCGCGCGGGCCACCGCGTCCAGGTCGTCGGGGAGACCGTCCACCGGGGCGTCGAGGAGGCGGGCGGCCAGGACGCCGTTGGCGACGGCCCCGAAGAGCGCCGCACCGATGCTCTGGCCGACCTGGCGGCAGAAGAGGACCGACGCCGTCGTCGTCCCGCGCTCCGCCCAGCCGACCGTCGACTGGACGCCCACGATCAGGGGGAGCTGGAACAGGCCGAGGGCCGCGCCGAGCAGGAGCATCAGCAGCGCGGGGTGCCAGGCCGCGCCGGGGTAGGGGAGGAGCGGGAAGGCCAGCAGGATCAGCAGGGCCGCGCCCATCCCGATGATCGCGGTCCGGCGGAAGCCGATCCGGTTGTAGACCCGATCGGAGAGGGCCGCCGATACGGGCCAGCTCAGCGTCATCACGGAGAGCACGAACCCGGCCGCTATCGGACCGAGCCCCAGCACCGACTGGGCGTACGTCGGCAGGAAGACGGTCGGCGCGACCATCAGCAGCCCCATCGCACCGAGCGCCAGGTTGACCGAGGCGATGGTCCGCCGGCGCCACACCCAGCCCGGAATGACCGGCTCCGAGGCCCGCCGCTCGATGACGACGGTGAGCGCCGCCAGGACCGCGCTCGCCCCGAACAGGCCGAGCGAGGGCGCCGAGAGCCACGGCCAGGCCACGCCGCCCTGGACGAGCGCCGTGAGCAGCAGTGCCCCGGTCGCGAAGACGGCGAGCGCGCCCGCCCAGTCCACGCGTGGGCGGACGGCCGGGCGCGGGCGGGCGGGCTCCTGGAGGTGGCGGGCGACCAGCCAGAGGGCGACCGCCCCGACCGGGAGGTTGATCAGGAAGATCCACCGCCAGTCGGCGTACCCGGCGAGCAGCCCGCCGGCCACCGGTCCCGCGACCGAGGACGTCGCCCACACCGTGGACAACTTCGCCTGGATGCGCGGCCGTTCCCTGAGCGGGTAGAGGTCGGCCGCGATCGTCTGGATCGTGCCCTGGAGCGCGCCGCCGCCCAGGCCCTGGACGATCCGGAAGGCGATGAGCGCGGCCATGCTCCAGGCGGCCGCGCAGAGGAGGGAGCCGACCAGGAAGAGGACGATCCCGGCGATCAGGACCGGCTTGCGGCCGAAGGTGTCGGAGAGCTTCCCGTAGAGGGGGAGGGTGACGGTGACGGCGAGCAGGTAGCCGGAGAAGAGCCAGGAGAAGACGGTGAAGCCGCCGAGGTCGCCGACGATCTGGGGGACGGCGGTGGAGACGATGGTCCCGTCGATGGCGGCCAGCGCCATGCCGAGCATGAGCGCCGCCACGACCGGGCGGCGGCCCCGGGGTGTGGTGGTGGCGGGGGGACCGGGGGACACGGCCCTGTCTGCTTCCGCCTCCGGGACCGCGGTGGTGCCGGGGGCGGCGGCGTCTGCGGCGGAGTCGGCGGTCGTGCCGGAGCCCGCGTGCGCTTCCGCGTCCGCGGCTTCTTCCGGGGTCGCGCTCGCGATTGTGCCGGGGCCGGGGCCGGGGCGGCGGTCGAGGCCGGGGTCGAGGTGGCGGTCGAGGTCGGGGCCGGGGTCGGGGCGGCGGCCGGGGCGTGAGGCGGGGCGGGTGCCCGACCCCGTGCCCGTGGCGGTGTCCGTATCCGTACCGCTGCCCGACTCCGTATTCGTACCGGTGCCCGAACCCGTGCCCGTATCCGCACCCGTGCCTGTCTCCGCGCCGCCGGCGTCGGCCTCGCTTCTGCCGTTCGTGCCGTCCACCGGGTTTCCTTCCCTATGCACCTATCTCCCGGACGCACTGTCTCATCCGGGCGGGCGGGAGGGGAGGGGGTGGCGGCGGGCCGGGCGGTGACGGGAGTGCGGGGGGAGGGGTCTCGGCAGCTCCGGGGCGTGCCGGGGGCGGGTTCCCGGCGGGACGTCGGCGGACGCTTCCGCTCCGGTTCGGCCGGTCGTCCCGTACGGCGTCGCGCTCTCCCCGACCGTGCCCCTGACCCGGTGTCCGCCGGAAGGACGATTCCCCTAGGGGGCGCCCCCTCATGGCGGCCAGGGCCCGTTCCTCCCGGCGGAGGACGTGGCGGCGGGGGGCGCTTCCTTAACCTTTTCCTACGTCGCCGCTACGGCTCACCGCAGGGGGGCGGGTAGGGAAAACCCCACCCGAAGACTGCGCTGAGCACCATCGCGCCGGGCACGGTCCCGAACTCAGAATCGGACCGTACCCGAAGACGTCAGTCATCGACCGACCATAGGAGTAGACCGTGACAACGGCTGTGACCATTCCCAGGCACGGGGGCACTGGAGGGCGTACGGCCGTTGCGGCACGAGCGCGGCAGGTCGTCAAGGCGTACGGCACCGGCGAGACCCGCGTCGTCGCGCTCGACCATGTCGATGTGGACATCGCCCGCGGGCAGTTCACCGCGATCATGGGGCCGTCCGGCTCCGGCAAGTCGACCCTGATGCACTGCCTGGCCGGACTGGACACGGTGACGTCGGGCGAGATCTTCCTCGACGAGACCGAGATCACCCAGCTGAAGGACAAGAAGCTCACCCAACTCCGGCGTGACCGGATCGGGTTCATCTTCCAGGCGTTCAACCTGCTCCCGACGCTCAACGCGATCGAGAACATCACGCTGCCGATGGACATCGCCGGCCGCAAGCCCGACGCCGCCTGGCTCCAGCAGGTCGTGGAGACGGTCGGGCTCGCCGATCGCCTCAAGCACCGCCCCACCCAGCTCTCCGGCGGCCAGCAGCAGCGTGTCGCCGTCGCCAGAGCGCTCGCCGCCCGGCCGGAGATCATCTTCGGTGACGAGCCCACCGGGAACCTGGACTCCCGCGCCGGGGCCGAAGTCCTCTCCTTCCTCCGCACGTCGGTCGACGAGCTGGGCCAGACCATCGTCATGGTCACCCACGACCCCGTCGCCGCCTCGTACGCGGACCGGGTGCTGTATCTCGCCGACGGCTCCATCGTCGACGAGATGTACAACCCGACCGCCGACCAGGTCCTCGACCGCATGAAGCACTTCGACGCGCGTGGGCGGACGTCATGACCGTATGGAAGACCTCGGTGCGCAACTTCCTCGCGCACAAGGGCCGCATGGCCCTCTCCGCCGTGGCGGTGCTGCTCTCCGTCGCGTTCGTCTGCGGGACCCTGGTGTTCACCGACACGATGAACACCACCTTCGACAAGCTCTTCGCCATCTCCTCGCCCGACGTCACCGTCAGCCCGAAGGAGGCCGAGGAGGCCGATGAGCAGCCGGACAACGGCAAACCGGCCTCGCTGCCCGCCTCCCTGGTCCGGCAGGTCGAGAAGGTCGAGGGGGTGGAGCGGGCCGAGGGCGCCGCGTTCTCCCTCGCGGTCACCGTGGTCGACGCCGACAACAAGAACATGGGCTCCCAGACCGGCGCCCCCACCATCGCGAGCAACTGGACCAGGAACGACCTGCGCTCGATGGAGATCACCTCCGGCCACGCACCGCGAGGCCCCACCGAGGTGATGGTCGACGCCGACACGGCGAAGAAGCACAAGCTGGAGCTCGGCGACGAGCTGCGCACCATCGCCGCCACCGGTGACCTCAAGGCGAAGATCAGCGGCATCGCGGCCTTCACCGTCACCAACCCGGGCGCGGCCGTCGTCTACCTCGACACCGCCACCGCGCAGAAGCACCTGCTGGGCGCGCCTGGCGTCTTCACCCAGATCCTGGTGACCGCCGAGAGCGGTGTCAGCGACACCCAGCTCAAGAAGAACGTGGCCGCCGCCCTCGACGGCTCCGCCGCGTACAAGCTCCAGACCCAGGAGGAGGCGGCCGCCGCCAACAAGGACTCCATGGGCGCCTTCCTGGACGTCATGAAGTACGCGATGCTCGGCTTCGCCGGGATCGCCTTCCTCGTCGGCATCTTCCTCATCGTCAACACCTTCTCGATGCTGGTCGCCCAGCGGACCCGCGAGATCGGCCTGATGCGGGCCATCGGCTCCAGCCGCAAGCAGGTCAACCGTTCCGTGCTGGTGGAGGCGGTCCTCCTCGGCATCGTCGGCTCCGTCCTCGGTGTCGCCGCCGGCGTCGGGCTCGCCGTCGGGCTGATGAAGCTGATGGGCGCCGTGGGCATGGAGCTGTCCACCAGGGACCTCACCGTCGCCTGGACGACCCCGGTGCTCGGACTCCTGCTCGGTGTCGTCGTCACCGTCCTCGCCGCGTACATACCGGCGCGGCGGGCCGGCAAGGTCTCCCCGATGGCCGCGCTGCGCGATGCCGGGACGCCCGCGGACGGCCGGTCCGGCCGGGTCAGGGCGGTGGTCGGCCTGCTCCTGACGGCCGTCGGCGGCGCCGCCCTGTGGGTGACCACCCGGGCGGACAAGGCCACCGAAGGCTCGATGTACCTCGCCGTCGGCGTGCTGCTGACCCTGATCGGCTTCATCGTGATCGGTCCGCTTCTGGCCGGTGTCGTGGTGCGCGCCCTGAGCGTTGTCGTCCTGCGTCTCTTCGGCCCGGTCGGCCGGCTGGCCGAGCGCAACGCCTTGCGCAACCCCCGTCGTACGGGAGCGACCGGAGCCGCCCTGATGATCGGGCTCGCGCTGGTCGCCTGCCTCTCGGTGGTCGGGTCCTCCATGGTGGCCTCGGCCACGGAGGAGCTCGACAAGTCGGTCGGCGCGGACTTCATCGTCCAGGACGGCGGCACCGGCCGCCCGATCGTGCCGCAGGCCGCCGACGCCGTGCGCGCCGTGCCCGGCCTGGAGCACGTGACGGACTACGCCTACTTCCAGGCGAAGATCACCGCCCCGAGCGGGAAGACCGAGGACGACGGGATCGTCGCCGCGGACCCGACGTACCAGCAGGACGTCCGACGCACGGTGCTCTCCGGCGATCTGGCGAAGGCGTACGGGAAGAACGCCATGTCGGTCGGCGAAGACTACGCGAAGAAGCACGGGGTCGAGGTCGGTGACACGATGACCGTCGCCTTCAAGGGGGGCAGGACCGCGAAGCTCACCGTCGCCGCCGTCACCTCCGACGACACCAATATCGACCGCGGTGCGATGTACGCCAACCTCACCACGGCGGCCTCCTACGTCCCGGCCGACCGGATGCCGCAGAACGTGGCCATGTTCGCCAAGGCCGAGGAGGGCAAGGAGAAGGAGGCGTACGCGGGCCTCAAGACCGCCCTCGCGGAGTACCCGGTCTACACGGTGCAGAACCAGGCCGATTTCAAGGAGACGCTCAAGGACCAGGTCGGCCAGCTGCTGAACATCGTGTACGGCCTGCTCGCCCTGGCGATCGTCGTGGCGATCCTCGGTGTGGTGAACACCCTCGCCCTCTCCGTGGTGGAGCGGACCCGTGAGATCGGCCTGATGCGCGCCATCGGGCTTTCCCGCCGCCAGTTGCGCCGCATGATCCGCCTGGAGTCCGTGGTCATCGCCCTCTTCGGGGCCCTGCTGGGCCTCGGACTCGGGATGGGCTGGGGCGCCGCCGCCCAGAAGCTCCTGGCCCTGGAGGGGTTGGAGGTCCTGGACATCCCGTGGCCGACGATCCTCACGGTCTTCGCCTGCTCGGCGCTGGTCGGGCTGTTCGCCGCGCTCGTCCCTGCCTTCCGGGCGGGCCGGATGAACGTCCTGAACGCCATTGCGACCGACGGCTGAACCGGCACGTTCCTCCCGCCAGGGGGCGCCCTCCCGCCAGGGGGCGCCCTCCCGCCAGGGGACACCTCCCGGCGGGGGCGCACCCCCTGGCGGGGCACGCTCTCCCGGCAGGGGCGCCCTCCTGGCGGGGGTGCCCCCTGCCGGGAGGGTGGCCCCGTAGGATGACGGCAGGCTCCGGGACGTTCCTCCAAACGTCCCGGAGCCGACCTGTTCCCGGAGCCGATCTGTTCCCCGCCCCGCCATGGTTCTGCTCCGGCCTCGTCGTGCGCGCCGGGACCGGCCCCCGGCCCTCAGATCCAGCCGCGTTCGCGGGCCAGGAGCGCGGCCTGCGCCCGGCTTGCCGCACCGAGTGTCTGCATCAGGTCGGCGACATGCCGCCGGTAGGTCCGCACCGACACCCCCAACTCCCGCGCGCCCGCCTCGTCCTTGCCCACCGTGCACATCGACACGAGCACCCGCCGTACGATCCCGGAGGGGCGGGAGGCCGCAGTGTCCCCCTGTCCCACGGAGCCGCCCGCGCGGGCCAGGTCGTCCGCCTGATCCCAGATGTGTTCGAACAGGGAGATGACGTTGGACACCAGGCCGCTGCGGTGGGCGAGGAGCGCCCCCCGCGAGGTGTCGCGCGGGTCCAGCGGGACGAGCGCGGCCCGGCGGTCGTAGACGAGGAGCCGCTCCGTGGTGTCCGCCGTCACCCGGATCGCCGCCCCGTGCTCGGCCAGCTCCCGGAGATAGGCGGCGGTCGGCGGGTCTTGGAGCGCCGCGCTGGAGACGACGTTGCGGATCCGGACCCCGCGCCGCAGACAGCGGAGGTCCAGCGGGCGGGAGCGGGCGATGTTCTCCGCCGACAGCCGGGTGTACGGCTCCACGGAGAGGATCTCGTCCCGTGCGAAGAACGCGAGGTCGTCGATCCGGTGGTGGACCTGGGCGAGCCCTTCCAGTTGCTCGATGCCCTGCGGAGGGGGCGTACGGGCCCCCTGCTCCGCGCGTAGACCATCAATGACGTGCCGCGATCCGGTGACACGCTGGACCTCCTGCTGGAGCGCGTGGAGCCGGATGTCCACCAGCCGGCTGATGGCCACCTCGGGGTCGGCCGGGAAGATCCGCCGCTCCGCGTCCTCGGCGTGCAGCAGTCCCAGTTCCTGGAGCCGGGCGATCCGGGCGCCGGTCTCCCGTGGCCGGGAGAGCAGCAGGAGGGGGAGGGAGTCGGCGCGTGTGCCGGGGTTGCGCAGGAAGTGCCGGTAGATCTCTTCCTCGGCCTCCGGGACCCCGAAGACAGACATCCCGTTCTCGTCCACGTACGCCCCCGATGCCTGGTGCCGTGGAGCTGTGCACCGAGGGGGATCGCCCCGCGCCGCTCGCCCCGGCCTCTGCCCGTTCCGCCCGTGCCGTTGACCGTGTCCGGTACCGCCTGGTGCGACGCGCCGGACCGCGCACCCGTACGCGTGCGCGCGGTCCCGCACGCGCGCGGGGCCATGTAACGGTCGGGCAAAGACTAGACGCTGGGGTCCCTCTTGTGAGGGTCCCCGACACAACTGTGTGCGGTGCGGAGATGAATGGTGCGCGACGGCCGGTGAGCGGCCGTCCCGGCACGACGGGCGGCGCGCCGCGGACGGTCCTGTCCGCCGAAGCGCGCACGGCAGGGGCGCGAAGCAGGCACGGCACGGGCGCGAGGCAGGCATGCCGCAGGCACGGCACGGGCGCGAGGCAGGCACGATGTGGGCGCGGCACAGGCGCGAGGCAGGCATGCCGCAGGCACGGCGCGAGCGGCGACCCGGGCGCGGCCCGGGTGGCGCCCCCCAGGGCGTGCCGCGGGTGGCGGCCCCGGCGCTTCGGGCGGGGCGAGGCCGTCGGCGGCCCCGGCCCACCCGTTGCGGGCGCGGCTGTCAGCCCCTGGCCGTACCCTGGAATTCACCCCGGCCCGTCTCACGTGTCGGGCCCTTCGCGTTGCTCGCCCGCCGGCAGCAGCCTGCTGCCGGTACCCCTTGATCACCCGGACGGAAACTTCATGAGTCTGCACGGTCTGCTGGATGTCGTCGTTACGGACCCGGCGCTCGCCGAGGCGGTGAAGGCCGCCGGGGACGGGCACCGGGCCCATGTCGACCTGGTGGGCCCGCCCGGCGCGCGGCCGTTCGCCGTGGCCGCGCTGGCCCGGCAGACCGGCCGCACCGTGCTGGCCGTCACCGCGACAGGGCGGGAGGCCGAGGACCTGGCCGCCGCCCTGCGCACCCTGCTGCCGCCGGACACGGTCGCGGAGTACCCCTCCTGGGAGACCCTGCCGCACGAACGGCTCTCACCGCGCTCGGACACCGTGGGCCGCCGCCTCGCCGTGCTGCGGCGCCTGGCCCACCCGCGCGAGGACGACCCGGAGACCGGCCCGGTCTCGGTCGTCGTCGCGCCGATCCGCTCCGTGCTCCAGCCGCAGGTCAAGGGGCTCGGCGAGTTGGAGCCGGTGAGTCTTGCGGGCGGCCAGGGCGCGGACCTGGGCGAGGTGGTGGACGCGCTGGCGGCCGCCGCCTACTCGCGGGTGGAACTGGTCGAGAAGCGCGGCGAGTTCGCCGTACGCGGCGGCATCCTGGACGTCTTCCCGCCGACCGAGGAGCACCCCCTCCGGGTGGAGTTCTGGGGCGACGAGGTCGAGGAGATCCGCTACTTCAAGATCGCCGACCAGCGGTCCCTGGAGGTCGCCGCGCACGGACTGTGGGCGCCGCCCTGCCGTGAGCTGCTGCTGACCGACCAGGTGCGGGAGCGGGCCGCGGCCCTCGCCGAGGCACACCCGGAGCTGGGCGAGCTGCTCGGCAAGATCGCGGAGGGCATCGCGGTCGAGGGCATGGAGTCCCTGGCCCCGGTCCTCGTCGACGAGATGGAGCTGCTGCTCGACGTCCTGCCGAAGGGTGCGATGGCGGTCGTCTGCGACCCGGAGCGGGTGCGGACGCGGGCGGCGGACCTGGTCGCCACGAGCCAGGAGTTCCTCCAGGCGTCGTGGGCGGCGAGCGCGGGCGGCGGCGAGGCCCCGATCGATGTCGGCGCGGCCTCGCTGTGGGGCATCGCGGACGTCCGGGACCGGGCCCGTGAGCTGGGGATGATGTGGTGGACGGTCTCCCCGTTCGCGGCCGACGCCGCCGACCACGACGACGACACCCTCCAGCTCTCGATGCGCGCCCCCGAGGCGTACCGGGGCGACACCGCCCGCGCGCTCGCCGACACCAAGGGCTGGCTGGCCGACGGCTGGCGCACGGTGTATGTCACGGAGGGCCAGGGACTCGCCTCCCGTACGGTCGAGGTGCTGAGCGGCGAGGGCATCGCGGCCCGGCTCGACGCGGACCTGGCCGAGATCACCCCGTCGCTGGTCCACGTCTCCTGCGGTGCCATCGACCAGGGCTTCGTGGACCCGGCGCTGAAGCTCGCCGTGCTCACCGAGACCGACCTGACCGGCCAGCGCACCGCCACCAAGGACCTCGGCCGGATGCCGGCCCGCCGCCGCAAGACGATCGACCCGCTGACGCTGGAGGTCGGCGACTACATCGTCCACGAGCAGCACGGTGTCGGCCGGTACGTGGAGATGGTGCAGCGCACGGTCCAGGGCGCGACCCGTGAGTACCTGCTGGTCGAGTACGCCCCGGCCAAGCGCGGCCAGCCCGGCGACCGCCTGTACATCCCGACCGACCAGTTGGAGCAGGTCACCAAGTACGTCGGTGGCGAGGCCCCGACGCTGCACCGGCTCGGCGGC
This sequence comes from Streptomyces sp. V2I9, assembly GCF_030817475.1. Lineage (NCBI taxonomy): Bacteria > Bacillati > Actinomycetota > Actinomycetes > Kitasatosporales > Streptomycetaceae > Streptomyces > Streptomyces sp. V2I9. The sequence goes on along the minus strand of NZ_JAUSZJ010000002.1, from coordinate 2,562,330 downwards.
GCGGACTGGACGAAGACGAAGCAGCGGGCGAAGAAGGCGGTCAAGGAGATCGCCGCCGACCTGATCAAGCTCTACTCCGCCCGGATGGCGGCCCCCGGCCACGCCTTCGGTGCGGACACCCCGTGGCAGCGGGAGCTGGAGGACGCCTTCCCGTACGCGGAGACGCCCGACCAGCTCTCCACGATCGCCGAGGTCAAGGAGGACATGGAGAAGACGGTCCCGATGGACCGGCTGATCTGCGGCGACGTCGGCTACGGCAAGACGGAGATCGCGGTCCGGGCGGCGTTCAAGGCGGTGCAGGACGGCAAGCAGGTGGCGGTCCTCGTGCCCACCACGCTCCTGGTCCAGCAGCACTACGGCACGTTCACCGAGCGCTACTCCCAATTCCCGGTCAACGTACGTGCGTTGAGTCGCTTCCAGTCCGAGTCGGAGTCCAAGGCGACGCTCGAAGGGCTCAAGGACGGTTCGGTCGACCTGGTCATCGGCACACACCGCCTGTTCTCCTCCGAGACGAAGTTCAAGGACCTCGGTCTGGTCATCGTGGACGAGGAGCAGCGGTTCGGCGTCGAGCACAAGGAGCAGCTGAAGAAGCTCCGCGCCAACGTGGACGTGCTCACGATGTCCGCGACCCCCATCCCCCGTACGCTCGAAATGGCGGTCACCGGCATCCGCGAGATGTCCACGATCACCACTCCGCCGGAGGAGCGCCACCCGGTCCTCACCTTCGTCGGCCCGTACGAGGAGAAGCAGATCGGCGCGGCGATCCGGCGTGAACTGCTGCGCGAGGGCCAGGTGTTCTACATCCACAACCGGGTCGAGTCCATCGACCGGGCCGCCGCCCGCCTGCGCGAGATCGTCCCCGAGGCGCGCATCGCCACGGCGCACGGCCAGATGTCCGAACAGGCCCTGGAGCAGGTGGTGGTGGACTTCTGGGAGAAGAAGTTCGACGTCCTGGTCTCGACGACGATCGTCGAATCGGGCATCGACATCTCCAACGCCAACACGCTGATCGTGGAGCGCGGCGACAACTTCGGCCTCTCCCAGCTGCACCAGCTGCGCGGCCGGGTGGGCCGTGGCCGCGACCGGGGCTACGCCTACTTCCTGTACCCCCCGGAGAAGCCGCTCACCGAGACCGCCCACGAGCGCCTCGCCACGATCGCCCAGCACACGGAGATGGGCGCGGGCATGTACGTGGCGATGAAGGACCTGGAGATCCGCGGGGCGGGCAACCTCCTCGGCGGCGAGCAGTCCGGCCACATCGCGGGCGTGGGCTTCGACCTGTACGTCCGCATGGTGGGCGAGGCGGTCGCGGACTACCGGGCCCAGATGGAGGGCGGCGTCGAGGAGGAGCCACCGCTGGAGGTCAAGATCGAGCTCCCGGTCGACGCGCACGTCCCGCACGACTACGCCCCCGGCGAGCGGCTGCGCCTCCAGGCGTACCGGGCGATCGCCTCGGCCTCCTCGGAGGACGACATCCGCGCGGTCCGCGAGGAGCTGACCGACCGCTACGGCCCCCTGCCCGAACCGGTCGAGAACCTCCTCCTGGTCGCCGGCCTGCGCATGCTGGCCCGCTCCTGCGGCGTCGGCGAGATCGTCCTCCAGGGCTCCAACATCCGTTTCGCCCCGGTGGAGTTGCGCGAATCCCAGGAACTGCGCCTGAAGCGCCTGCACCCCAAGGCCGTCATCAAACCGGCCGCCCACCAGATCCTGGTCCCGCGCCCGACGGCGGGCAGGATCGGCGGCAAGCCGGTCATCGGCCGGGAACTGCTGGCGTGGACGGGCGAGTTCCTGACGACGATCCTGGGCTCGTAGCTCGGGCAGGGCGTGAACGACCGGGCCCCGCAGGACATACGTGTCCGGCGGGGCCCGACGTGTACGGGCGATGCGGGCTACGGGACCAGGGGCGTTCACTCACCGGGCCGCAGTGGGTCGCCGCCGCCCCGATCTCCTCGTGCGGCCCCGGTGGGCAGCCGGGTGGGCCGGTGGGTGGTCGAGCCGTGCGGCAGGCGGCTGCACGCCCGGGGAGGCGGTGTTTCCGTGGCCTGTTCGATGCCATCACCTGGTGTCCGGTCCGGTCCAGGTTTCGGCAGGGTCGCCCCGATGTCCCGACGGCGCGGGGTTCCACCGGGGGAACGGGCGGCGGGACCCCCTTGGTACGGTGCGCCGATGTCAACGATCAAGCAGTTCCAAGTGACCTTCGACTGCGAGGAACCCGCGCGCCTCGCCGCCTTCTGGTGCGAGGTGCTGGGGTACGTCGTACCGACGGTTCCGGAGGGTTTCGCCACGTGGGAGGAGTACCACCGCTCGTTGCCGCCGGAGAAGCAGGTGGTCTACTTCGCGTGCGCCGATCCCTCGGGCGTGGGTCCGCGCGTGCTCTTCCAGCGGGTTCCCGAAGGCAAGGCCGTCAAGAACCGGCTGCATCTCGATGTGCGGGCCGGTACCGGACTCGTGGGTGAGGAGCGGCTCGCCACCCTGGAGGCCGAGTGCGCCCGACTGGTCGCGTTCGGCGCGGTACATGTGCGGACGTTGTTTGCCGACGACGAGAACGAGTCCTGCATCGTGATGCAGGACCCCGAGGGCAACGAGTTCTGCCTCGCCTGAGTCACCTGGGCCGCCTGAGTCGCCTGGGTCGACTGAGTCACCTGGCGGACGGTCCCCGACCGTCGTGGTGCACCGGACCGGTACGGTGCGGACATGACGCTACCTGGCAGCGCATCAGCCGGACGTGGGACGGCCGAGGCGATCACCTATCGCGTGGCTGAGAGCGAGAGGGACAGGTCCGCCGTCATCCGGGGGGAGTTCGGCTCGGACACCGTCTTCGAGGTGGTCGACTCCGGCGGGGACGGGTTCGGCGTTCGGCCCGTTCGGCTGGACCGGCCGGTGCACAAAGTCTTCCCCGACGACGAGCCCGACGGCGATGAGCCGTCGGTGGGGGCGCGCCGGTTCGTCGCGCTGGACGGCGATCGGGTGTGCGGCTATGTCGACACGGAGTACGTGCCCTGGAACCGGCGGCTGGTCATTGCCGATATCGAGGTGGCCGGGCCGTACCAGGGCCGGGGAATCGGACGCACGCTGATGAGCCACGCCGTCGACCGGGCCCGGACCTGCGGTGCCGGACACGTCTGGCTGGAGGTGACGAACATCAACGCTCCGGCCATCCGCGCCTATCAGCGGATGGGGTTCGCTCTCTGCGGTCTGGACACCTCGCTCTACAGCGGCACCGAGTCCGAGGGGGAGACGGCACTGTTCATGAGCCGCTCCCTCGACGGCCCCGCCGGTCGATAGCCGTGCCCGTACCTGACCACCGAGGTGCGGAGGCTCTCCGGGACCTCCCCGCTCCCGAGGTCTTCGCCAGCCGGGGGCGGAGTCCGGAGAAGGGGACGCGGCGCGTCGGTGAAGCCGGAGGCGGTGCATCAAGAGCGCGGTCATGGAAGCCGCCCGGCGGGGAAGACGCTCGTAGGATGCTCCGCGTTCGGTCTTCTCCCCGTCAGGACGGCTTCTCGTGATGGCTCCCCGTACGCACCGAGCGGCCCTGCCCGCCCTCGGCGTCCTCGTCGTGCTCGCCCTGGCGGGCTGCGACCCCGACGACCTCGCCGCCGAAAGCGGTGCCACGGGCGGTGGGGCCAACGGCGGTGCACGGTCCGCCGAGGGTTTCGGGGCGAGCCCGCTGGACAACCCGGACGGTACGAAGCCGGGTCTCGCCCCGCTCACCAGCGACGCGGACCGGGCCGCCGCCCGGAAGGTCATCGAGAAGGTGGCGACGAAGGGGCGCGGCCCGAAGACCGGGTACGAGCGGAAGAAGTTCGGCTACGCCTGGAAGGACGGCATCGACGGCATTCCGCTCGCCCGCAACGGCTGCGACACCCGTAACGACCTGCTCGCCCGCGACGGCAAGGGCGTCGAGCACAAGGCGGGGTCCGACTGCATCGTCATGGCGATGACGCTCCAGGACCCCTACACCGGCGAGACCATCGACTGGCGCAAGCAGCGGGCCACCGAGGTGCAGATCGACCACGTGATGCCGCTGTCGTACGACTGGCAGATGGGCGCCGCCCGCTGGAACGAGTCCAAACGGGAGCAGATCGCCAACGACCCGCTCAACCTCATCCCGGTGGACGGCCCGGCCAACAACGCCAAGCGGGACTCCGGCCCCGCCTCCTGGCTGCCGCCGTACAAGCCGGTCCGCTGCTCCTACGCGGTGCGCTTCGCCCAGGTGTCCCTGAAGTACGACCTCCCGGTCACGACGGCCGACAAGCAGGCCATGCTCGCCCAGTGCGGCGGCTGACCCTCCCCGCCCCCGGCGCCGCGGGCCTGGCGGGAGCGAAACGGGGGCGGGGACGGGGACGGGTGCGGCGGTCGGTCAGACCTTGCCGCCGCAGATGACGTTGTACGGGCGGCCGAGCGCCATCATCAGCTGCATCGGCTCGGTGGTCGCCGCCGGGCAGTCGGTCTTCTTGTCGACGAGCCCCAGGACCTTGAAGTCGGCTGCCCCGGCCGAGGCGCAGACGATCTCCTTGGCCGTCGACGACACGCAGTCGCCCTCGACGAGCTGGCCGCCGCCGGCGCCCGCGTCGCCGGGGTGGTCCCCGGTCAGGTTGCGGCCGCAGACCGTGTTGGTGGGGATGCCGCCGCTCTTCTTGTCGCCACTGGAGCCGAAGACGCGGGAGACCTGGATGATCAGGTCCGTGCCGGCCGGGCACTGGATCGCGTTGGGCATGATGCTCGCGCTCTTGACCTCCAGCGCCTTGAAGGTCGCGCCGGACTCGTCGCAGTCGAAGGCCCGGTAGCCGTCCGGCTTGTTCTCCGGGTCAGGGCCCCCGCAGTCACCGATCTCCCAGGAGCCGCCCTGGCCGTCCGACGCGGACGAGGAGGACGCCTTCGACTTCGACGACTCGTCACCGAAGATCTTGGACGCGCCGAAGCCCAGGCCGAGGATCACCGCGAGCACCAGAAGGCTCTGCAGGCATCCGGCACCTCTCCGGGGGCGGTTCGGTGTACTGCCGGGCTGGGGGTGGGCCATGGTTCTGCTCCTCGAAAACGACGCACGGGTGACGCACGGGGTGGAAGGTCACGGGTGGGGACGCGCCATGCACACCTCATGGTTCCGGCCTGATCGCATCGGTCGGCGCCACGCCTCGTCCAGCCCCGCCGGCAGCTCCCCGACCAGGAAGCGCGCCCGGTCCGAGGGTCCGCGCACCCCGCCCCCGTTGATCGGTACGGGGCGCTTATTCGCTGGTCGGAGCGGTGCGGACTGCCTAGGGTCGCGCGTATGGAACTGCACATCACCACCCTCGCCGAGCGCCCGGAGCTCGGTGACGCCCTGAACGGGATGCCGGACACCTGGCCGGAATTCGTGCTGGAGGACATCGTCGGCTGGGCGAACTTCCCCCGGATCGCCGTCGAATTCCCGCAGTACGTGCTCGTCGCCACCGACCCCGAGGGGACCGTGGTCGCCCGCGCCTACAGCGTGCCCTTCGCTCTGGACGCCCCCGGGCGCGGTGAACTGCCGGTCGGAGGCTGGGACCGGATGCTGCTGTGGGCCCTCTCGGACCTGCGGCGCGGGCGTACGCCCGACACGGTCGGCGCGATCGAGATCACCGTGGCGACCGGCCACCAGGGCCAGGGCATATCGGGCCGGATGCTCGCCGCGATGCGGGAGAACGCGCGGCGGCTCGGCTTCCGGGAGGTCGTCGCCCCGGTGCGGCCGAGCGGCAAGCACCTGCGCCCCGCGCTGCCGATGGAGGAGTACGCCCGGCTGACCCGCCCCGAGGACGGGCTGCCCGAGGACCCCTGGCTGCGGGTCCACGCGCGCGCGGGCGGGACGGTGGACTCGGTCGCCACCGTGTCGATGACCGTGAGCGGCTCGCTCGCGCAGTGGCGGCAGTGGACCGGGCTGCCGTTCGACACGGACGGTCCGGTGGAGGTGCCGGGGGCGCTGGTCCCGGTGCACTGCGCGCTCGCCCATGGGTACGCGGTGTATGCCGAGCCCAATGTCTGGGTACGGCACCGGCTGTGACGACGGACCCCCGTGCGGAGGAGGCCGCCGCGGTGGCCGCGGCCCCGGACGCGCAGGGCGCCGTCAGTCGGGGCGACGCCCCCGGTACGGACACGGTGTCCGCGGCGGCGGCCGCCCCCGCGCTCCTCGTCATCGACATGCAGAACGCGCTCGTCGGGATCGCGCACCGGGCGTCCGCCACCGTCCTCGCCATCGCCGGCCTCCAGGCGCGGGCCAGGGCGGCCGGGGCTCCGGTGGTGCTGGTGCAGCAGCAGGACGAGGAGCTGGAGCCCGGAACCGAGGGATGGCGGATCACGCCCCGACTCGCCCCGGCCCCCGGCGACACGGTCATCGCCAAGACCGCCCCGGACAGCTTCCTGGGAACCGGACTGGACGCGGTCCTCCGGGGCCGAGGAGTCTCCGAGGTCGTCGTCACCGGCTTCGCCACCGAGATCTGCGTCGAGTCCACCGCCCGGCAGGCGCTGAGCCGGGGGTACGACGTGGTGCTCGTCGCGGACGGCCACACCACCTCGGTCCGGCAGGACGGCTCCGGCCCGTACGCCGAACCGGAGGCGTCCGTCGCCCACCACAACGAGATCTACCGGAACCTCCGCTTTCCGGGCCGCCGGGTGCGCGTCCTGCCCGCGGCCGAGGTCGGGTTCGGCCGCGGCGGACCCTCGGGAGCGCCGTAGAAGGCCGCTCCGCCCCCTGCCGCCGCGGACTCCTTCCGCCGGCGCTCCGGGCTCCTACTGCTCCAGGTCGACGATGTCCTTCGCGGCGGGCTTCTCCGCCACGACCGGCACGTCGAAGTCGGAGAGGTTCATCGTCATCGGCTCCTTGCCGCCCCGCGAGGTGACGCGCAGGAGGTACGGGGAGCCCTCGGTGGCGACGTCGAAGGTGAACGTCTCCTTGCCGTCCTTCTCCGTCAGCCGCAGGGCCGGCTTGCCCGCGACCTTCGAGGGGCCCTTCTTCTCGGCGGCGTTGTCGTTCGCCTCGAACTCCTCCAGGAGCGCCTTCAGGTCGCAGAACTCGGTGGCCTCCGCCGTGTCCGGGTCGGACGCCTTCGACTCCATCCACTTTCCCGCGAGCATCTCGACCGCCGCGTCCACCTCGGCCTTCGGTTCGTCCGTCATCTCCGAGCGCAGCATGGCCTCGTCGAACTTCGTGTAGACCGTCCCGCCGGTCTTCACGACCTCCATGGCGCCCTGGCCGTCCAGCGCCATGGTCCCGGTGCAGTCGCCGCCCAGGCTCGACGCGAAGTCGGCCTTGACCCGGCCGTCCGGGGTGGTCATGTCGAGGGCTATCCGCAGGGACTTCACCCCGTTCGTGGCCGTGAGCGCCTTGTTCGCCACCTCCGGACCCGACTGGCCGGCGAACGGCCCGGTCTCCTTCGGGGAGTCGGTGCCGCAGGCGGCGAGGCCGACGAGGGCCAGCGCGCAGAGGGTGTTGACGGAGATACGGGTGACGAGACGCATGGTTCAGGCTCCGGGAGGAGGGGCGCGGGGACGCGCCGAACAGCGGACGGAAGAAACGACCCCGGCGGGGGCGGGTCAATAAGAGCAAAGCTTGTGAACCGAGTCAACACGACTTGTGTGTGAAGTGTCGGGCAATGGCCTTCCTGGGTGTGGTGCGAGGGAGTCGCTATGCTCGCGGCAGGCAGCGTCGACGGGCCGGTGGACCGGCCGGACGGACGGACCAAGGGGAGAGCCAGTGCCGGAGAACGCGACCGAGGTCACCGCGGCCGGAATCGCCCGACTCGCGGGCGTGGGACGCGCCGCCGTCAGCAACTGGCGTCGTCGCCACGCCGACTTCCCACAACCGGTCGGCGGCACCGGAACGAGCCCGTCCTTCGCCCTGTCCGAGGTCGAACAGTGGCTGCGTGACCAGGGAAAGCTGGCCGAGGTGCCGCTCCGGGAGCGCGTCTGGCAGGAGGTCGCCGGGCATCCGGCGGGAGCCGTCCGGGCGTTGATCCACACCGGCTGTGCCCTGCTGCTCGTCCGCGACCGTCCCACCACCTGGCTGGAGCTCACGGCGGCCCCCGACGAGCGGATGGCCGAGCTGCTGCCGCACGCCATGGAGCACGTCCTCACCGCCCGGCTCGGCCCGGCGTCCGCCGGTCTCCTCACGGCGCGTCCGCCGGAGTCCGTCGGGGCGCACCCCGCGAGCGGGCCGGAACCGGCCGGTGCGCACAGCACGGGTCGGCCCGAGGCGGCCGGTGTTCACACGGTGGAGGGGCCGGTGGCCGCAGCCGGCCCGGCCGCAGGGCGGCAGGAGTACGCGGATCTCCCGGCGGCGGTTCCGCCGCGAACCACCCCCCGTACCTCCGGCGCGCGCGCCGTTCACACGCCCACCGCACCGGACCTGCTGCCGTCCGTGCCGCTGCTGCGCGCCGCCGCCGAGCTGGCCGCCGGCATCGGGGCCGGGCAGGCGTTCGCGTTCCTGCTCGGGCGGCAACTGGACGCCAACCCGCGCCAGTACACGCTGACCCCGCCGCACCTCGCCGAGCTGATGGCGGAGCTCGCCGAGCCGCCCGCGAGCGGCGACCGGCCCGGCCGGGAACAGCCCGTCCGCAGCGTCCTCGACCCGGCCGCCGGCACCGGCGCCCTGCTCCGCGCGGTCCACGGCCCCGCCGTGCTGTACGCGCAGGAGGCCGACCCCGCCCTCGCCGCGCTCACCGCCCTCCGCCTGGCGCTGGACGCCGACGGCCCGCACGGACCCGCACCGGGTCCGGCCGTCCGCACCGGCGACACCCTGCGGGCGGACGCCTTCCCGGAGTTGGCGGCCGACACCGTCCTCTGCCATCCACCGTTCAACGAACGCAACTGGGGCCACGACGAGCTGGCCTACGACCCGCGCTGGGAGTACGGTCTCCCCGCCCGCACCGAGTCCGAACTCGCCTGGGTCCAGCACGTACTGGCCCGGCTGCGCGACGGCGGCACCGCCGTCCTGCTGATGCCGCCCGCCGCCGCCTCCCGCCGCTCCGGCCGCCGTATCCGCGCCGGGCTCCTGCGCCGGGGGGCCCTCCGGGCCGTCATCGCGCTGCCGGCCGGGGCCGCCCCTCCGTACGGCATCCCGCTCCACCTCTGGGTGCTGCGCAGGCCGGAGCCCGGTGTGCGGCCCGCCGCCGACCTCCTCCTGGCCGACACCGCCGGCCTGCCGGGCGCGTCCGCCCCCGTCCCGGAAGCCGCCCCCACTCCCGGCGGCCCGGCGGGTGGTGCGGCCGCCGCGGCGGGGACCGGCAGGACGGGGACCGGCAGGACGGCCGGAGGCGGGCGGGAACGGCTCGACTGGCCCGCCGTGCGCGCCGCCGTGCTCGACGCCTGGCGCGACCGTGCCGACGTCGAGGGCGTCAGCCGCGTCGTGCCCGTGGTCGACCTCCTCGACGACGACGTGGACCTGGCCCCCGCCCGCCACCTCCCGCGCGCCGCCCCCGGAGGCGGCGCGTCCGGCCTCGGGGAGATCCGGGAGAAGCTGGCCGAGACCCTGCGCCTGACCGCCGGCCTCGTCCCGCCGGCCGCCGTCCCCGCCGGCTCCACGCACCTCCCGCTCATCACGGTCGGCGAACTCGCCCGCGCCGGGGCCCTGCACCTGCACACCGGCACCGCCGTGCCCGGTGCCGCCGCCGGCCCCGTCCTCACCGATCACGACGTCTTCACCGGCTCGGTCCCGGCGGCCCCCGCGCCCCCGCCCGGCCCGGTGGCGTCCGCCGACGAGGCGGTCCTGCTCGAACCCGGCGACGTCGTCGTGCCCGTGCTCGGCGGCGGCACCGCGGCGCGGGTCGTGGACGAGGCCACGGCCGGGGCCGCACTCGGCCGCAACCTCCAGCTCCTGCGGCCCGACCCGGCCGCCGTCGATTCCTGGTTCCTCGCCGGATTCCTGCGCGGCACCGCCAACCACCGGCAGGCCAGCAGCTACGCCTCCACCGCCGCCCGGCTGGACGCGCGCCGCCTCCACCTGCCCCGGATGCCGCTCGCCGAACAGCAGCGGTACGGGGAACGCTTCCGCGAACTGGCGGCCTTCGAGGACGCGCTGCGGACGGCGGAACGGCTCGGCGGGCTGCTCGTCCAGGGGATGTACGACGGCCTGGCGGACGGCACGGTCACGCCCTGACGCCCCGTCCGCCCCTGACGCCCCGGCCGACCCGGACGTCCCGGCCTCCGCCCCGGCCGGCCCGGACGTCCCGTCCGCCCCGTCCGACCCCGGCCGCCCGGCGGGGCCGGGCGGCCCGGCCCCCGTGAACCACAACGGTTCGGCACGACGTCGGGACAACGGGGACAGCCGGTCGGCGGAGGTGTATACGCTCACCCCACACGTCCGTCATCCGCCTCCAGGAGCAGCACATGCACGGCTACGGCCCGACGCCGCAGCAGCCGATCGCGCCCCGGCCGTCCTCGGCGACGCTCACCGCGGTGCGCGTCGTCCTCGTGGTGATGACCGTGCTGAGCTGCGGCCTGCTGGGGTGGGCGCCGATGCTGCGACTGGCGATCGTCACCCGCCGACCGCGTGACTGGGTCCTGCTGGCGGTCGTGGTGGTCTCGAACACCGGGCTGTTCGCGTTCCTCCTGGCCACGCCGGACGACCCGGACGACATGACGGACGCACAGGCCCTGACCTTGGGGGCCTGGATGCTCGGCGGTCTGACCGCGGTGATCACGTACTACCTGAGCGCGGAGATACGCCACTACAGCTCGCTCGGCGTCCCGCCCCCGTACGCCGCCGTCGGCTCGACGCCCGCCGCGTACACCGCCCCGCCGCTCCCGTACCAGCAGCAGCACCCGGCCCAGCATCAGCAGCCCCAGCCCCAGCCCGCGAACCCACACCCGGCCCACGGGCCCCACCCCAACCCGTACGCCGCGCCGACCGCCCCGCCCACGCCCGCCCCCGCACCCCGCCGCCTCGACCAAGTGCGCGCCGAATTGGATGAGTTGAGCGACTACCTCCGCAAGGAGAGCGGGGAGAGCGAGGAGGGTGAGCGCCGGTGAGCGGGCGGATCATCGCCGACCGGTACGAGCTGGCCGCCCTCCTCGGCCAGGGCGGCATGGGCCAGGTGTGGACGGCGTACGACCGGCGACTGGACCGCCGCGTCGCGGTGAAGCTGCTGCGCCCCGACCGCGTCGCCGGCCCCACCGGCAGCGACGCCGCCGACGAACTGCGCCGCAGGTTCGTCCGCGAGTGCCGGGTCACCGCGCAGGTCGACCATCCGGGGCTGGTCACCGTCCACGACGCGGGCAACGACGGCGACGACCTCCACCTCGTCATGCAGTACGTCGAGGGCGCCGACCTCGCCGACCACCTGGCCGAGCACGACCCGTACCCCTGGCCGTGGGCCGTGGCGGTCGCCGCCCAACTCTGCGCCGTCCTCTGCGCGGTGCACGCGGTGCCGATCGTCCACCGCGACCTCAAGCCCCGCAACGTCATGGTCCGCCCCGACGGCACCGTCACCGTCCTCGACCTCGGCGTCGCCTCCGTCCTCGACACCGACACCACCCGCCTCACCCACACCGGCTCGCCCATCGGCTCCCCGGCCTACATGGCCCCCGAGCAGGCGATGGGCGGCGCGGTCGGCCCGTACACCGACCTGTACGCCCTCGGGGTCCTGCTGCACGAACTCCTCAGCGGAGAGGTCCCGTTCGCCGGGTCCACCGCCCTCGGCGTGCTGCACCGCCACCTCTACGAGCCCCCGGTCCCGGTCCGCAGGACCCGCCCCGAGGTCCCCGCCGCGCTGGAGGCCCTCGTGCTGCGGCTGCTCGCCAAGGACCCGCAGGCCCGGCCGGCCTCCGCGCAGGAGGTGTACGAGGAACTGGCCCCGCTGCTGCCCCGGCACGGGACGCCCACGGCCCCGCTCGACCCGACCCGCCCGTTCCTGCGGCCGCACGCCCCCTGGCCGGACCGGGCCGCGACCCCGGCGTCCGTACCCGCGCCCGCCACCTTCGCGGCCCCGCCGCCCACGCTCGCCGCCCCGCAGCCCTTCACCCCGCCCCCGGCCGCCCCGCCCTCCGTCCCGCTGCGCCCCAGCGCCCCGCCCCACGCCACGCCGCCGCCCGCCCGGCCGGACGTCGCGCGGGCCGTGGACGAGGTGAAGAAGCTGCTCGGCGAGGGCCGGATCACCCGGGCCGTCGACGTGCTCGGGGCCATCCTCCCGGCCGCCGCCGCCGAACACGGCGAGCGCTCCCCGGTCGTCCGCATCCTGCGCAAGCAGTACGCCGCGACACTGATGGACGACGGGCAGTACCGCCGCGCCCTGCCCGAACTGCGCCGCCTCGCCGAGGACCGCACCGCCGAGGCGGGACCGGCCGACGGCCAGGCACTCCAGTTCCGCTACGACGCGGCCCAGTGCCTCGAACAGCTCGGGGAGGCCGGGGCCGCGCTCGGCGAGTACCGCGCGGTCCTCCCGTACTACGAGAACGCCTACGGGCCGATCACCTCCGACCCCGGCCGCGCCCTCGACATCCGGCACCGCATCGGCCAACTGCTCCTGGCGGTCGGGGACCACACCGCGGGCCGGGCCCAGCTCCAGGCCCTGCTGTACGACGCCGAGCGCACCTACGGGCCGCACCACCCGCTGCCGACGGACCTGCGCCGCCTGCTCAGCCACCAGCGGGACCTGCGCGGCGGCTGACCGCCGCCCGGCCGGAGAGGTCCGGTGCCGGTCCCGTACCGGACCCCGCCGCGGACCACATCCCCAACTCCTCCCGAATCGTTGGTCGAATCAGTGGCACGGGCCACATCCACTGCCTAACATCGATCACCGCAAGGCTTTGTGCACCCATGCACAAACTCTCCCCGGGAGGCTCCTTTGCACCGCCGTCGTCGTACCGCGCTCGCCGTCCTCGCCGCGACACTCGTCGCCGCGCCGCTCCTGTCGGCCTGCGGCGACCAGGCCCACCCCGGCGCGGCGGCCGTCGTCGGCGGCGAGCGGATCGAGGTGTCGACGGTCCAGGGCCGCGCCGCGCAGGTCCGCAGCGCCCAGGAGAGCTCCCCGCAGGCCGCCCAGCTCGTCGACAAGTCGGGCCAGCTCAGCCGCGCCAAGCTGCACGGGCTGATCTTCACCAAGGTCCTCGACCGGGCCGCCGAGGACGCCGGGGTCACGGTCACCCGCAAGGAGATCCAGGAGATGCGGAAGGCCGGCCGCGCCCAGCAGGGCGGCGAGGAGCAGTTCGAGGCGATGATGCTCCAGCAGCGCTGGGTCGCCCCGGACCAGATCGACGCCGACATGCGCCAGGAGGTCCAGCTCCCGAAACTGGCGCGGGCGCTCGGCGTGGACCTCGGTACGCCCGCCGGACAGAAGGCCGTCGGCGAGGCGCTGACCAAGGCGTCGAAGGCGCTCGACATCGACGTCAACCCGCGCTTCGGCACCTGGGACGACCAGAAGATGCAGCTCGGCGACTACCGTGCGCCCTGGATCACCCAGCGCACCGAGTTCACCCCCGAGCCGCCGGCGGGAGCCTGAGCCGCAGGGGGCCGGGCCTGAGGCGTACGCGGCGGGAGCCCGGACCGGGGGAAGGGGCCGCCGGGCCGGAGCCACCGCCGCCGGAGGTAGGTTCGCACGGTGAACGCCGAAGCCCCCGACGCCTCCGTCGAGACCCCCGCCGGCCCCGGCCGCATCGTCCTGCTCACCGCCAGCCACCGGGTCGCGCCCGGCCTGCTGTCCTGGCCGGCCTGGCAGACGCTGCACGCCGCCGACCGGGTCCTGGTCACCGACCCGGACCACCCGCAACTGCCCTACCTCCATGAGGCGGGCGTACGCGCCGAGCACGCCGTACCCGCCGCCGACGACCTGGTCGCGGAGTGCGCGGGCGGCCGGACCGTCGTCGTCCTGGTCGGCGGGGAGGGCGACACCCGGCTGACGGACGGCCTGGCCCGGCTCGGCGGCTCGGGCCGGGTCGCCATGCCGGACCTGGAACTGCTCCCCGGCTCCTACGACCTGCCCGGAGCCCGGCTGCTGGACGTGGTCCAGGTCATGGACCGCATCCGCCGCACCTGCCCCTGGACCTCGCGGAAGACGCACCGGGGCCTCGCCAAGTACGCGATCGAGGAGGCGTACGAGCTGGTCGAGGCGATCGAGGACGGCGACCGGGACGAACTGCGGGAGGAGCTGGGCGACGTCCTGCTCCAGGTCGTCTTCCACGCGCGCATCGCCGAGGAAGGCCGCCCGGAGGACGGGGCGGAACCGTTCGCCATCGACGACGTCGCGGGCGGACTCGTCGAGAAGCTGATCCACCGCCACCCGCACGTCTTCGGCGACGCGACCGCCGAGACCCCGGAGGACGTCCACGCGCACTGGCTGCGCACCAAGGCGATCGAGAAGCAGCGCACCTCGGTCACCGAGGGCGTCCCCCTCGGCCAGCCCGGCCTGGCCCTCGCCGCCAAGCTCGGCAGCCGGGCCCGTACAGCCGGCCTCGACGTCCCCCTGCCCACGGGCGATTCCCTCGGCTACGAACTCCTCGCCCTCGCCGTACGCGCCGAGGCCGCCGGAACCGACCCGGAGGCGGCCCTGCGCGCCGCCGCCCGCGCCTACCGGGACGCGATCCTGGCAGCGGAGGGGCACGCGGGTTGGCTACGGTGACGGCAGGGGCGTCATGAGGGGTGGGGGACGGGCGTGGACGACGAACTGACGGTGCTGGCCCGTACCTTGCTGCGGGGCATCGACCATGGTGATCCGAGCGTGTACGAACTGGCCGTCGAAGCGTTGGAGGGCACGACCAACAGCTTTCTCCTGATGCGCTTGCACGGACTGGCGGAGACCACTCCCGGAAGAGATCCGTCCGACGTGGAGAGGCGCCGGCGCGCCTCGGTCCTCCTGGAGCTCCTGCGGGAGACGCGGCGCACGTCTCCTCACGCCTACGAGGAGTTGAAGGCGATCGCCGACGCCTACGGCGACGACGAGGCGGCACGTACGGTCTCCCGCCCTCGGACGGGTCCGCCCGTGCCCGATGCCGCCGCCCACCGCAACGGTGTCTCGGGCGGCGTCTTCGAGGGCCCGGTGGTCCAGGCCAGGACCTTCAACGGCGGCGTGCACACCTACTTCGGAGCGCCGCAGCACACCGGCCTGCCCCCGGTCACCGACTGGCCCCGCCTCGACACGGCGGACCCGACCGCCTTCGGTGTGCGGCGCGCCGGGCAGGTGGGCGACGAGCCGGTACTCCCCCCTTACGTCGCCCGCGACGGCGACGCCCTGCTGGAGAAGCGCATGTGCGCGGCCGCCGGTACCGGCGGGCTGGTGCTGGTGACCGGGGAGCCCCTGTCCGGGAAGAGCCGGACCGCCTGGGTGGGGATGCTCGCCAACCTGCCGGGCCCGACACGCCTCTTCGCCCCCGCCTCCGGCACGGATCTGCGCGGCCTGCCCGCCGTGCTGCGCGGACGGGGCGAGGAGCGGTGTGCGGTCTGGCTGGACGAACTGGAGGGCCACCTCGGCGAACACGGCCTGACCCCGGCGCTCCTCGCCGACCTCGCCCGGCTGCGCGTCCCGGTGATCGCCACGATGAGCGACGAGGCGTACGACACCCACCGCTTCGGCGGACAGGCCCGTGCGCGGGTCCTGGTCGGCGTCGGTCCGGTGGAGCTGACCCGCGTATGGACGGCGTCCGAACGGGAACGGCTGGCCGGGGCGCGCGAGGACCGCCGGCTGGGAGACGCGTCCCTCCGGTGCGAGGACGGGGACATCGCCGCGTTCCTCGCCGTCGGCCCGGAGCTGTGGGACGAGTGGTGGCGCGCCCGCCGCCCCCACGCCCACCCGCACGGACACCTGCTGGTGCGCGTCGCCATGGACCTGGCCCGGTGCGGCACCGACGACACCCCCGTCCCGTCGGACGTGCTGCGCGAGGCGTGGCGCGCTGTACGGACCGGAGGCCGCGCAGGCGGCCGGGGAGTCGTTCGAGGACGCGCTCGCGTGGGCGTCCGAGGTCCGCCACGGCGTCGCCGGAATGCTGCTCGGGGGTGCGGAGCCCGACACCTGGAGGGCCTTCCCCTCCCTGCACCGGGAGGCGGCGGCCCGCCCGGACGCCCCGCCCGTGCCGCTCGGCCTGTGGCTCCCTGCCATGGAAGCCGTACGCGGCGAGCCGGACCGCCAGGGGGTGGTGGTGGAGAGCGCCCGGAGCGCGCTGGAGGGTGAGGCGGACGGGCGCCCCGAGGTCGGGCTGGTGCTCGGCCGCCTCTGCGAAGCGGCCGGGCAGGTCCGGTACGCCGAGCAGTGGTACCGGAACTCCGCCGACGCGGGCGGCGTCGAGGCGGCGGGGATCGTCGGCAAGGCTCTCGCGGAACGGGGTGAGGTGGTCGAGGCCGTTCCGTACCTGGAGCGGGCGGCGGAGGCCGGGAACCGCTACGCACAGGGCCTTCTGGTGACGGTGCTCGTGGGCCGGGCGCTGTTCTGGCTGGACCGCGGTGCCGAGGGCGGGAGCCGGGTGGCGGCGGACTACGCGGGGAGACTGCGGACAGCCCGCGACGCCGTGCCCGATACCGTCGAGGAGTGAACGACAGCCCCGCACCGAGCACCCCCGAGCCGCCCGCCTGCCCGCACGCCACCCCGCAGGAGGAGGCCGCCGCCGCGCCGGACGGGGCCGACTCGGCGACCCCCGCCCCCGAACTCTTCACCTGGGAGTTCGCCACCGACCCCTACCCCGCCTACGCCTGGCTCCGTGAGCACCGCCCCGTGCACCGCACGGTGCTGCCCAGCGGGGTCGAGGCATGGCTCGTGACCCGGTACGGGGACGCCAAGCAGGCCCTCGCCGACACACGGCTCTCCAAGAACCCGGCCCACCACGCCGAGTCGCCGCACGCCAAGGGGAAGACGGGCATTCCGGGGGAGCGCAAGGCGGAGCTGATGACGCATCTGCTCAACATCGACCCTCCGGACCACACCCGGCTGCGCCGGCTCGTGTCCAAGGCGTTCACCCCGCGCCGGGTCGCGGAGTTCGCGCCCCGCGTGCAGGAGCTGACCGACCGGCTCATCGACGCGTTCGTCGAGGAGGGGAAGGCCGACCTCATCCACGATCTCGCCTTCCCGCTCCCCATCTACGCCATCTGCGACCTGCTCGGCGTCCCGGAGGAGGACCAGGACGACTTCCGGGACTGGGCGGGCATGATGATCCGGCACGGCGGCGGACCGCGCGGCGGGGTCGCCCGGTCGGTGAAGAAGATGCGCGGATATCTCGCCGAACTCATCCACCGTAAAAGGGAGAACCCCGGCGACGACCTGATCTCCGGGCTCATCCGGGCCAGCGACCACGGCGAGCACCTCACGGAGAACGAAGCCGCCGCGATGGCGTTCATCCTGCTGTTCGCCGGGTTCGAGACGACGGTCAACCTGATCGGCAACGGGATGTACGCGCTGTTGCGCCACCCCGGACAGCGGTCGCGGCTCCAGGCGTCCCTGGAGGCGTCCCCGGTGCCGGGGGAGAGCGAGCTGCTGGACACCGGGATCGAGGAACTGCTGCGGTACGACGGGCCGGTGGAGATGGCGACCTGGCGGTACGCCACCGAACCGCTGACCCTGGGCGGCGAGGAGATCGCCGCCGGGGACCCCGTCCTGGTGGTGCTCGCGGCGGCCGACCGCGACCCGGAGCGGTTCGACGATCCGGACACCCTGGACCTCGCGCGGCGTGACAATCAGCACCTCGGGTACGGGCACGGCATCCACTACTGCCTGGGCGCACCGCTGGCCCGGCTGGAGGGGCGGACCGCGCTCGCCACGCTGCTGAGACGCCTCCCCGACCTGCGACTCGCCGCCGATCCCGCCGATCTGCGCTGGCGCGGCGGGCTCATCATGCGGGGGCTGCGCACCCTTCCGGTCGCGTTCGAACCGGGCGAGCCGACCGCGAAAGGTGACTCGCTGTCAACTCTGTGACTTTCACGTGATCTGCGCTGCATCGACTTGTGACATACGTTCGGGTCCCGCTAGGTTCACGGTTCGACGCGTGGGTCGCACGTTGCGCACGCGTCACTCGGACACCGGGCGCGGAGGGCGCGATCCCGCCGCGCGGCGTCCGGGCACCCAGCTTGTCAGTCGCACGGAAGGCATACCCATGGGCTCCGCGAACGGCAGACACCGCCGACCTCGCCAGGCACCCGCCCTCATCGTCGCCGCGGGGGTGACGGGGTCGGCCATCGCCATCCCGCTGCTCGGTGCGAGCGGCGCGCACGCGGCCGACTCGGCCACCTGGGACCGGGTGGCGGAGTGCGAGAGCGGCGGCATGTGGAGCGCCGACCTCGGCAACGGCTACTACGGCGGGCTGCAGTTCTCGCAGGAGACCTGGTCGGCGTACGGCGGCACGGAGTTCGCACCCCGCGCCGATCTCGCCAGCCGGTCGCAGCAGATCTCCATCGCCGAGAAGGTCCTGGCCGACCGGGGTCCCCGGGCGTGGCCGAGCTGCGCGGTGATCTCCGGCCTCGCCACGGACGGCGTTCTGCCCGGCGTCGACCCCGGCACCGCGCCTTCCCCCGACCCGACGGCCGACCCCACGACCGATCCGGCCGATGAGGCGGGCGCCGGCGACACGGCGGATGAATCCGGCACGTCCGGTGAAGCCGACGGGTCCGGAACGAAGGGGGAGGAAGGTGACAAGGCGGGCAAGGGGGGTGCGGAGAAGGGGGCCGAGGCCCCCGACTCCCCGGTGACGCCCACCGTCCCGCCGGCCCCCGGCGCGGACCCGTCGACCGCCCCCGACGCCCCGGCGGGCGAGGGCGGCAAGCACCGCGGCGCCCCCGCGCCCGAGGAGGCCGGCCAGGAGGACGGCCCGCGCGGTTCCGGCCGGCACGCTTCGCGTGGCGAGGGCGACGCACGGGACGGCGGCGCGACGGGCACGTACACGGTGCGGGCCGGTGACAACCTCTGGGTCATCGCCGACGTGCAGGAGCTGCCCGGCGGCTGGACCGGGCTGTACGAGGCCAACAAGGACGTCCTGGGCTCCGACCCGGACCTGATCCTGCCCGGCCAGAACCTGGACCTGGGTCTGGGCCGGGACGCGGGCAAGGGTGGCGACCAGGACGCCGACCCGACCGCCCCGGAGCGTGCCGAAGAGCCCGTCGGCCACTGATCCCGGCGGGAAAATGCCCCGAAAGCGCGGGCAGTTCAGAGACCTATGTCCACTTTTGTGTAAGTGAGACATGGGTCTCTTTGCTTCAACTCACGCATTTCGCCCGGCCGATCCGGGCGCATCGCCCCCGACCTGCGGAAACGGATGGGTCTCGGTGGCGAGTTCGGGCCGATTGTCCTCTATGTCCGTCCTTGAATGTCGGGGTTGGCTGTGTTTACGGTCTAAGCCGCTCGCACCGCGGGCCCCGACGACCGTCACGCCGAATCCTGCCGGCGGCCGGAGGGAACAGACGCGCAAGCGCCGTAGGCAGGAGCGGGGGACCCAGGTAAGCCGCCGGGTCCGGACGCCTCGTCGAGAAGACGGGGGCGTACGGAACCGGCTAGGGGTGAAGACGTGCGCAAGGACGCACGGCCGGGCAACTCATCAGCCCGAACCCGACAGCTCACCTCGTAGGCGTCGGTGAGGAGATTCGTTCCATGCTGCTGAACAGCAAGGGCAAGCACCGCCGCCCGTCCAAGGCCGTCCGTATCGCCACCCTCGCGGGTGTCACCGGCGCGGCCGTCGCCGTCCCGCTGATGGGCGCGACCACCGCTTCCGCCGCCTCCGTCGAGACCTGGGACGCCGTCGCCCAGTGCGAGTCCGGCGGCAACTGGTCCATCAACACCGGCAACGGCTACTACGGCGGCCTTCAGTTCTCCCAGTCCAGCTGGGCCGCCGCCGGCGGTACGCAGTACGCCGCGCGCGCCGACCTGGCCTCCAAGGACCAGCAGATCGCCACCGCCGAGAAGCTCCTCGACATGCAGGGTCCGGGCGCCTGGGCCTGTGCCGGCGCGGGCGGTCTGACCGACGACGGCGTGGACCCGGGCGTCAACACCGGCTCCGGCCGGTCCCAGCAGGCGCAGCCCGAGCGCGAGGCCGAGCAGCCCGCCACGCGCTCCGAGCAGCGCTCCGCGCCGCAGGCCGAGAAGAAGGCCGAGAGCAAGAAGACCGTCACGACCCCGACCGGCGAGAAGGTCCAGAAGGGCGACGGCGAGTACAAGGTCAAGACCGGCGACACCCTGAGCAAGATCGCTCAGAAGGAAGGCGTCAAGGGCGGCTGGAGCAAGCTCTTCGAGCTCAACGACGACATCGTCAAGGACGCGAACCTGATCTTCCCCGGTCAGCAGCTCCACCTGAAGTAACCGCCGTCTCTCCTCCCCGGAGGGAGGGCGTCCGGCGGCTCCCTCCCTCGCACGGCTTCCCGGCCCGGCGCGCTCGTCCCCCCAGCGCGCCGGGCCGGGTTCTTCGTGGGAGCGGGAGAGCGGATGAGCGCGGCCGCGTTCACCTCTTGTGGTTACCGCTCGGTAGATTTCTAGAGTTTCGCCCCGATACGCGCACCCTCGGGTCCTTTTTCGTCCCAGGAGTCGGGCGGTCGGCCGGTCAACGCGGCCGGGCCGGATAGGCTCGGGTCGCAAGGCCACAGTGACCCTGCACAACCAGTGTCAGATCCCAGAAGGAGATGCCTCGTGCCGTCCATCGACGTCGTCGTAGCCAGGGAAATCCTCGACTCCCGCGGCAACCCCACGGTCGAGGTCGAGGTCGGCCTCGACGACGGCAGCACGGGCCGTGCTGCCGTTCCGTCCGGTGCCTCCACCGGTGCGTTCGAGGCCATCGAGCTTCGTGACGGTGACCCCAACCGCTACCAGGGCAAGGGCGTCGAGAAGGCCGTCCTCGCCGTCATCGAGCAGATCGGCCCGGAGCTCGTCGGGTACGACGCCACCGAGCAGCGCCTCATCGACCAGGCGATGTTCGACCTGGACGCCACCGAGAACAAGGCGTCGCTCGGCGCCAACGCCATCCTCGGCGTCTCGCTGGCCGTCGCGCACGCCGCCTCCGAGGCGTCCGACCTGCCGCTCTTCCGCTACCTCGGCGGCCCGAACGCGCACCTGCTGCCCGTTCCGATGATGAACATCCTGAACGGCGGCTCGCACGCCGACTCCAACGTGGACATCCAGGAGTTCATGATCGCGCCGATCGGCGCCGAGTCCTTCTCCGAGGCCCTGCGCTGGGGCGCGGAGATCTACCACACGCTGAAGAAGGTCCTCAAGACCAAGGGCCTGTCCACCGGACTCGGCGACGAGGGCGGCTTCGCCCCGAACCTGGAGTCCAACCGCGCCGCCCTGGACCTCATCGTCGAGGCCATCAAGGAGGCCGGGTACGTTCCGGGCCGCGACATCGCGCTCGCGCTCGACGTCGCCGCGTCCGAGTTCTACAAGGACGGCGTCTACGAGTTCGAGGGCAAGTCCCGCTCGGCCGCCGAGATGACCGAGTACTACGAGGAGCTCGTCTCCGCGTACCCGCTCGTCTCCATCGAGGACCCGCTGTACGAGGACGACTGGGCCGGCTGGAAGGTCATCACCGACCGCATCGGCTCCAAGGTCCAGATCGTCGGCGACGACCTCTTCGTCACCAACCCCGAGCGCCTGGCCCGCGGCATCGAGGAGGGCTCCGCCAACGCCCTGCTGGTCAAGGTCAACCAGATCGGTTCGCTGACCGAGACCCTGGACGCCGTCGAGCTGGCCCAGCGCAACGGCTTCAAGTGCATGATGTCGCACCGCTCCGGCGAGACCGAGGACGTCACCATCGCCGACCTCGCCGTCGCCGTGAACTGCGGCCAGATCAAGACCGGCGCCCCGGCCCGCTCGGACCGCGTCGCCAAGTACAACCAGCTGCTGCGCATCGAGGAGATCCTCGACGACGCCGCGGTGTACGCGGGCCGCTCCGCCTTCCCGCGCTTCAAGGGCTGACCCGTCGCCGTAGGACGGTAGCCTCCGCCCGTCCCCGCACCCGGTCCCGTACCGTGTGCGGGGACGGACGTGCGTAACGGGGAGGCGGGAGACATGGCCGGGAAGGACCGCGACCGGTTCTCCACCTCTACCAGGCTGCGGCTGCTGGGCGAGCAGACCGCGGCCCGCGTGTACCGGTCGCAGAGCCGCCGCCAGGACCGCCGCTCCCGGCTCACCGGCCGGGCCGCGTTCCTCGCGCTGGTCGTCTGCTCCCTGGTGGTGGCGCTCGCCTACCCGATGCGGCAGTACGTCTCCCAGCGTGACGAGATCGCCGAACAGGAGCGGCTCTCGCAGGAGGCGCAGCGGCGCACCGAGGAGCTGCGGGACGAGAAGGCGCGGCTCCAGGACGACGCGTACATCATGCGGCTCGCCCGCCAGCACCTCCATTACGTACTCCCCGGGGAGATCGGCTACACCGTGGCCGACCCCGACGCGGCGAAGGACTCCCGCGGCGAACCCGGCGCGAACGACCGTCCCTGGCACTCCAATCTCTGGGACGGCGTGGACAGCGCCGACCGCGACTGACCGACCGATCCCGTACGGCCACTCCCGTACGTCCACCTCCACAGCTTCCGAGCAGAACCAAGGCAGGCATGGAAACGCCCCCTCCGCAGACCGAGTCCACCCAGCCCACCGACGCGGACATCGCCGCGTTCGAGCAGCAGCTCGGGCGTCCGCCGCGCGGCCTGCGCGCCATCGCGCACCGCTGCCCGTGCGGCAATCCGGACGTGGTGGAGACCCAGCCGCGTCTGGAGGACGGCACGCCGTTCCCGACGACGTTCTACCTGACGTGCCCCCGGGCGGCCTCGGCGATCGGCACGCTGGAGGCCAACGGGGTCATGAAGGAGATGACGGCCCGTCTGGGGACCGACCCGGAGCTGGCCGAGGCGTACCGGGCCGCGCACGAGGACTACATCGCCCGCCGTGACGCCATCGAGGTCCTGGAGGGCTTCCCCAGCGCGGGCGGCATGCCGGACCGGGTGAAGTGCCTGCACGTCCTGGTCGGCCACTCGCTGGCCGCCGGACCCGGCGTGAACCCGCTGGGCGACGAGGCCATCGCTATGCTGCCCGAGTGGTGGGCCAAGGGCCCCTGCGTGACGCCGTGCACGCCGCCGAGCGAGGAGGACGGCTGGACGGTGGACGGCGACGGTGACGGCTATGCCGCCTTCCGTCCGCTCGACGGCCCGGCCGCCGACGGGCAGGGCGCGTGACGCGGGTCGCCGCGATCGACTGCGGCACCAACTCCATCCGGCTCCTCGTCGCCGACGTGGACCCCGCCACCGGCTCCTTCACCGAACTGGACCGGCGGATGACGATCGTCCGCCTCGGCCAGGGCGTCGACCGGACCGGCCGGCTCGCCCCCGAGGCGCTGGAGCGGACGTTCGCGGCCTGCCGCGAGTACGCCGCCGCGATCGGGGAACTGGGCGCGGAGCGCGTCCGGTTCGTCGCCACCTCCGCCTCACGCGACGCCGAGAACAGCGCCGAGTTCGTGGCCGGGGTGCGGGACATCCTGGGCGTCGAGCCCGAGGTGATCACCGGCGACCAGGAGGCCCAGCTCTCCTTCGACGGGGCCACCAAGGAGCTGGCCGGCCGCGACGACCTGGCGAAGCCGTACCTGGTCGTGGACATCGGCGGCGGCTCCACCGAGTTCGTCCTCGGCTCCGACCGGGTGGAGGCGGCCCGGTCCGTGGACATCGGCTGCGTACGGATGACGGAGCGTCACCTCGTCGCGGACGGGGCCGTCGTGGACCCGCCCAGCCACGAGCGGACCGCCGCGATCCGCGCCGACGTGGACGCCGCCCTCGACCTGGCCGAGCGGACCGTTCCGCTCACCGGGGCCGGCACCCTGGTCGGTCTGGCGGGCACCGTCACCACGGTCGCCGGGATCGCGCTGGAGCTGGAGGCGTACGACTCCGGGGCCATCCACCACTCCCGGATCACCCGCGGCCAGGTCCGCGCCATCACCGAGCACCTGCTCCGCTCCACCCACGAGGAACGCGCCGCGATCCCCGTGATGCACCCCGGCCGGGTCGACGTGATCGGCGCGGGAGCGCTGATCCTGCTCGCGGTGATGGAGCGGACGGGCGCCCACGAGGTCGTCGTCAGCGAACACGACATCCTCGACGGGATCGCCTGGAGCGCCGCGTAGGGCGAAGGGCCCGCGGGCGCGCGGCACGGTGTACCGCACCCGCCGCCCGCTCGATCGGGGTGTCACCTGCACCGTTGAGCTTCGATTCGCCCCCCGGAGGCCCCTCCGGGGGGCGAATCGGTGGGGTGGGGCGAGAAAGTTCGTGAACTTCTTCACAAGGAATCGGGTCCGGTTGGTCGCCGTGGGGGCCGTTCGGGGTCCTGTGGGGGGTGTCGGGGCCCGTGCGAGGGTGCGGCGCGCCCGCTCCGAGGGCGTCCCGCCCGTGTCCGGAGGGCCCGTGGTTCACCCTGCCGGAAGGGTCAAGGGCCAGCTCACAGGCGGTGCACAACGTTTCCGGGGGTGTTCTGGTTCCCTCGGTCAACCATGACCTGGGTCACGTGGGCGGCGAAGTGTAGCAGAGGGCCGGTCAATCCTTGTGAAGGGGCTCACGAGCACCCCCCTCGGGAGGGGTGGATACTCGATGGCATGAGCACCACGGAGCGTCCCAGGATCCTCGTTGTAGGCGGTGGGTACGTAGGCCTGTACGCAGCTCGTCGCATTCTGAAGAAGATGCGATACGGAGAGGCGACCGTCACGGTCGTCGACCCGCGGTCGTACATGACGTACCAGCCCTTCCTCCCCGAAGCTGCCGCCGGCAGCATCTCGCCTCGGCATGTCGTCGTCCCGCTGCGACGCGTGCTGCCCAAGGCTGAGGTTCTCACCGGTCGGGTCACGACCATCGACCAGGACCGCAAGGTCGCCACGGTCGCGCCGCTCGTCGGCGAGGCCTACGAGCTGCCCTTCGACTACCTGGTCATCGCGATGGGCGCGGTCTCCCGTACCTTCCCGATCCCCGGCCTCGCCGAGCAGGGCATCGGCATGAAGGGCATCGAGGAGTCCATCGGCCTGCGCAACCACGTCCTGGAGCAGCTGGACAAGGCCGACTCCACGACCGACGAGGACGTCCGCCGCAAGGCGCTGACGTTCGTCTTCGTGGGCGGCGGCTTCGCCGGCGCGGAGACCATCGGCGAGGTGGAGGACATGGCCCGCGACGCGGCCAAGTACTACACCAACGTGAAGCGCGAGGACATGCGCTTCATCCTGGTCGACGCCGCCGACAAGATCCTTCCCGAGGTCGGCCCGAAGCTGGGCGCCTACGGCAAGGAGCACCTGGAGAGCCGCGGTGTGGAGATCTACCTCTCCACCTCGATGGACTCCTGCGTCGACGGCCACGTGGTCCTCAAGAACGGCCTGGAGGTCGACTCCAGCACCATCGTGTGGACCGCCGGTGTGAAGCCGAACCCGGCGCTGGCCCGCTTCGGCCTGCCGCTCGGCCCCCGCGGCCACGTGGACACCTCCGAGAAGCTCCAGGTGCAGGGCACCGACTACATCTGGGCCGCGGGCGACAACGCCCAGGTGCCGGACATGGTCGGCCGCCGCGCCGGCAACCCGAACGCCTGGTGCCCGCCCAACGCCCAGCACGCGCTGCGTCAGGCGAAGGTCCTCGGCGACAACGTGATCTCCGGCATGCGGGGCTTCCCGCAGAAGGAGTACAGCCACGCCAACAAGGGTGCGGTCGCCGGTCTCGGCCTGCACAAGGGCGTAGCGATGATCGTCATGGGCAAGGTGAAGATCAAGCTCAAGGGCCGTCTCGCCTGGTACATGCACCGCGGCTACCACGGCATGGCGATGCCGACCTGGAACCGCAAGATCCGGATCTTCGCCGACTGGACGCTGGCGATGTTCCTCAAGCGCGAGGTCGTCTCGCTCGGCGCCATGGAGACGCCGCGCGAGGAGTTCTACGAGGCCGCCAAGCCGGCCCCGGCTCCGGCCGCCGCCAAGACCGAGGGCGAGAAGGCCAAGGCCTCCTGACCCTCCGGTGATCCGCTCCGCGAGGAGCGCTCCGTACGACGCCCGAAGGGGCCGTCCGCCATCCGTGGTGCGGACGGCCCCTTCGGCGTTTCCGGGGAGGGGACGGTACGTCAGGGCCTCTTCCCGGCCGCACGGATGGCGCGGACACACGCTTTGCCGTCTCATTGCCCGGTAGCGGGATGACGGGGAGTGCGGGGACAGTTGACGCGGGTGTGCCTCGCCTCCGGCACCGGGTGTCGCGGCGGGGCCACGAGCATGTCCGTTCGCCTGTGCCTGTTGTGCTTGTCGGGGAAACACCACGGAGGTGTGCGCCATGGCAGACGCCGCGTCGCGGCTGACCGCTCTCGCCGAAGAGTTGCTCTCACAGCCCCTGCCGGTCCGCATCCGCGCCTGGGACGGCAGCGAGTCGGGTCCGCCCGACGCCCCGGTCCTGGTGATCCGCCGTCGCCGCGCCCTGCGACGGCTCCTGTGGAAGCCGGGCGAACTGGGCCTGGCCCGCGCCTGGGTGGCCGGAGAGATCGACGTCGAGGGCGATCTGTACGAGGCGCTCGGCCGCCTGGCGGGGTTGCTCTGGGAGCGTGACGCGGACGACTCCGTCCACCCGGTGCGCGACCCGCGGGCGCGCGCCTTCGCCCGTGGTCTCCTCCGGCTCGCGGGCCCCTGGCCGCCGCCCGCTCCGCCCGCCGAGGAGGTGCGCCGCCGCTCCGGGCCGCTGCACACCCGGCACCGGGACCGACAGGCCATCAGCCACCACTACGACGTCGGCAACGACTTCTACGCCCTGGTCCTCGGCCCCTCCCTGGTCTACTCCTGCGCCTACTGGCAGGACGGCGGGACCTTGGAGGAAGCCCAGCGCGACAAGCTCGACCTCGTCTGCCGCAAGCTCGCCCTCCAGGAGGGCGACCGGCTCCTGGACGTCGGCTGCGGCTGGGGCTCGATGGCCATCCACGCCGCCCGTCACCACGGGGCGCGGGTCACCGGCATCACCCTCTCGCGGGAGCAGGCTGCCCTGGCCCGCAAGCGCGTCGCCGACGCGGGCCTGACCGACCGTGTGGAGATCCGCGTCCAGGACTACCGGGACGTCCACGACGGACCGTACGACGCGATCTCCTCGATCGGCATGGCCGAGCACGTCGGCTCCGTCCGCTACCGGGAGTACGCCGACGACCTGTACGCGCTCCTGAAGCCCGGCGGCCGCCTCCTGAACCACCAGATCGCCCGCCGCCCCGAGAGGGACGAGGACGCCTACCGCATCGACGCGTTCATCGACGCCTACGTCTTCCCCGACGGGGAACTGGCCCCGCTCGGCCGCACCCTGACCCTCCTGGAGGAGGCCGGGTTCGAGGCGAGGGACGTCGAGGCGCTGCGCGAGCACTACGCGCTGACCCTGCGCCGCTGGGTGGCCAACCTGGAGCAGCACTGGGAGCAGGCGGTACGCGCCACCTCGCCGGGCCGGGCGCGGGTCTGGCGGCTGTACATGGCCGCCTCCGCGCTCTCCTTCGAACACCACCAGATCGGCGTCAACCAGATCCTCGCGGTGCGCCCGCTGGACGGCGGCGCCTCCCGGATGCCGCTGCGCGCCCGCACCTGGACGGAGTCCGCCGGGGGCAGCGGGGCCTGACCCGTACGCCTGCCCGTACGCGCCCGGACACGGGCGAGGGGCCGGCGCACCGCTTCCGCGGTGCACCGGCCCCTCGTCGTCCCCGAGTCCCGGCCCTGCCGGGCCCGGACTACTCCGTCTTGATCGCCGTCAGCATGTTGAGCTTCGCGGCGCTGCGGGCGGGCCACAGCGAGGCGAGGACGCCCACCAGGCCGGCCAGGAGGAGGAAGATGCCGAGCCGGTCCCACGGGATGACCAGCGCATAGCCGGGGATGTCCGAGGACAGGGTCCGGCCGATCGCCCAGCCGAGGAAGACACCCAGGCCGACCCCGATCACCGCGCCGAAGACCGAGATGACGACGGCCTCCAGCCGGATCATCCGCTTCACGCGGCCCCGGTCGAGACCGATCGCGCGGAGCATGCCGATCTCCTGCTGCCGCTCGAACACCGACATCGCGAGGGTGTTGACGACCCCGAGGACCGCGATCAGCAAGGCCATGGCGAGCAGCCCGTACATGATGTTCAGGGCGGTGTTGACGAAGCCGCCGAACATGTCGCGGATGTCCTGCCGGTCCATGACGCTCATCGCCGGGTTGTCGCCGAGAGCGTCCACGATGGACTGCTCGTGGGCCGTGCTCGCGCCGCCGTCCGTCTTGATCCAGATCTCGCGGATCTCGGGCCGGGAGGAGCCGCCGTGCTGGTCCGCCAGCTCCTTCGGGATCACGAAGGGCGAGAGGAACTCGTTCTCCTCGTAGAGCGCCCCGATCGTCAGCTCGCCCTTCTTCTCGTCCTCGAACTTCACCGGCAGCGTGTCACCGGTCTTCCAGCCGTTCGACTTCGCGGTCTCGGTGCCGACCGCGACCCGGCCGTCCTTCAGCGAGCCGATCGAACCGGACACGGTCGTCAGCGAGAAGACCTTCTCCACGTCGCCCGGGGTGACGGCGGAGGCGGACTGGAACTCGCCGTCCACCTCGAACCCGACGGCCTGCTGCGGGGAGAGGGCGGAGACGCCGTCGGCCTTCGCCAGCGCGTCGAGCGTCGACGGGTCGAGCGAGTCGCCGCTGGCCATCGAGACCATGTAGTCGGCCTTGATGTTGTCCGTGGTCATCTTGTCGATGGCCTGGCCGAGCGTGAAGCCGAGCACCGAGATGCCGGTGACCAGGGTCAGCCCGATGGCCAGGGCGGATGCGGTGGCTCCGGTGCGGCGCGGGTTGCGGACCGCGTTCTGCGAGGCCAGCTTCCCGGAGACGCCGAACAGCTTCTTCAGCAGCGGCCGGACCAGGGCGATCACCGGGCGGGAGAGCAGCGGGATCAGGATGATGACGCCGATCAGGGTGAAGAAGGCTCCGCCCGCGATCAGCTGCCGGCCGGACGCGCCGCCGCTCGCCGCACCGCCGACAATGCCTGCCGAGCCGAGCAGGGCGATCACGCCGCCGATCGAGTTCCGTACGACCAGGGACTTGACGGTGGCGGTGGCGTGGACGCTGCTCATCGCGGCGACCGGGGCGATCTTGGCGGCCCGGCGGGCGGGCAGCCAGGCGGCGAGCACGGTGATCAGGATGCCGACCGCGAAGGCGGAGCCGACGGCCGTCGGCGAGACGATCAGGGGTCCGGCGGGGATCTTGCCGCCCATCAGGCCCATCGCGGAGCGCAGACCGGTGGCGAGGCCGAGACCGAGGGCGAAGCCGATGACCGAGGCGAGGGTGCCGACGACGGCGGCCTCCAGCAGCACCGAGCGCTTGATCTGGCGGCGGGTGGCACCGATGGCGCGCATCAGGGCCAGCTCACGGGTGCGCTGGGCGATCAGCATGGTGAAGGTGTTGGCGATGAGGAAGACGCCGACGAACAGGGCGATGCCCGCGAAGGCCAGCAGCATGGTGTTGAGGCTGTTCAGGCCGGACTCGATGTCCTTCGCCTGCTGGTCCGCCAGCTTCTTGCCGGTCTGCGCGGTGGCGTCCTTCGGCAGCAGCGGCGTGATCTCGTCCAGCAGCTTCTGGTCGGAGACGCCGTCCTCCGCGGAGATCGTGGCGTTCTGGAAGACGCCGGGCTTCAGGTAGAGCTTCTGGGCGGTCGCGGTGTCGAACAGCACGAGGCTGCCGCCCGCGTTCACCGCGCCGTCCTCGGTGGTGAAGATCCCCGAGAGCGTGTACTCCTTCACCGGGCCGTTGGTGGCGACCCGCACCGGGTCGCCGACGCGGTACTCGCCCTTCTGGGCGGTGTCCTTGTCGAGTGCGACCGAGCCGTTCTTCGCCGGGCCCGAGCCGTCGGTGAAGTCGTAGCTCGCGTCCTTGCCGTCCTCGCCGGGGGCGAAGTTCGCCCCGGTGTTGGACCAGCCGTTGCCGATCAGCTTGCCGTCCGGGTCGGCGACCCCGGCGAAGCCGGTGACGCGGCCGGTGGCGGAGGCCACGCCGTCCAGGCCCCGGATCTTCTCCAGGGTGGCGTCGTCGATGCCCGGGGTCTTCTCGTCGTGCCCGCCGGCGTACGTCTCGACGGAGACGGCGACGTCGTCATAGCTCTTGGCGGACTGGTTGCGGAAGGCGTTGCCGAGGGTGTCGGTGAAGACGAGGGTGCCGGAGACGAACGCTACGCCGAGCATGACGGCGAGCACGGTCATCAGCAGCCTGGCCTTGTGCGCGAGCACATTGCGCAGGGCGGTACGGAACATGTCTGTGTCCTGGGATGGGTTCCGGAGATGCGGAAGGGGAGGGCAGGGGCGCACGCGGGGTACGGAGGCCGTACGCGTCGGCTGTGCGGCGGCCGGGCTGCGCGGGGCGACCGGCCGGCGGCGTCAGCTGGTGCGGCCCTTCGCGTCGAACGCCTTCATCCGGTCGAGGACCCCGTCGGCGGTCGGCTGGATCATCTGGTCGACGACCGCGCCGTCGGCGAGGAAGATGACCCGGTCCGCGTAGGAGGCGGCCACCGGGTCGTGGGTCACCATCACCACGGTCTGGCCCATCTCGCGCACCGAGTTGCGCAGGAAGCCGAGGACCTCGGCGCCGGAGCGGGAGTCCAGGTTCCCGGTCGGCTCGTCACCGAAGATGATCTCGGGCTGCGAGGCCAGGGCGCGGGCCACGGCGACGCGCTGCTGCTGACCGCCGGAGAGCTCGGTCGGGCGGTGCTTCAGCCGGTCGGAGAGCCCCACCATGTCGATCACCTTCTGCAGCCACGCGGCGTCCGGCTTCCGGCCCGCGATGTCCATCGGCAGGGTGATGTTCTCCAGCGCGGTGAGCGTCGGCAGCAGGTTGAACGCCTGGAAGATGAAGCCGATCTTGTCCCGGCGCAACTGCGTGAGCTGCTTGTCCTTCAGCGTGGACAGCTCGGTCTCGCCGATGCGCACCGAACCGCTGCTGAAGCTGTCGAGCCCGGCGACGCAGTGCATCAGCGTCGACTTGCCGGAGCCGGACGGGCCCATGATCGCGGTGAACTCCCCCTGCGGGAAGTCCACGGACACCCGGTCCAGGGCGACGACCTGTGTCTCGCCCTCGCCGTAGACCTTCGACAGCTCCGTGGCGCGGGCGGCCACCGTGGTGGCGCGGTGAACGGTGGGGGTGGTGGTCACTGGGACGCTCCTGGTTCGGTGAGGCGGATGCCCGGGGCCGTGCTGAGGCCGGCTTCGACGCCATGCCTCGGGGACTTACCCCATCCTTACGGCCCGATCGCGCCGGGACGTCCCTCCCGATGCCCGTTCCCGAGGCCCTCTTGAGTCGCACCACCGTGCCCGTACGTCCTCCTCGGGTATGACACCGACCCCGAGGTGCGGCGGCGGCGCCCGGTCGCGGCCCCTCCCGTGGTCACCCGGAGTGAGCGTCCGGCGGCGCGGAAGAAGGGGCGCCGCGACGGTGGGCGGACGGCGCCGGAGCCGGGTCCGGGGCGGCGCCGGACCCGAGGGTGGCGAATGCCGTGGCGGACCCTGGCGCGGACCTGGCGTGTTGGGCCGTACGAGTGCGGCGACTTTCCGTCAATCCCGTGCGGTGCACGGGCCGCCCATGATCGGTCGCGGTGGTGTGGTCAGCCCGCCGTCATATGCTGACGGACCCTCAAACGGTCAATAAAATAAGACAACATCGCGCCAGTGTTCCGCTGATCGAGGGACGGCCCCGGTTAGGGTCGGTAGCCATACGCGGAGCCGCGTGGCACGCCCGGATGGTGGAACGTAGACACGGCGAGCTTAAACCTCGCTGCCCCTCGGGGGCGTGCCGGTTCGAGTCCGGCTCCGGGCACCAAGCTTCCCACCGAGCGTGACCCGTCCGGCCCGCACCGTCACCGCCGTCCCGGCCCGCCGCCCTTCCTTCCGCCGTCCCGGCTCCGTCGAGCCGCCCGCCCCGGCCCGTAGCGCCGCCCCGGACCCTCCGGCAGGCTTCGTGGCATGCCGGGCGGAAAGATCCTCCGCCGGCACTAGGGTGATTCTTTTGCCTACCCATTACTCTTGTGGCAAGGCCACGCAGTGTGGCCATGGAGGAGTGAAATGAGGAGCAGCAACCCGGTCTTCTCGCGACGGGGCTTCAGCCGCGACAACGGCCACGCGGGCTTCAACGCGGCGCCGCAGGCCGGGGCCCCCGCGACGGGCAACCCGTACGCACAGGGCACCGCCGCCAACCCGTACGCCACCAACCCCTACGCGCAGACGGACCCGCACGGCGCCCCGCAGGCGCCCGCCCGCCCGGACGCGATGACCATCGACGACGTGGTGACGCGTACGGCGATGACGCTCGGCACGGTGATCGTGGCCGCCGCCATCGCGTGGTGGGTCATGCCGGTCGACCAGGCGAACCTGAGCAGCGCCTACGGCGTGGCCATCGGCGCCGCGCTCATCGGCTTCGTGCTGTCGCTGGTCAACTCGTTCAAGCGTCGGCCCTCGCCGGCGCTGATCCTGACGTACGCCGCGTTCGAGGGTGTCTTCCTCGGCATCGTCAGCAACATCGTCAGCATGTACGTCGCCCCCGGTGCGGCGATGCAGGCGGTGCTCGGCACCATGGCGGTCTTCGCCGGTGTGCTGATCGCCTACCGCACCCGGCTGATCCGCGTCACGCGCCGTTTCTACGGCTTCGTGATGGCGGCCGCCATCGGCTTCATGCTGCTGATGATGGTGAACCTCCTGTTCGCCGTCTTCGGCGGCGGTGACGGCCTCGGCTTCCGCAGCGGCGCGCTCGGCGTCGTCTTCGGCATCGTGGCCATCGTCATCGGCGCGGCCATCCTCGCCCTGAACTTCAAGCAGGTCGAGGACGGCATCGCGTACGGCGCTCCGCGCGAGGAGGCGTGGCTGGCCGCCTTCGGCCTCACCGTGACCCTGGTGTGGATCTACGTCGAGATGCTGCGCCTGGTCGCGATCCTCAGCGGCGACGACTGATCGGCCGCGCGGCGGCACCCGCAGGACCCGTGGCACCGGAACGGCCCGCAGGCATCGCGCCTGCGGGCCGTTCCGCGTTCCGGGACGTCGGGAGGGCGCGGGTGCGCGGGACCGGACGCGTTGGCGGCCGTACGGGAGGGGCGCGTAGGGTCGGCCGCGTGCTCGATACGACGCCCCTGATCCTGGCCGTGGACCGTTTCGCCGACCGGCTGCGCTCGGCCCCGCAGAGCCGCCTCCAGCGCGGTGCGGCCGCCGAGGCGCTGGCCGCCGCGCGGGAGCTCGCCGTACGGGCCCAGCGCCTGGAGAACCCGGCCGCCGAGCCGCGTGAGCTGCCGGACGCCGGGATGTTCGCGGTGGGCGACCAGGTCGCCGTCGCCGGGCGGGACCTGGCCGTGGCACTGGAAACGGCCTCGTCCCGGGAGCTGGACGAGGCCGTGCGGTACGTCGGGGAAGCGGCGGCGCGGACATTCGCGTGAGCCGCGGTCCTCCGCGTGCGTGATGGGGTTGCCGGTCGGCGGCGCGGGTTCTCGCCCTCTCCGGCGAGCGCACCGCGCCCGGCGGTCAGAACGAGGCGATGACGCGGTCCGCGAGGATGTACACGTTGTCCTCGCCGCAGGAGAAGGTCAGTGCGTAGGCGCCGGAGACACCCGAGCCGCCCAGCAGCACCGGCTGCCGGCCCGCCCGCAGCGCGTCCGCGAGCCGCTCGGCGGTCTCGCGGTGGCCGGGGGTCATGCAGAGCGTGGTGCCGTCGGCGAAGACGTACACGTCCAGCGTGCCCAGCGGGCCGGGCCGCACGTCGGTCAGCTCGGTCGCCGTGTCGGCCAGCTCCTCCAGCCGGTTCACGGTGCGCTCGTGGTCGGTGACCACCGGCGTCTGCACGGGGACGAAGTCCGGGTGCGAAGGGTGGCGGCGGCGGGCGGCGGCCAGCTCGGGGGAGTCCTCGGGGAACTCCGTGACCTCCGCGACGTCCGCCATCTCCGGAAGGTCGGTCAGCTCACCGATCTCGTGCTCCGCGAAGGGCTGCTCACTCTCCGCGAGGGCCCGCTCGCTCAACTCCACGAGCTCCTCCATGGCCTCGGCCGCTTCGAGGTCCATCGACTCCAGACCGGCGAAGTCGGCCTGCCGGGGCAAGTAGTACGGGGCGTCGTCGCCGAGGCCGGACAGACCCCCCAGCAGGGACGGGGCGTCGGCGGCGTCGCGGGCTTCCTGGGCGGCCCAGAAGGCCCGCGCCTCGGCCAGCTCCCGCTCGCGCTCCTCGGCCAGCGCCTCGGCCACGGCCGCGCGTATCTCGTCGGCCGGGGTGGCCGTACTGCGGCTCTGGTGCGGTACGCAGGCACCGGGAGCAAGGCCGGCGGCCAGCTCCGTGCGCAGCGCCACGACCTGCTTGCGCAGCCCGTGAGCGGCGTGCAGCGCGGCGGCGCCGACGGCCGTGGCAGCGGCGGTGGTCAGCAACAAGGCAAACGGCATGGCGCTCACTGACATACTCCCGGTTCCATCGATACCCCCGACTTCCTACATCAGCTTGGCCTGTACCGGTACGGGCTGTCAGTGCATTACGTCACGAAATGGACAGGTCTTTCGGTCCTCCGTTTCGCCCGATATCCGTGCTGACCTGCGGAAACGACTCTCCCCCGGGATGCAGATCACATCCTGGGGGAGATTCGGTCACGGTCGGAGCTCGACGGGGTTCACAACCCCGGCGGCGAGGGACCCGCTGCGGCTCGGCTCAGCCGCTCTGTGCCGGTGGTCGCGCTGAGCGTCGCCTCCGCTGCGGGCAGGTGCCGCCCTCGTTCCTCGGGCGACCCCTACCCTCCGCTGCGGCTCAGCTCAGCCGCTCGATCACCATCGCCATGCCCTGGCCGCCGCCCACGCACATCGTCTCCAGGCCGAACTGCTTGTCGTGGAACTGGAGGCTGTTGATCAGCGTGCCGGTGATGCGCGCGCCGGTCATGCCGAAGGGGTGGCCGACCGCGATCGCGCCGCCGTTGACGTTGACCTTGTCCAGCGGCAGGCCGAGGTCCCGGTAGGAGGGGATGACCTGGGCGGCGAACGCCTCGTTGATCTCGGCGAGGTCGATGTCACCGACGGTCAGGCCCGCCCGCTTCAGCGCCTGCTTGCTGGCCTCGACCGGGCCGTACCCCATGATCTCGGGGGAGAGGCCGGAGACGCCGGTGGAGACGATCCGGGCCAGCGGGGTGAGACCCAGCTCGCGCGCCTTGGTGTCGGACATGATCACCAGGGCGGCGGCGCCGTCGTTGAGCGGGCAGCAGTTGGCCGCGGTGATCATGCCGTCGGGGCGGAAGGCCGGCTTCAGCCCCTGCACGCCCTCCAACGTGACGCCCGCGCGCGGGCCGTCGTCCTTGGCGACGACCGTGCCGTCGGGGGTGGTGACCGGAGTGATCTCCCGCTCCCAGAACCCGTTCTTCAGGGCCTCCTCGGCCAGGTTCTGCGACCGTACGCCGAACTCGTCCATGTCCTGGCGGGTGACGCCCTTGAGCCGGGCCAGGTTCTCGGCCGTCTGCCCCCATCGAGATGTACGCGTCGGGGACGAGGCCGTCCTCGCGCGGGTCGTGCCAGCTCGCGCCGGACTCCTCGGCGCGGGCGGCGGTGCGGGCCTCCGCCTCGGCGAACAGCGGGTTGTGCGTGTCCGGGAGGCTGTCGGAGTTGCCCTTGGCGAAACGGGACACCATCTCGACACCGGCCGAGATGAAGACATCGCCCTCGCCCGCCTTGATCGCGTGCAGCGCCATCCGGCTCGTCTGCAGCGAGGAGGAGCAGTAGCGGGTGACCGTACAGCCGGGAAGGTGGTCCATCCCCATCTGCACGGCGATGATGCGGCCCAGGTTGTTGCCCTGCTCGCCGCCCGGCAGGCCGCAGCCCAGCATCAGGTCGTCGATGTCCTTCGGGTCCAGCTCGGGGACCTTGGCCAGCGCGGTCTGGATGATCGTGGCGGTCAGGTCGTCCGCGCGCAGGTCCTTCAGGGACCCCTTGAAGGCGCGGCCGATCGGCGAACGGGCGGCAGAGACGATCACGGCTTCGGGCATCACGTGGCTCCAAGGGGCTGGAAAGCTGTACGACGGGCTGGGAGGGTCTGCGGACGGGCGGAACTCCTCTGGAAGTTACCCGGACGTATCGCCGGGGTCACCCGGCAGGCCATGTGATGCGGAACTCTTTTCTAAGCGCTTGCTCAGGCCGGCCGGGGGGAGCCGGGTCGCGCCCGGCTCCCGCCACCCGGCCCGGCTCCCCCGTGCCGGGCGAGGATCGCGGCCCCGCCTACGCGTGCCCGTGGGCGGTGTCCGGGTGGGCGTGCGGTGTGGGCTCCGTGGTGGCGGGCAGACGCCGCCGCCGGCGGTGCTTGAGGAGGGCCCACGGTGCGCGGGCCCCCGTGACCTCCGTACCGGCCTCGCGGGCGGCGCGGGACGCGGCCTTCGCCACCGGCAGGATGTTCTCGCTCCGGGTACCGTCCAGCCGGTCGCTCTCCGGCCACAGGCCCAGCACCGCGCACAGCGTCGGCAGCACCGCCATGGCTGCCGTGGCATAGCCCTCGGCGGAGGGGTGGTAGTTGTCCGGTCCGAACAGCTCGCGCGGGTTCGCCGCGAACTCAGGGCCCAGCAGATCGCCCAGCGACACCGTACGGCCGCCCTGCTCGACCACGCCGATCGTCTGCGCCGCCGCCAGCTGACGGCTCACCCGCCGGGCCAGCCAGCGCAACGGCTGGTAGACCGGCTCGATCGTGCCCAGGTCCGGGCAGGTCCCGACGACCACCTCCGCCCCCGCCGTCCGCAGCCTGCGCACCGCCGTCGTCAGACAGCGCACCGACTGGGTCGCGGGCATCCGGTGGGTGACGTCGTTCGCCCCGATCATGATCACGCAGACGTCCGGGGTGCGGGCCGGGTCCGCGAGCAGCAGCGACACCTGCCGGTCCAGATCGTCCGACCGGGCCCCCGGCAGGGCCACGTTCCGCAGGTCCACCGGCCGTTCGGCCACGGCCGCCAGACCTGAGGCCAGCAGGGCGCCGGGCGTCTGACCGGCCCGCCGCACCCCCTGGCCGGCGGCCGTCGAGTCCCCGAGCATCCCGAGCCGCATCGCGTCGCTCGGCCCGGCGAACGCCACTCCGTACCGTCCGTCCGCGCTCGGCGGAACCGGAGCCGTACCCCCGCCGACCTGCCTCTTCGCGAGCTGGACCTCCGCCAGGAACACGCCCACGGCGGCCGCACCGATCAACCCGATGCTGCCACCGCCGTAGGCCGCGCCCGCCGCGATCCGCCGTGCCACCCGTGCTCTCGACACAGTCCGGTCCACCTCCTCCTCGCCGTACAGCCGTACATGTACCTACTTGCCCCGCTCGGGGCTCGGAGTACTCCTTCCCGTACGCACAGTGCGCCTCGTACGCATACTCTGGGCCGGACCATCTCGGAGATCCCGGAGTACACGGTGCAATTCCACGATTCGATGATCAGTCTTGTCGGCAACACCCCGCTGGTGAGGCTGCGCAACGTCACGGCAGGTATCCAGGCGACCGTCCTGGCCAAGGTCGAGTACTTCAACCCCGGCGGGTCGGTGAAGGACCGCATCGCGCTGCGCATGATCGAGGCGGCCGAGCAGAGCGGGGAGCTGAAGCCCGGCGGCACGATCGTCGAGCCGACCAGTGGCAACACGGGCGTCGGGCTCGCCATCGTCGCCCAGCAGAAGGGCTACAAGTGCATCTTCGTCTGCCCTGACAAGGTGTCCACGGACAAGATCAACGTGCTGCGCGCGTACGGCGCCGAGGTGGTCGTCTGCCCCACCGCCGTCGACCCCGAGCACCCCGACTCGTACTACAACGTCTCCGACCGGCTGGTCACCGAGACACCGGGGGCCTGGAAGCCGGACCAGTACTCCAACCCGAACAACCCGCGCTCGCACTACGAGACCACCGGTCCCGAGCTGTGGGAGCAGACGGAGGGGAAGATCACCCACTTTGTCGCGGGCGTCGGCACCGGCGGCACGATCAGCGGCACCGGGCGCTACCTCAAGGAGGTCAGCGGCGGTGCGGTCACGGTCGTCGGCGCGGACCCGGAGGGCTCGGTCTACTCCGGCGGCTCCGGCCGTCCGTACCTGGTCGAGGGCGTCGGCGAGGACTTCTGGCCGAGCGCCTACGACCGGAACGTGACCGACGAGATCGTCGCGGTGTCCGACAAGGACTCCTTCCAGATGACCCGCCGTCTCGCCAAGGAGGAGGGCCTGCTCGTCGGCGGCTCCTGCGGCATGGCGGTCGTCGGGGCCCTGGAGGTCGCCAAGCGGCTCGGACCCGACGACGTCGTCGTGGTCCTGCTCCCCGACAGCGGGCGCGGCTACCTCAGCAAGATCTTCAACGACGAGTGGATGGCCGACTACGGCTTCCTGGAGAACACCGGCACCTCCGCCAACGTCGGTGCGGTCCTGGACTTCAAGGAGGGCCCGATGCCCTCCCTCGTCCACATGCACCCGGAGGAGACGGTCGGCGAGGCCATCGAGGTGCTCCGCGAGTACGGCGTCTCCCAGATGCCCATCGTGAAGCCCGGGGCCGGCCACCCGGACGTGATGGCCGCCGAGGTCATCGGCTCCGTCGTGGAGCGGCAGCTGCTGGACGCGCTGTTCACCCAGCGCGCCTCGCTGGGCGACGCGCTGGAGAAGCACATGTCGGCCCCGCTGCCGCAGGTCGGCTCGGGCGAACCGGTCGAGGACCTGATGGCCGTGCTCAGCGGCGCGGAAGGGGCCGACGCGGCGATCGTGCTCGTCGAGGGCAAACCCAAGGGCGTCGTGAGCAGGCAGGACCTCCTGGCGTTCCTGGCGAAGGACGCGGGCGCGGCGAAGGCCTGACGGCCCGGCAGGGCACCCGGGGCGGCGCTTCGTGAAAACGGTACGAGCACGTCATGTCCGCGCAGCACCCGCTTAACACGGCTCCGGCACCTTGGTGGGTGTCGGCGGGGAAACCCGCCGGCACCCAGAACGGCGACACCGGACTACGGAGCGGCTCCCGGACCTCCACCGTCGCCCGGACGCGGAATACCGGCCCTGACCCGGACCGCGTCCCTCGCGGGGACCGCCGTCGTCCCGCCCTCCGGGTGACCGGGGGTGCGGCGGTCCCCGCGACATGCTCCCGGTACTCGGGCCGTGGCCCGGTCCCTTGTCCGAGGGGGTGGCTCACTCCCACCGGCCCGACCTCGCGCGCTCGTCCCGGCGACGGAACAGGGCCCCGCTCCGAACCGCCTGGAACGCGTTGACGCCGACGATGCCGAGCCAGGCCACGACCAGCCCTTCGAGGTCGGCGTTCACGACACCGATCGCGGACAGCGGGACGGCCAGGATCAGCGAGACGATCCCCAGGCCGTGCCGCTCCCCGAAGCCCCCCGGCTCCGAGGGGCGCGGCGGCCGGGCGGCGGTCATCTGCTGCTCGGCGAGCTGACGGCGGACCCGGCGGTCGAGCGTCGTGTCGAGGCGCTGCTCCACCTTCTCCAGGAACGAGTCGATCAGCGCGGGCTCGTACTCCGCGCCGAGCTCGCCGCGCGCCTGAAGGGTGGCGGCGAGCTCCTTCTTGAGCTCGTGGTCACGGGCTTCCATACCGAAGATGGTACGGAGCCGGGGCCCCCGTGACAGTGGGGCTAACCCCCGGATCGCTGAGGGTTGACCCCCCCGGGCGCCCGTCCCGCCCGCACCGGCCCTGCCCGCCCCCACCCCTTGCATATGGACATACAGCGACCTACCTGGCTGAATGGAACGGTCGGGGCGCCGGTCGGGGCGCGAGGGATTCAGCAAGGGGACACCATGAGCGGGAGCAGCCCCGCCGCACGGTTGCAGCGGCTCTTCGAGGGCCACCGGCTCACGCCCACCCAGCGGCGCATCGCGCACTGCATGGTCCGCCGGGCCGCCGACGCCGCGTTCCTCTCCAGCGTCGAGGTGGCCGAACTGGCCGGGGTCAGCCAGCCCTCCGTCACCCGCTTCGCCGTCGCCCTCGGCTTCGACGGCTATCCGGCGCTGCGCAGACACCTGCGCGAGGTCGCGCCCGCCGACGCGGAGCAGGAGGACGCGGGGGAGACGTACAACGAGTACCAGCAGGCCGTCCGTGCCGAGATCGAGAACCTTCAGCACCTCTGTGACGTGCTCGCCGACCCCACGCCCGTCGAGCGGGCCGGGCGGCTCCTCGCCGGTTCCCGGCCGCTGCCCGTGCTGGGACTGCGCGCCGCCTCCTCGCAGGCGCGCGGCTTCGGCTACTTCGCCGCCAAGGTGCACCCCGA
The DNA here is from genome assembly GCF_030817475.1 of Streptomyces sp. V2I9. NCBI lineage: Bacteria > Bacillati > Actinomycetota > Actinomycetes > Kitasatosporales > Streptomycetaceae > Streptomyces > Streptomyces sp. V2I9. The sequence goes on along the minus strand of NZ_JAUSZJ010000002.1, from coordinate 2,522,276 downwards.
CGTCCGGGTGCTCGACGAGGGCGGCAGCATGCTGGCCGACCGGATCGACTCCGCACGCCGCGCCGGGGCCACCGCCCTGATGTGCTTCGCGCTGCCGCGCCACCCCAAGGAGACCGTGGACGCGCTCGCGTACGCACGGGACCAGGGGCTGACCGTGGTGACCGTCGCGGACTCCGCCTTCGCGCCCGTCGCCCAGCACAGCGATCTCCTGCTCCCGGCGGCGATCGGCGCAGGGCTCTCCTTCGACACCGTCTGCGCGCCGATGCTGCTGGGCCGGGTGCTGCTGGAGGCGATGTGCGACGGACTGCCCGACGCCCAGGCGCGGTTGGAGGAGTTCGACGTACGGGCGGCGGCGCGCGGTCTCTTCGTGGAGTGAGACGGAGCGAGAGCCCTGCCCGGACGGGTCCGCTCGCGCCGGGACGGGTTCCGCGCGCCCGGCCGGGGCCGCTCGGCAAGGGACCCGACTCCAGGCCAGGTCCTGCGGGCCGCGGGACGCCGCGCCGGGCGGGCGCGGCGTCGCCGGGGTCGAGGACGTGGCGCGGGGCCGGGTCAGACCTCCAGTTCCGCCTCGATCTTCTTCAGCTGGTGGCGGGCCATGGCCAGGTTCGCCCGGCTCGCGTCCAGCACCAGGTAGAGGAACAGGCCGTTGCTGCCGCGGGTCCTGAGCAGCCGGATCAGGTGGTACTGGCTGTTGAGCGTGATCAGGATGTCCTCGATCTCCTCCTTGAGCCCCAGGTGCTCCATGGTGCGGAGCTTGGCGCGGATCACGTCGGTGTTGCCGGCGGCGGCGACCTCCAGGTTGAAGTCCTTGCCGCCGCCGAGCGTGCCCAGGGCCATCCCGCTCGTGTAGTCGACGAGGGCGACGCCCGTGGTGCCCTCGATCGAACTCATCGCTTCCTTCAGAGACGCTTCGGTGTTCGCCATGGAGGCTCGTTTCCTTTCCCTGGCCGGTCGCGGTGACCGGTTCCGTTTCTGCGCCGGCCCCTGTGCTGGTTCCGGTGCCGGTTTCCGTGCTGGTTTCGGGGCGGGCTGGTGCGCGGGCTTCTGCGTGATGGCCGAGTCCCGGTGGGTGCGGTGGTACGGGGTGGGGGGAGGCGGACGGCCGGGCCCCGGCGTGCTACGTCGGGCGCTGCGGCAGGGCGCGGGCGCGCTACGTCGGGCGCTGCGGCAGGGCGCGATCCGGCGTGCCGGAGGGGCGTGGGGGAAGGGAGCGGGAGGCGGGGGCGGGTCGCTCCACGCGTTCCAGCGCGGCGTCGACGAGTTCGCCGATCCGGGTGCCGGAGCGGCGGCCCTCCAGATGCAGCCGGCCGACGTTGATGCGGTCCTCGGCGAGCAGGGTCAGGACGGCGGAGGAGCCGGCGGCGTAGGCGGCGATGTAGCCGTTGCCGCCGCGGACGAGCAGTTCGCGGAAGCCGCCGCGGCCGGTGGCGTCCGTCATCCGGATGGAGACGCCGAGGGCGGCGGCGGTGAGGGCGGCGACGCCCTCCGCCTCGACGCCCGGTGTGTCGTGGGCCAGGACCAGGCCGTCGGTGGAGGCGGCCAGCGCTCCGGAGAGCAGCGGGACGCGGGCCCGTAACCGCTGGAGCTCGTCGAGGACATCGCGCACTTCGGCCTCGGGCACCATCAGTTGTCTCCTCCCGGCACGCTGTCTGAGCGCGCGTATCACAGGGCCTCCAATGCGTCTCGGAGCCGGCGCAGCAGGGCGATGTCGGGGTCGGCCGTCACCTCGGGGAGCGTGATCCGGCCGGGCGCGGAAGCGGCGGGCAGCGGTTGGGCGCGGACCGCCTCCACCAGGCCGGCCGCCGCCAGCCGACGCAGGTCCACCAGGACGTGGAAGGCCGAACGGCCCAGCTCCCGCGCGATGTCGGAGGCCGTACGGACGCCGTCGGCCAGCTCCAGGACCCGCCGCTGACGGGCCGGAGCCGGGGCGTCGGAGCCGTACGCAGTCGTCCGCAGCGGTGCTCCGTCGCAGGCGGGGTCGGGCCAGATCCGGTCGAGGAACTCCCGTCGGCGCAGCGTCTCGCGCTCCACGGCCGCGACCGGGACGGGCCGTACCGGGCCGATCCAGTGCGCCACCCCGTAGCGGAAGCGGGCGGGCGTCCCGGTCGGCGCGAGCGCGAAGAAGGCGGCGTCGTACAGCGCACCCAGGTGGCACAACTCCAGTGCCCCGCCCGGTACATGGCCGCTGTCCACGAGGTAGCGGCCGACCCTGCGGCGGGCCCCGGCCTGCGTCACGGCGTCCCACCAGCCCTCGTGCCGCAGGGTCCCGCCGGTGGTGAGCAGGACGTCGATGCCGGGGGTGGCGGGGCTCTCGGCGTGCACCACCTGGCCGTCGGCGAGGTAGAGGGTGCCGTGGTCGCGCATCAGGGCTCCGGTGGCCCGCTCGGCGGCGAGCCGCTGGAGCATCGGGGAGAGCACCGGGGCCCGTCCGGTGCCGGGGGCGTCGAGGCCGGCGGCTATCGCGCTCATGCCAGCACCAGGCGTTCGGCCAGCTCGCCGAGGCGCATCCGGGCGAGCGCGAGGTTGCCCTCGGAGCGGTTCAGCCACAGGTGCAGGAAGACGCTGCTGTCGAAAGCGGTCTCGACGAAGCGGAGCATGTGGTAGCCGTCATGGGTGGTGACGATGACGTCCTCGACGGGCGGGCCCGGCGGGCGGTCGTCGTCCGCCGGGGAGAGCCGGGCGAAGGCCGGCTGTTCGGCGGCCATCCGGGCGACCTCCGCGGTCTCGGCGGCGGTCGCCTCGTGGTCGCCGTTGGGGGAGTCCCCGATGGTGCCGAGGGCGAGACCGCTCGTCCAGTCGACCACCGCGGCGCCCCGCGCACCGGGCAGCCTCATGACGTCGAGCAGGCACTCGTCGATTCCGGGCACGCGGTCTTCCCCTCCCGACGTGGCGTACGGATGTGACGCAGAGGCTACGCAACGTGTGCGCGCCGGGAGGAGGTTCTGGCATTTTCCTTTGGTACATGCGGCCCGCGGTGTAAAGGAACGGCCGGAACCCGGCGCTCGGGGCGGAGGCCGGGGTTCCGTCAGGCGCCCGGGACTCCGGACCTCTCGCGGGCCGTCATCACGGCCTTGTTGACGGCCCACAGCCCGATGCCGATGAGCAGCAGGATTCCGGCCCGTACGTACACGTCGCCGCCCCGGTCGGCCAGCGGGCTCGCGAGGACCAGCGAGGTGAGCGCGCCGAGGACGGGAAGAGCCGTGGGTGTACGGAAGTGGCGGTGCTCCACCCGGTCCCGGCGCAGCACCAGTACGGCGACGTTGACCACGGCGAAGACGCACAGGAGGAGGAACGACGTGGTGTCGCCGAGCCCCTCGATCTCGCCGGTGGAGACCAGGCCGATCGCCAGGGCGGAGACGAAGACGATCCCGACCCACGGGGTGCGGCGGCCGGACAGCACCTTCCCCATCGCGGGCGGCAGGATGCGCTCGTTGGCCATGCCGTAGCAGAGCCGCGAGGCCATCATGATGTTGATCAGCGCCGAGTTGGTGACGGCGAACAGGGCGATCAGCGCGAAGAGTTTCGGCGGGAAATCGACGCCCCCGGCCTTCACCACCTCCAGCAGCGGCCCGCTGGAGCCCGCCAGGGTGCGGGAGTCGACCAGGAGCGAGGAGGCCAGGGCGACCAGGACGTAGACGGTGCCGGTGACGCCCACCCCGACGAAGATCGCGCGGGGGAAGTCGCGCGCCGGGTTCTTGGTCTCCTCCGCCATGTTGACCGAGTCCTCGAAGCCCACGAAAGCGAAGAAGCCGAGCGCGGTGGCGCCGAGGACGCCGGTGAGCAGCGCGTACCCGGTGCCGCCGGTCTCGATCCGGGTCAGCCGGGCCGGGTCGCCCTCGCCGCTGAACACGGCGTACGCGCCGATCGCCAGGATCACCGCGAGCCCGCCGACCTCGACCAGCGTCAGCACGACGTTCGCCTTCACCGACTCCGCGACCCCGCGCAGGTTGATCGCGGCGAGGGCGAGCACGAACAGGACCGCGATCAGGGTCGGCGGCACCGCGTCCGTGAACTCGCCCAGGTAGTCGCCGCTGAACGCGCGCGCCGCCGCGCTCGCGGAGGAGAGGCCCGAGCACATCACCATGAAGGCGACGACGAAGGTGAGAAAGGGGACCTTGAACGCCTTCTGGGTGTAGAGCGCGGCCCCGGCCGCCTTCGGGTACTTGCCGACGAGTTCGACGTACGAGGCCGCCGTCAGCAGGGCGACGGCGAAACCGATCACGAACGGCAGCCAGAGCGCTCCGCCGACCTTTCCGGCCACGTTCCCGGTGGTGGCGTAGATGCCGGTGCCCAGGATGTCGCCGATGACGAAGAGGATCAGCAGCTTGGGGCCCAGCGCGCGCTTGAGCGGCGGCGCCCCGCCGGGGCCCTCCTGGCCTCCCCGGCCCTCGGGCCCCGTCGGTGCGGGTCTGTCGGGAGTGCTCATCGATGCCTCCGGGTCGGCTGCCGGTCGCCAGGCTGAACCTGTTCCCTGCCGCGCCGCGTACCGCACCTGTTGACTACGACTATTCAGCCCATCAGGATGTGAATAGTTTTTCACCGTCGCGAGGAGGCACCGCCATGTCAGGACCCCGCCCCGTACGGGCACCGCGCGGCAGCGCACTGACCGCCCTGGGATGGCAGCAGGAAGCCGCCCTGCGGATGCTGCAGAACAACCTCGACCCCGAGGTCGCGGAACACCCCGACAAGCTCGTCGTCTACGGCGGCACCGGTAAGGCGGCCCGCGACTGGCGCTCCTTCGACGCGATGGTCCGCACCCTGGAGACGCTCAAGCAGGACGAGACCATGCTCGTCCAGTCCGGCCGCCCGGTCGGCGTCATGCAGACCCACGAGTGGGCGCCGCGTGTGCTCATCGCCAACTCCAACCTGGTCGGCGACTGGGCCAACTGGGAGGAGTTCCGCCGCCTGGAGGCGCTCGGGCTCACCATGTACGGCCAGATGACCGCCGGGTCCTGGATCTACATCGGCACCCAGGGCATCCTCCAGGGCACCTACGAGACCTTCGCCGCCGTCGCCGCGAAGAAGTTCGGCGGCACTCTGGCCGGGACGATCACACTGACCGCCGGTCTCGGCGGCATGGGCGGCGCCCAGCCGCTCGCCGTCACCATGAACGACGGCGTCGCCCTCGTCATCGACTGCGACCCGCGCGCCATCGACCGCCGCATCGAGCACCGCTACCTCGACGTGAAGGCCGACAGCCTGGAGCACGCCCTCCAGCTCGCCGTCGAGGCCCGCGACGCCCGCCGCCCGCTCTCCATCGGCCTCCTCGGCAACGCGGCCGAGCTGCTGCCCCGGATGCTCGCCGAAGGCGCGCCGATCGACATCGTCACCGACCAGACCAGCGCCCACGACCCGCTGGCCTACCTGCCGCTCGGCGTCGACTTCGACGACATGGCGACGCTCGCCGCCGAGAAGCCCGCCGACTTCACCCGGCGCGCCCGCGAGTCCATGGCCCGTCACGTCGAGGCCATGGTCGGCTTCATGGACGCCGGCGCCGAGGTCTTCGACTACGGCAACTCCATCCGCGGCGAGGCCCAGCTCGCCGGGTACGACCGGGCCTTCGACTTCCCCGGTTTCGTCCCCGCCTACATCCGCCCCCTCTTCTGCGAGGGCAAGGGCCCCTTCCGCTGGGCCGCGCTCTCCGGCGAGGCGTCCGACATCCACAAGACCGACAAGGCGATGCTGGAGCTCTTCCCGGAGAACGAGTCGCTGCACCGCTGGATCACGATGGCCGGCGAACGCGTCCACTTCCAGGGCCTGCCCGCCCGCATCTGCTGGCTCGGCTACGGCGAGCGCGACAAGGCCGGCGAGCGCTTCAACGACATGGTCGCCAGCGGCGAACTGGCCGCTCCGCTGGCCATCGGCCGCGACCACCTGGACTGCGGTTCGGTCGCCTCCCCGTACCGCGAGACCGAGGCCATGCTCGACGGCTCCGACGCCATCGCCGACTGGCCGCTGCTCAACGCCATGGTCAACGTCGCCTCCGGCGCCTCCTGGGTCTCCCTCCACCACGGCGGCGGCGTCGGCATGGGCCGCTCCATCCACGCGGGCCAGGTGACCGTCGCGGACGGCACGAAGCTCGCGGGCGAGAAGATCCGCCGCGTCCTGACCAACGACCCCGGCATGGGCGTCATCCGCCACGTCGACGCGGGGTACGACATCGCGGAGTCCGTCGCCGCCGACCAGGGCGTACGGGTGCCCATGACGGAGGACCACTGATGCCCGCCGGCCCCTCGGGGCGGGGCCCGGCCGGTGCGGCCGGGCCCACCCCTCCCGATCCGGTGCGGCAGCAGTGGCGTGCCGGTGACTCCTTCCTCTCGATGTGGCGGGAGCTGGCCCCCATCGGGCGCCACCCCGGCAGCGGCGGCTACCGGCGCTACGCCTGGACGGCCGCCGACCTCGAGTGCCGGGCCTGGTTCCGCGCCCAGGCCGAGGCGCGCGGGCTCGCCCACGAGACCGACCGCAACGGCAACCAGTGGGCCTGGCTCGGCGACCCGCTGGCCGGGGACGCCGTCGTCACCGGCTCGCACCTGGACTCCGTGCCGGACGGCGGCGCGTTCGACGGCCCGCTCGGCGTGGTGTCCTCCTTCGCCGCGCTCGACGAACTCCGCCGCAGGGGAGTGGAGTTCACCCGGCCGCTGGCGATCACCAACTTCGGTGACGAGGAGGGCGCCCGCTTCGGACTGGCCTGCGTCGGGTCCCGGCTCGCCGCCGGGCAGCTCACCGTCGCCGACGCCCACCGGCTGCGCGACGGGGACGGGACCACCCTGCCCGCCGCCATGGAGGCCGCCGGATACGACCCCGCCACCCTCGGCCCCGACCCGGAACGGCTCGCCCGGATCGGCGCGTTCGTCGAACTCCACGTGGAGCAGGGGCGCGCCCTCGACCTGACCGGCGACCCCGTCGGCATCGCCTCCGCCATCTGGCCGCACGGCCGCTGGCGGTTCGACTTCCGGGGCGAGGCCAACCACGCGGGCACCACCCGCCTCGTGGACCGCCGCGACCCGATGCTCACGTACGCCGAGACCGTGCTCGCCGCCCGCCGCGAGGCCGAACTGACCGGCGCCCTCGCCACCTTCGGCAAGATCGCGGTCGAGCCCAACGGGGTCAACGCCATCCCCTCCCTCGTACGCGGCTGGCTCGACTCCCGCGCCGCCGACCAGGCCACCCTGGACGCCCTCGTCACCGGCGTCGAGCGCGCCGCCCGCGAGTACGCCGAGCGGGCCGGCATCGACCTCGACGTCGTCCGCGAGTCGTTCACGCCCGTCGTCGAGTTCGAGCACGCCCTGCGCGACGAACTGGCGAAGATCCTCGAAGCCACCGGCGACACCGGACGGCCCGTGCCCGTCCTCGGCACCGGCGCGGGCCACGACGCGGGTATTTTGTCCGCCTCGGTCCCCACCGCCATGCTGTTCGTACGGAACCCCACCGGCATCTCGCACTCACCCGCCGAGCACGCCGCCGAGGACGACTGCACGGCCGGGGTGGAGGCACTCGCCGACGTACTGGAAGGTCTCGCGTGCAGCTGACACACCGGACGACGGGCGCACCCGTCACCGCCACCTACTGGGCGGAGCACGCCTGGCTCGGCACGCACGTCGAGCCGGGCGTCACCCTGGAGGTCGCGGACGGCCGCATCGCCGGCGTCAGGACCGGGGCCGCATCGCCGCCGCCCGGTGCGACCGTGCTGCGCGGCCTGACCCTCCCCGGCCTCGCCAACACCCACTCGCACGCCTTCCACCGGGCTCTGCGCGCCACCGTCCAGGTGGGCTCGGGCACCTTCTGGACCTGGCGCGAGCTGATGTACCGGACGGCATCCCGGCTGACCCCGGACACCTACTTCGACCTGGCCCGCGCCACGTACGCCGAAATGGCCCTGGCCGGCATCACCTCCGTCGGTGAGTTCCACTACCTCCACCACGCGCCCGGCGGCACCCCCTACGCCAACCCGAACGCCATGGGCGAGGCGCTCATCGCGGCGGCGGCCGAGGCCGGCATCCGGATCACCCTGCTGGACACCGCCTATCTCGCCGCCGGGTTCGGCGAGCGGCCCAACCGGCACCAGCTGCGCTTCTCCGACACCACCGCCGAGGCCTGGGCGGAGCGCGCCTCCCTCCTCAGGGGCGACGACCGCACGCTGATCGGCGCGGCGATCCACTCCGTCCGGGCGGTCCCGGCGGACCAGATGGCCACCGTCGTGCGGTGGGCGGAGGAGCGGGAGGCCCCGCTGCACGTCCACCTCTCCGAGCAGACGGCGGAGAACGATGCCTGTCGGGCCGCCCACGGCCGCACCCCCACCCGGCTGCTGGCCGACCACGGTGTCCTCGGCCCACGCACCACCGGCATCCACAACACACACCTGACCGAGGCGGACATCGCCCTGCTGGGCACCTCCGCCACCGGCACCTGCATGTGCCCGACCACCGAACGCGACCTGGCCGACGGCATCGGCCCCGCCGCCGCCCTCCAGAAAGCGGGCTCGCCGCTCTCCCTGGGCAGCGACAGCCATGCCGTGATCGACCTGTTCGAAGAAGCGCGCGCGATGGAGCTCAACGAGCGGCTGCGCACGCACATCCGGGGCCACTGGACGGCCGCCGCCCTGATCCGGGCCGCCTCCGCGGACGGGCACGCCGCACTCGGCCGCCCCGACGCCGGCGCACTGGAACCAGGGGCCCCCGCCGACCTGACCACCATCGCCCTGGACTCGGTCAGAACGGCAGGGCCGGTGCCCCGGCTGACAGCGGAGACCGCCGTATTCGCCGCCTCCGCCGCTGATGTGCGGCACACGGTCGTGGCCGGCCGGCACATCGTCCGGGACGGCCGTCACACGCGGGTGGAGGATGTGCCGCGGGCGCTCGCCGAAGCCGTCGCAGCCCTGCACGACTGAACGCGCAAGCCCCCTGCGCACGACGCCCGGACCACCCCGCCCGCCCCGACCACCCACGACGCCCGGAGCGCCCGACACCCCTGGCGCTCCGGGTGCCGGGGGGCGTCCCCCCGATCGGACGCCCCCCGGCGGAACGCGAGGAGAACACTCTCCAGATGACGACCACCGCCGTCACCCACATCGCCAGCCTGGTCACCAATGACCCCTCCCTCGGCAACGGGACCCCCCTGGGCCTGATCCAGGACGCGGCCGTCGTCATCGAGGGCGACCGGGTCGTCTGGACCGGTGAGTCCAGCAAAGCACCCGCCACTGACAACGTCCTCGACGCGGCCGGCCGCGCGATGATCCCCGGCTTCGTCGACTCCCACTCCCACCTGGTCTTCGCGGGCGATCGCACCGAGGAGTTCAACGCCCGGATGTCCGGGCAGCCCTACCGCGCCGGCGGCATCCGCACCACCGTCGCCGCCACCCGCGCCGCCTCCGACGACGAGCTGTCCGCCAACGCCGCCCGCTACCTCGCCGAGGCCCTGCGCCAGGGCACCACCACCTTCGAGACCAAGTCCGGCTACGGCCTCACCGTCGAGGACGAGGCCCGCGCCCTGCGGATCGCGGGCCGCCACACCGACGAGGTCACCTACCTCGGCGCCCACATCGTCCCCCCCGACCACGCCGACGACCCCGCCGGATACGTCGACCTGGTCACCGGCCCGATGCTGGACGCCTGCGCCCCGCACGCCCGCTGGATCGACGTGTTCTGCGAGCAGGGCGCCTTCGACGGCGACCAGGCCCGCGCCATCCTCACGGCGGGCCGCGCCAGGGGGCTGCACCCCCGTATCCACGCCAACCAGTTGAGCTACGGCCCCGGTGTCCAGCTCGCCGTCGAGCTCGACGCGGCCTCGGCCGACCACTGCACCCACCTCACCGACGCCGACGTCGACGCGCTCGGCCAGGGGAACACCGTGGCGACGCTGCTTCCGGGCGCGGAGTTCTCCACCCGCGCCGACTGGCCCGACGCCCGCCGGCTCCTCGACGCCGGGGCCACCGTCGCCCTCTCCACGGACTGCAACCCCGGCTCGTCGTTCACCTCGTCCGTACCGTTCTGCATCGCGCTGGCCGTGCGCGACATGGGGATGACCCCGGACGAGGCGGTCTGGTCGGCCACCGCCGGCGGGGCCGCCGCCCTGCGCCGCACCGATGTCGGCCGGATCGCCCCCGGCTCCCGCGCCGACCTGGTCCTGCTCGACGCCCCGAGCCACGTCCACCTCGCCTACCGGCCGGGCGTCCCGCTGGTCAGCGCGGTCTGGCGGGGCGGACAGCGGGTGGTCTGAGGGGCGGTCAGGGGGCCGGGGCCGGGGCCCGGTCGGCCTCCGGCCACGCGTACTCGGAGAAGCCGTCGGGGAACTTCCCGCAGTCGGTGACGGTGCTGACGGGGCCTTCCGGGCAGCACGGCCGCGTCGTAGGCGCGTCGGGCCCGGTCCTTGAGCCGGACGGCGACGCGGTCGGGGACGGTCCTCGGATACGGCGTCCCGTTCCCCAACCCGACGAATCCGGCGACCGCGCCGCCGCCGCGCAGAGGGCGAGGAGGGCGCGGGCGGTGCGGGAGGCGGGAAGGCGGGGACGGCCACGTCGGGATTCCGGGCGGTGCCAGGAATCAGGCCGGGGGCGGAGCGGTGTCCGGGGCGCGTTCATGATCGAACGCCAGGAGCCGGACGCGTCCCGCCGCGTCCGGCTCCGTACTCGGCCCGGGTGAGTGGCCGGCCCCCCGACTCCGGTCCGCCCCTGACGCGGAAGGACCCGCTCCCGGTGATCCGGGGCGGGTCCTTCCGCTCTGCTCGACGGCGCCCGGCCGCCCCCCCCCGGGAAGGGGGACGTGGCGGGCCGGGTCCGTCACTCGTCGACGGTCAGTCCCTTGCGGAGCTTGGTGAGCGTCCGCGAGAGCAGGCGGGACACGTGCATCTGCGAGATGTTCAGCTCCTCGCCGATCTCCGACTGCGTCATGTTGCTGACGAAACGGAGCGAGAGGATCATCCGGTCGCGGGCGGGCAGCGAGGCGATCAGCGGCTTGAGCGATTCGATGTACTCGATGCCTTCGAGGCCGTTGTCCTCGTAACCGATGCGGTCGGCGAGAGCGCCCTCGCTCTCGTCGTCGTCGGACTTGGCGTCCAGCGAGCTCGCGGTGTACGCGTTGCTCGCGGACATGCCCTCGACGACCTCGTCGCGGGTGATGCCGAGCCGCTCGGACAGCTCCGCCACGGTGGGCGCGCGGTCCAGCTGCTGGGAGAGCTCGTCGCCCGCCTTCGCCAGATCGAGCCGCAGCTCCTGGAGCCGGCGCGGTACGCGCACGGACCAGCTGGTGTCACGGAAGAAGCGCTTGATCTCGCCGACGATCGTCGGCATCGCGAAGGTGGGGAACTCCACACCGCGGCTCAGCTCGAACCGGTCGATCGCCTTGATCAGGCCGATGGTGCCGACCTGGACGATGTCCTCCATCGGTTCGCTGCGGGAGCGGAACCGGGAGGCGGCGAACTTGACGAGCGCGAGATTGAGCTCGACGAGGGTGTTGCGGACGTAGCTGTACTCGTGGGTGCCCTCCTCAAGGGCCTCCAGCCGCTCGAAGAGCGTCTTCGACAGCGCCCTGGCGTCCAGAGCGCCCACTTCGGCGTACGGCGGGATCTCGGGAAGTCCTTCGAGTCCTTCGAGCCCCTCGCCGGTCCCGCCGGAGAAGTCTGAGGTGGTGCTGGTGGTGCCGGCGCGCGGGCCGGGAACGGCACTCGCGGCGGGGGAGTCGGAATTGGTCGGTCCCTGAGGACATGCCGACGACGCGTAGTGGGTACGCGCTCCGTCGAGCCGGGGTGACATGGTTCTCCTCCATCGTTCTCGGCATATGGCTGCCGATGCCCCTACGTGTTCCTGCGGTGAAGCGGCGCCTCCGAAGCCGGTCGTGTTTGGGTGTCCCTCTACCCATACCCGCTTCCGGCCAGCAGTGACAAGCGCCAATTACCGCTATATGTCTGGTTTGTGGAGGTCTCCGACTACCGCGGGACGGACGGAACGCGTACTGTTTCAGGCACGTCGGCGGCAGCTAGGCATTCAGCCGCACAGGCAGTGACGTGCACAGTGACGAAGGCGAAGAGGGACTGGCATGGACCGCGGGACGGTCGGCAGTGCGAACCGGGGTCGGCTTCAGGTCGAGGCCCGGACCGAGGGGCGCAACGAGATCGTGACGCCGGTGGGTGAGCTGGACCACCACACCGCCGATCTGTTGCGGGAGCCTCTGGAGAGTGCGGTCGAGCAGGGGCGCGTGCGCCTGGTGGTCGACTGCTCTCGTCTGGATTTCTGCGATTCCACCGGGCTGAACGTCCTGCTCGGCGCCCGCCTCAAGGCGGAGGCGGCCGGGGGAGCGGTTCACCTGGCGGGAATGCAGCCCGTCGTGGCGCGGGTGTTCGAGATCACCGGGGCGGAGGCGGTCTTCACCGTCCACGCCACGCTGGACGAGGCGCTGGCCACCTGATTCCGTGCGGGCGCGCGGCCGCGCGCATCCCCGGTGTCGGGCGTGCTACGCGATATACCGGCGGTGGTACGCGATCGTGTGCCTCCTGTGGGTGTTGTTGCCACAGGGCCGGGCAGGAGACTCCCCGTCGGCGCCTCACAGGGGCTTCGGTATATGCGGTAACTGATCATTATCTGTTCAACGGCGACATGGCGACATGGCGAATCGGTGAGGTGAAGCGCTGATGAGCACCACCCGGCAGCATCCGCCGGGCGACCTCGGTCGTGAGCCGGACGGAGCGGCTTCGGCCTCGCCCGATCCGGCCGAGCGACAGTGGCGCACGCTCTCGCTGGCACAGGCGAGCGGCATCGTCCCGACGGCCCGTGACTTCGCCCGGCAGGCGCTGCACGACTGGGGCTGGCTCCCGGCGTCCACCGCCGACCGCCGGGCCGCCGCCGAGGACGTCCTGCTGGTCGTCTCCGAGCTGGTGACCAACGCCTGCCTGCACGCGGAGGGCCCCGAGGAGCTGCGGATCGGCCACACCGCGAAGGCGCTGCGTGTGGAGGTCGTCGACCGGGGAGCCGGGCAGCCCGCCCCCCGTACGCCGCACCGCGCCGGCCGGCCCGGAGGGCACGGCATGTTCATCGTGCAGCGCCTCTGCATCGACTGGGGCGTCCTGCGCTCACCGGACGCTCCGGGCAAGACGGTCTGGGCGGAGCTCGCCGCTCCCGTGTAGCCCACGGCCCCGGTGTCGCGCGGACCGGCCGACCCCCGGCCCGCGCCGAGCGGCCGCCCGTCCCGTACGCGTACATCTCCGTACGCGTGCGACGTCACCGGCGGCCGTCACCTGCATCTGATACCCGTACCTGATACCCGCACCGAGAAGAGCGCGCCGCAGCGGCGCGCTCTTCGTTCCTCCTCCGCCGGAACCCGTGCGTACGGACCGGGGCGCTCCGCCGACATCGGACGGCAGACGGACGACGGCGGGTCCGCACGAACCTCTCGTGCGGACCCGCCGTCGTCCGCCCCGAACCGTCCGGGGCGGTGTCGTCCGTGCCTACTTGACGCCGCCCATGAGGGCGCGGATCTTGCGGCCGGCCACCATGAAGGCGATACCCGCGGCGACGGCCACGACCGCCTGGAGCGTGTAGTACGCGGCGTCGCCGAGCGGGGCGTTGAGCTTGGTGGTCCAGCCGTTCAGGGCGTTGCCCGTCGAGGTGGCCAGGAACCACAGACCCATGATCTGACCCACGAACATCTTCGGCGCCAGCTTCGTGGACAGCGACAGGCCGACCGGGGAGAGGCACATCTCGCCCATGGTCTGCGCCAGGTAGACCGCGAGCAGCCAGAAGACGGTGACCTTGCCGGTGTCGCTGTTGGCCGCGGCGGCACCCGCCAGGCCCATGATGCCGAAGGAGCCGCCGATGAGCAGCATCGCCAGGGCGAACTTCATCGGGGTGCTGGGCTCACGGTTGCGCGTGGCCAGCTTGACCCAGAGCGCGGCGAAGATCGGGGCCAGGATGATGACCAGTGCGGGGTTGACCGACTGGAGCCAGGAGGCCGGGAACTCCCAGCCGCCGATGAAGCGGTCCGTCTTGTTGTCCGCGAAGATCGTCAGCAGCGAACCGGACTGGTCGTAGATCATCCAGAAGAGCACGGCCGTGATGAAGAACCACACGTACGCCTTGATCTTCGGCCGGTCCTCCGCGGTGAGCGCCGGGTCCCGGAAGATCGTGATGAAGTAGACGACCGGCACGACGACGCCCAGCACGGCCAGGACGTTGACGATGTGCTCGATGTCGTAGGTGCCCAGCGCCAGGTCGATCAGCAGCGCGGCGACCGCGATACCCGACCAGAGGCCCACCTTGCGCAGCATCTGCCGCCGCTCCTCGGGGGAGGCGGGCTTCGCGGGCAGCTTCCCGACGTCACCGAGGTGCTTGGAGCCGACCGCGTACTGGATGACCGCGAAGGTCATGCCGACACCGGCCACGCCGAAGCCGAGGTGCCAGCTGACGTTCTCGCCGAGGTAACCGACCAGCAGCGGGGCGGCGAAGCCACCGATGTTGATCGCCATGTAGAAGAGCGTGAAGCCGGCGTCCCGGCGGGCGCTGGACTGGTTCTCGTAGAGACCGCCCACCATGGCCGAGATGTTCGGCTTCAGCAGGCCCGTGCCGACCGCGATCAGCGCGAGGCCGAAGAAGAACGTGATGTCGCTCGGCAGCGCGAGCGCGAAGTGGCCGAGCGCGATGACGATCCCGCCGACCAGAACGGCCTTGCGGGCGCCCCAGAGGCGGTCGGCGACCCAGCCGCCGGGCATCGCGGCCATGTAGACGACGGCGTTGTAGACGCCGTAGATGGAGGCGGCGAGCGCCTCCCGGCCCTCCAGGGGGCCGTCGAGCACGGCGGCCACCAAGTACAGGGTGAGGATGGCGCGCATCCCGTAGAAGGAGAAGCGTTCCCACATCTCCGTCATGAACAGGGTGGCCATACCGCGCGGGTGGCCGAAGAAGGTCTTCTCGCCGGAACCGGGCGAATCCTTCGTCAGGCTGGACGCCATGATCGATCCTTGCTGGTCGGGACGCGACGCTTCGTGAGCGGTACGCGCCCGGTGGGGGGCAGCCGGCACCGGCGCGGGCGAACCCCGCCCCTCACGCCTGAGAGTGACGTGCTCCGCGCGGCCGGGCTCCTGACGGAGATGCGGCGGCGAAGCGGGGAAGAACCGCGTCGGGATCCACGCCCGGCGCGCGTCCTCGCGCTCCGGGCCCGGCTCACAGGTCATTCACTCGGAAAGGCCGGCGGGTACCGGCCCCGCACACAAAAGAGACCTTTGGCGCTCATGGCTGCCCAAAGGTCCTTGAGTAGTGCAACAGGCGTCGGGACACCATACGACACGACACAGCCGGATATGGAAGGACTTGAGATATGGATCACAGGCCCCTGTGGAACCACACTCCCATATTCAAAGGTCTCCATCCTCTTTGTGGAGCTGACCCGCAGGTTGCGTCCCGGCCCTCACGTCCGGCTCCCCGTCCGGACTACCATCAGTCCATGACCCGTGTTTTGCTCGCCGAGGACGACGCGTCCATCTCGGAGCCCCTGGCCCGCGCACTGCGTCGGGAGGGTTACGAGGTCGAGGTCCGTCAGGACGGTCCGACCGCGCTCGACGCCGGACTCCAGGGCGGCATCGACCTGGTCGTCCTCGATCTGGGGCTGCCCGGCATGGACGGGCTGGAAGTCGCCCGCAGGCTCCGCGCCGACGGCCACACCATCCCGATCCTGGTGCTGACGGCCCGCGCCGACGAGGTCGACACGGTCGTCGGTCTGGACGCGGGCGCCGACGACTACGTCACCAAGCCGTTCCGCCTCGCCGAACTGCTGGCCCGCGTCCGCGCCCTGCTGCGGCGCGGGGCCTCCGAGCCCGTCGCGCAGCCCGCCACCCACGGCGTCAGGATCGACGTCGAGTCGCACCGCGCCTGGATGGGCGAGGAGGAACTCCAGCTCACCGCCAAGGAGTTCGACCTGCTGCGGGTCCTCGTCCGGGACGCCGGCCGGGTCGTCACCCGCGACCAGCTGATGCGCGAGGTCTGGGACACCACCTGGTGGTCCTCCACCAAGACGCTCGACATGCACATCTCCTGGCTGCGCAAGAAGCTCGGCGACGACGCGGCCAATCCGCGCTACATCGCCACCGTCCGGGGCGTCGGTTTCCGCTTCGAGAAGAGCTGACGTACGAAGCTCCCATGCGCCCTGAGAACCGTTCCACCGGCCCCCTGAGGCCGGTATGCGCCGTCGGCTGATCAACTCCACGCTCGCCGTGGTGCTCGTCGTCATCGCCGTCTTCGGCGTCTCGCTGGTGATCGTGGAGACGCGCACCATCAGCGCCAGCGCCCAGGAGAGCGTGGAGTCCGAGGCGTTGCGGCTGATCAGCGTGGTCGACAGCCGACTGCTCGGGGAGGAGCGGATCAACCCCGGCGTGCTGGCCGAGCAGATCGACCCCAAGCGCTACGCGCTGGTCGAGATCCCCGGCCGCGCGCCCATCGCCGTCGGCGAGCGCCCCTCCGGCAGCGTCCTGCGCGCCACCGAGACGGGGGAGCGGGGCGAGACGGTCACCGTCGAGGAGTCCCGCTCGGCCGTCACCCGCGAGGTCGGGCGCACGCTCCTGATCATCGGCGCGGTGGCCCTGCTGGCGATCGTCTCCGCGGTGCTCCTCGCCGTACGCCAGGCCAACCGGCTGACCTCCCCGCTCACCGACCTCGCCGAGACCGCCGAACGCCTCGGCTCCGGAGACCCCCGCCCGCGCCACAAGCGGTACGGGGTGCCCGAGCTGGACCGGGTCGCGGACGTCCTGGACGCCTCGGCCGAGCGGATCGCCCGGATGCTGACCGCCGAACGGCGGCTGGCCGCGGACGCCTCGCACCAGCTCCGGACCCCGCTGACCGCGCTCTCCATGCGGATCGAGGAGATCTCCGTCACCGACGACCCGGACACGGTGAAGGAGGAGGCGAACATCGCCCTCACGCAGGTGGAGCGGCTCACCGACGTCGTCGAGCGGCTCCTGACGAACTCCCGCGACCCGCGCACCGGCTCCGCCGTCGTCTTCGACCTCGACGAGATCGTCAAACAGCAGATCGAGGAGTGGCGCCCGGCCTACCGCAGTGCCGGTCGCGCCCTGGTCTGCTCCGGCAAGCACGGGCTGCGGGCCGTCGGTACTCCGGGGGCGGTGGCCCAGGTCCTGGCGGCGCTGATCGAGAACTCCCTCATGCACGGCGGCGGCACCGTCGCCCTGCGCACGCGGGTCACCGGCAACCAGGTGGTCATCGAGGTCACCGACGAGGGCCCCGGTGTCCCCGCCGAACTGGGGGCGCGGATCTTCGAGCGGACCATCAGCGGCCGCAACTCCACCGGCATCGGCCTGGCGGTCGCCCGCGACCTCGCGGAGGCGGACGGCGGGCGGCTGGAGCTGCTCCAGCAGCACCCGGCGGTCTTCGCGCTCTTCCTGTCCCGGACCCCGGCGGACCGGGACACCCCTGAGCGCCCGGTGCGCTGAACAACGAGGGAGAAGCGGGCCCGGTTCCGTACGGAGGCGGCCGGAGCGTTCGCGTGCGCGCGGAGGGCTCGTGTGCGTACCGGGGCCGCCGGAGGGTTCAGTTCCGTACGGGGCCCGGCGTCACCGGCTCGTCGGCCGGTCGGCGCTGCTCCAGAAACCGTTCCGCGTTCCGCACGGCCTCCTCGGCGGGCAGGGCCTTGAAGACCCAGGTCCGGTAGGACCAGAAGCGGAACAGGGTGGCGATCCCGATGCCGACGATCTTGAAGACGTTGCTCTGGACCGGGGTGTTCCAGCCGAAGCCGTACGTCGCCGCGTACAGCACGCCCGTCTCGATCACCGCGCCTGCCGCGCTGAACAGCAGGAAGAGGGCCAGCTCACGGGTGCGGCCGGTCTTGTCGCGCTCCCGGTAGGTCCAGTAGCGGAAGCCCACGTAGTTGAAGAGGATCGCGACGAACGTCGCCAGCACGCTCGCCCGGACCACCTGGAGGTCCGTCGTGTGCCGCAGCAGGTTGAAGACCGCGATGTTGACCAGCAGGCCGAAAGCGCCGACCGCGCCGAACTTGGCGACCTCGCGGGCGAGGGCTTCCAGCCGGGTCCGCAGTGCGCCCCGTTCGCTCATGGTGATCGCTGGCCCCGTCCGTTGGAAGGCGTCTCCGTGGCGTCGACGCAACCACGTCAACTCCGCCATGCTAACCAGCCCCCTGTGTGACGCCCGTGAGCGGACGCGGCCGTGGCCGGGGGCATCCGTACGGCCGTCCGGAAACCACCGGCGTGGCGGATACCCTGGTGGCGTGACGTTCCCGGTAGTCGGCATGGTCGGCGGCGGTCAGCTCGCCCGTATGACCCACGAGGCGGGCATCCCCCTCGGCCTGACATTCAAGCTGCTCAGTGACACTCCCCAGGACTCGGCGGCCCAGGTCGTGAGCGAGGTCGTCATCGGCGACTATCGCGACCTGGACACCCTGCGCGCCTTCGCTCGCGGCTGCGACGTGATCACCTTCGATCACGAGCACGTGCCGACCGAGCATCTGCGGGCCCTGGAGGCGGACGGCATCCCCGTGCGCCCCGGCCCCGACGCCCTGGTGCACGCCCAGGACAAGGGGGTGATGCGCGCCCGGCTCACGGAGATCGGCGCCCCCTGCCCCCGCCACCGCATCGTGAGCGACCCGGCCGACGCCGCCGCGTTCGCCGAGGAGGCCGGCGGCTTCCCCGTCATCCTCAAGACCGTGCGCGGCGGCTACGACGGCAAGGGCGTGTGGGTGGTCCGCTCCGAGGAGGAGGCGGCCGAACCCTTCCGCGCCGGGGTCCCGGTCCTCGCGGAGGAGAAGGTCGACTTCGTACGGGAGCTGGCGGCGAACATCGTCCGCTCGCCGCACGGCCAGGCCGTCGCCTACCCGGTCGTCGAGTCGATCCAGGTCGACGGCGTCTGCGACACGGTGATCGCCCCGGCCCCCGAGCTGGACGAGGAGCTGGCCGGCGAGGCCCAGCAGCTCGCGCTCCGGATCGCCGCCGAGCTGGGCGTCGTCGGACACCTCGCCGTCGAGCTGTTCGAGACCCGCGGGCCCGACGGGAAGCCCGGCATCCTCGTCAACGAACTGGCCATGCGCCCGCACAACTCCGGCCACTGGACCATGGACGGCGCGATCACCTCCCAGTTCGCCAACCACGTCCGGGCCGTCCTCGACCTCCCGCTCGGCGACCCGCGCCCCCGCGCTCCCTGGACGGTCATGTGCAACGTCCTGGGCGGCGACTACCCGGACATGTACCAGGGCTACCTGCACTGCATGGCCCGCGACCCGCAGCTCAAGATCCACATGTACGGCAAGGACGTGAAGCCCGGCCGCAAGGTCGGACACGTCAACACCTACGGCGACGATCTGGCGGACGTGCGGGAGCGCGCCCGGCACGCGGCCGACTACCTGCGAGGAACGATCACCGAATGACTTCCCCCTCCGCACCGGCGCCCGTGATCGGCGTCGTCATGGGCTCGGACTCCGACTGGCCGGTCATGGAGGCCGCCGCCAAGGCGCTCGACGAGTTCGAGATCCCGTACGAGGTCGACGTCGTCTCCGCCCACCGCATGCCGCGCGAGATGATCGCGTACGGCGAGCGGGCCGCGGGCCGCGGTCTGAAGGCGATCATCGCGGGCGCGGGCGGGGCCGCCCATCTGCCCGGCATGCTCGCCTCCGTCACCCCGCTCCCGGTCATCGGCGTCCCGGTGCCGCTGAAGTACCTGGACGGCATGGACAGCCTGCTCTCCATCGTCCAGATGCCGGCCGGCGTCCCCGTCGCCACCGTCTCCGTCGGCGGCGCGCGCAACGCGGGCCTGCTGGCCGCCCGCATCCTCGCCGCCTCCGACCCCGCGCTCCAGGAGCGGATGGAGGAGTTCCTGCAGGAGCTGAACGACCAGGCCACCGAGAAGGGCAAGCGGCTGCGCGCCAAGGCCCAGGGCGCCGACTCGTTCGGCTTCGGAAAGTAGGGGGCGACCCATGGACCACCTCGCCCGCGCCCGCGAACTCCTCGCCGTCCACCCCGTCGTCGACGGCCACAACGACCTCCCCTGGGCCCTGCGCGAGCAGGTCGGCTACGACCTCGACGCCCGCGACATCGCCGCCGACCAGCGCGGACTGCTCCACACGGACCTGAACCGGCTGCGGGCCGGCGGGGTCGGCGGCCAGTTCTGGTCGGTCTACGTCCGCACCGACCTGACCGGGGACGCGGCGGTCAGCGCCACCCTGGAGCAGATCGACATCGTCGGCGAGCTGATCGCCCGCTACCCGACGCACCTGCGGCGGGCGCTCACCGCCGACGACCTGGAGAAGGCCCGCGCAGAAGGCCGGATCGCCTCCCTGATGGGGGCCGAGGGCGGCCACTCCGTCAACAACTCGCTGGGCACCCTGCGCGCCCTGTACGACCTGGGCGTCCGCTACATGACGCTCACCCACAACGACAACATCGACTGGGCCGACAGCGCCACGGACCTGCCGCGCCTCGGCGGCCTCTCCGCCTTCGGCCACGAGGTCGTCCGCGAGATGAACCGTGTCGGCATGCTGGTCGACCTCAGCCACGTCGCGGACGGGGTCATGCGCGACGCGATCGCCACCAGCACCGCGCCGGTGATCTTCTCGCACTCCTCGGCCCGCGCCGTCTGCGACCACCCGCGCAACATCCCCGACGACGTGCTCGCGGCCCTCCCCGCCAACGGGGGCGTGGCGATGGCGACCTTCGTCCCGAAGTTCGTGCTGCCCGAGGCGGTCGCCTGGACGCTGGCCGCCGACCGCAACATGCGCGAACACGGTCTGCACCACCTGGACACCACCCCGCAGGCCATGCGCATCCACGAGGACTTCGAGGCGGCGCACCCGCGCCCCGAGGCCACGGTCGCCACCATCGCCGACCACCTGGACCACATGCGCGCGGTCGCGGGCGTCGACCACATCGGCATCGGCGGCGACTACGACGGCACGGCGTTCACCCCGCGCGGCCTGGAGGACGTCTCCGGCTATCCGAACCTCATCGCGGAGCTGCTGCGGCGCAACTGGTCCGAAGCCGACCTCGCCAAGCTGACCTGGCGCAACGCCGTACGGGTGCTGCGCGACGCGGAGGCCGTGGCCCGCGACGAGCAGAGCCGGCGCGGCCCGTCCCACGCGACGATCGCGGAGCTGGACGGCGTCCACTAGGAGAAGCCGGGCGGCGTCCACCAGGAAGACGGCCGCCGCCCCCCGGTCAGTCCTGCCCGCCCACCGCCGCGAACGGTCCGCCCGGACCGAAGGCGAACGCCCCGAAGCGCTCGCCCATGCGGCGGTGGGCGGCGGCGTCCGGGTGCAGGCGGTCGGGCAGCGGCAGTTCGGCGTGGTCCGCCTCGCCGTACAGGACGCGCCCGTCCAGGTGGAAGAGGTGCGGGTCCGACACCGCCCGCTCCGCCACGATCCGGTCCAGCTCCTCCCGGACGACGCGCAGC
This sequence comes from Streptomyces sp. V2I9, assembly GCF_030817475.1. Classification (NCBI taxonomy): domain Bacteria; kingdom Bacillati; phylum Actinomycetota; class Actinomycetes; order Kitasatosporales; family Streptomycetaceae; genus Streptomyces; species Streptomyces sp. V2I9. Next base: position 2,500,891 of record NZ_JAUSZJ010000002.1, on the reverse strand, counting down.
GTCAGCTTGCCGGAGGCGGTCTCCGCCGGATCGCCCAGCGCCGTGAACACCACCTCGCCCCCGGTCACGTCCGGCGCGGAGGGGCCGGGTGTGTCCTCGTGGGCGGGGCAGAGGACCGGCGAGACCACCAGCAGCGGCGCGGTGGGGTGGCCCTCGCGCACCGTGTCCAGGAAGCCGTGCACGGCGGGCCCGAACGCGCGCAGCCGCATCGCGTCGGCGCCGACCAGGTTGATGCCGATCTTGACGCTGATCAGGTCGGCGGGGGTGTCCCGCAGGGTGCGCGCGGTGAACGGGTCGAGGAGCGCGTTGCCCGCCAGGGAGACGTTGACCAGCTCCACGTTCCCCGCTGCGGCGGCCAGCGCGGGCCAGGCGGTGGCGGAGCTGTCCGCGCACGAGCCCTGGCTGATGGAGCTGCCGTGGTGCAGCCAGACCCGCCGCCCGCTCGGGCCTGCCGGGGCCACGGGCGCGTCGGTGCGCAGTCCGAGCAGCTCGACCGTCTCGGTGTACGGCAGCCAGATCTCGACGCTCTTCTCCCGCGCGGGCAGCCCGGTGAACGTGACGGACCCGGCGGAGCCGGGGAACAGCTCCCGCGACCCGTCGGACAGGTCGACCATCAGCACATCGCCGCCGCTCGCCGTGGCCCGGCCGGCCGGCTCCCCGTCGATGTGCAGGTCGTACGCCCCGTTCGGGAGGGGCGGGAGGCCCTGGTGGCCCATCACCGTGCGCCGGACGTCCAGTGCCACGGCGGTGGCCCGGCTGCGGAACACCACCCGCACCCCCGACGGCTGCGCCTCCGCCTGGGCGATCTGCGGGTCACCGCCGGACCGGGCGCGGGCCGGGGCGGGCAGCCGGTGAGGGAGGAGACCGCCGCGCTCGGTGCGCTCCAGTTCGAGCGCGCCGCGCAACAGGTCGTCGGTGAGGGGGGAGCTGATCCAGTCGTACGCGTCGTCCATGCCCCCAGCCTGTCCGCCGGACCGAGGACGATGCCGTCCGGCGGGCGGAAGGCTTCGGGGCCTCTCGTCCCGCTCCGGCTCTAGGGGGTGTCCGGCGGATCAGGGCCGGACACCCCCTAGGCCTTCGGGCGGCCCATCGCGCGGTAGGTCCATCCGGCCTCGCGCCAGACCGTGCTGTCCAGGGCGTTACGGCCGTCCAGGATGATCCGGCGGGCGGCCACCTCGCCCATTGCCGCCGGGTCCAGCTCGCGGAACTCGCGCCACTCCGTCAGGTGCAGCACCACGTCCGCGCCGCGCACCGCCTCCAGGGCCGAGTCCGCGTAGCCGAGGGTCGGGAAGAGCTGCCGGGCGTTGTCCATCCCCTTCGGGTCGTACACGGTGACCTGGCCGCCCTGGAGGTGGATCTGCCCGGCGACGTTGAGCGCGGGGGAGTCGCGTACGTCGTCGGAGTCGGGCTTGAACGCGGCGCCCAGCACCGCCACCCGCGTGCCGAGGAACGAGCCGCCCCCGACCGCCTCCCGCGCCAGCTCGACCATGTGGCCGCGGCGGCGCATGTTGATGGAGTCGACCTCGCGGAGGAAGGTGAGGGCCTGGTCGGCGCCCAGTTCGCCGGCGCGGGCCATGAAGGCGCGGATGTCCTTGGGCAGGCAGCCGCCGCCGAAGCCGATCCCCGCTCGCAGGAACTTCTTCCCGATGCGCTCGTCGTGCCCGATGGCCTCCGCGAGCTTCACGACGTCCCCGTCGGCGGCCTCACAGACCTCGGCCATCGCGTTGATGAAGGAGATCTTGGTGGCGAGGAAGGAGTTGGCGGAGGTCTTCACCAGCTCGGCCGTCGGGAAGTCGGTCACCACGAAGGGCGAACCTTCCGCGACCGGCACGGCGTACACCTCGCGGAGCAGCTTCTCGGCGCGCTCGCCCGTGACGCCCACCACGATCCGGTCGGGGTGCAGGGTGTCCTCGACGGCGAAGCCCTCGCGGAGGAACTCCGGGTTCCAGGCCAGCTCGGCCCCGGCCCCGACCGGGGCCAGCTCGGCGAGCCGCTCCGCGAGGCGGGCGGCGGAGCCCACGGGGACGGTCGACTTGCCGACGACCAGGGCGGGGCGGGTCAGGTGCGGGGCCAGCGAGTCGAAGGCGCTGTCGACGTAACTCATGTCGCAGGCGTACTCGCCGTGCTTCTGCGGGGTGTTCACACAGACGAAGTGGACGTCGCCGAACTCCGCGACCTCCTCCCAGGAGGTGGTGAAGCGCAGCCGCCCGGTGGAGCCCTCGATCCCGGCCACGTGCCGCTGGAGCATCTCCTCCAGACCCGGCTCGTACATCGGCACGCGGCCGGTGGAGAGCAGCTCGATCTTCTCCCGTACGACGTCGAGCCCCAGGACCTCGAAGCCCAGCTCGGCCATGGCGGCGGCATGGGTGGCGCCGAGATAGCCGGTGCCGATCACAGTGATCCTGAGGGCCATGGAGTGCTCCTGGGAGGTGCGGACAGACGTGCGGACCGAGCATAGTCGTGGAGCCGGAAGCCAGGATTCACCGCCCGGAATGCCCGGTACCTCCCTCGAATCCCACCCCTGTCGGCAAGCTCACGCGGGCGTCACGTATACCGCCGGGCGGTCGGCGCACTAAAATTGAGTTACTTAACGGTAGTTAGCATCTGGGGAGTGAGCGTCTTGGCGGGTTCGACCGATTTCGACCTGTACCGTCCGGCCGAGGAGCACGACATGCTCCGCGAGACCATCCGCGCGCTCGCCGAGTCGAAGATCGCCCCCTTCGCCGCCGCGGTCGACGAGGAGAGCCGCTTCCCGCAGGAGGCGCTGGACGCCCTGGTCGCCTCGGACCTGCACGCCGTCCACGTCCCGGAGGCGTACGGCGGGGCCGGTGCCGACGCGCTCGCCACGGTCATCGTGATCGAGGAGGTGGCCCGCGTCTGTGCCTCCTCCTCCCTGATCCCGGCCGTCAACAAGCTCGGCTCGCTCCCGGTGATCCTCTCCGGCTCCGAGGAGCTGAAGGCGAAGTACCTGGGCCCGCTCGCCAAGGGCGACGCGATGTTCTCGTACGCCCTCTCCGAGCCGGACGCCGGTTCGGACGCGGCGGGCATGAAGACGAAGGCCGTGCGCGACGGCGACTTCTGGGTCCTCGACGGCGTGAAGCGCTGGATCACCAACGCGGGCGTCTCCGAGTACTACACGGTCATGGCCGTCACCGACCCGACCAAGCGCTCCAAGGGCATCTCGGCGTTCGTCGTCGAGAAGTCCGACGAGGGCGTCTCCTTCGGCGCCCCGGAGAAGAAGCTCGGCATCAAGGGCTCCCCGACCCGCGAGGTCTACCTCGACAACGTCCGCATCCCCGCGGACCGCATGATCGGCGAGGAGGGCACGGGCTTCGCCACCGCGATGAAGACCCTGGACCACACCCGCATCACGATCGCGGCCCAGGCCCTCGGCATCGCCCAGGGCGCGCTGGACTACGCCAAGGGGTACGTCCAGGAGCGCAAGCAGTTCGGCAAGCCGATCGCGGACTTCCAGGGCATCCAGTTCATGCTCGCGGACATGGCGATGAAGATCGAGGCCGCCCGTCAGCTCACGTACGCGGCCGCCGCCAAGTCGGAGCGCGGCGATGCGGACCTGACCTTCCAGGGCGCGGCCGCCAAGTGCTTCGCCTCGGACGTGGCGATGGAGGTCACCACGGACGCCGTCCAGCTGCTCGGCGGCTACGGCTACACGCGCGACTACCCGGTCGAGCGCATGATGCGCGACGCCAAGATCACCCAGATCTACGAGGGCACGAACCAGGTCCAGCGCATCGTGATGGCGCGGAACCTGCCGTAACCGGCTTTCCGCTTCTGACCTGTGCGAACGTGGCAGCCCCCGGCGATCCGCCGGGGGCTGCCACGTCGTCGGTCTCCGTCGGGAGCTCCGGGGCACCGCTCGCCGCGGCGTGACGGGTGCTACCGCGGCGTGACAGTCGCCAGCTCGCCCCGTACGGCCGTTCCGTCCGGCCAGGTCCAGCCGGCGACGAGGCGGGCCGGCGACCCCTGCCCGGCCTCCGACGCCCGCAGGACGCGGTTGATCCGGACGTCGGTCCCCTGGTCGGGGCCGGTTCCGTGCACGACGACGGTCGGGTCGGGGGTGTCGCTGACATTCTGCTGCTGCGGCTCCGCCTCGCCCCGCAGAAGGGCACGCAACTGCGCCCGCACCACCGGGTCGTGGGCGCCGTCGTAGATCCATCGGGTACCGAGCACACCGTGCTCGGAGGTACCGATCAGCGCCTCGTCGGGGATGCCCTCCAGCGCTTCGGCGCGGTAGCCCAGCGGCAGCAGGTACGCCACCGGTTCCTGCCCGGACGTGTCCGCCACGACCATGAACTCGATCCCGACCTCCCCTTCCGGATCGTCCAGACGGAATCCGCCGGCCTTGACCAGGTCCGGCGCCTCCCCGGAACCCGCGTACCAGCTCTGCTTCGGCAGCCAGCCGGTGAGCAGCTCCAGCTTGGAGGGCGTCATGGTGGTGCGGTGGATGGATGCCATACGGGCTCCCTGATGCCTCGGTCCGGTCCGTCCTCACGACGGGTGTGCCCGACCCTACGGGGAACGGCCGCTCCGGGCCCGAGGTTCCGGAGCGTCAGCGGACCACCTCGAACACGTTCTTCTGGATGCCGTTCGCGTACGCCTCGTGCTCGACCAGCTTCAGCTTCTGCCGGTCCTTGTCCGTGGCGCTGAACAGGCGCTTGCCCGCGCCGAGCAGGACCGGGAAGACGAGAAGGTGGTAGCGGTCGATGAGGTCGGCGTCCGCGAGGCTCCGGTTCAGCTCGGTGCTGCCGTGGACGATGATCGGGCCGCCCTCGGTCTCCTTCAGCGCGGCGACCTCGTCGAGCGACCGCAGGATCGTGGTCTCGCCCCAGCCGGGGACGAGCGCGTCGTCGGTCAGCGTGGTGGAGACGACGTACTTCGGCACCGCCTTGTACCCCGTGAACTCCTCCATGCCCGGCCACACCGGGCTGAACGCCTCGTAACTGGCCCGGCCCAGCAGCAGGGCCGTGGCCTCCTCCTGCTCCCGGCCCTTGAGCTCGTACGCCTCCGGCAGGAACTCGATGTCCTGGAACGTCCACCCCGAGTTCCGGTAGCCGGGTTCACCGCCGGGGGCCTCCATGACGCCGTCGAGCGAGACGAAGGCGGTGCTGATCAGGGTGCGCATGGAGGTCTCCCGGATGGTTGGTGGCGGGCTGCGGCCGGTGCTGGGCGGCGTCTCTCACTCTTACGGATGTACTGACCGCGCGTCCACCGAGAATTCATCGGTCCCCGGCCCACGCCGCCGGGGACCGCGCTCCGCCCACGGTCGGTAATCTCCCTCCCCATGACCGAACGCGACAGGCTGACCGCCCTCTTCCACGCCCTGGGTGCGGATGCCGACGCCCCGGACTGGGCCGAGTCCGAAATCGAGGAGGGACTGCCCCAGCTCGCCCGCTACCGGCTGCTGCGGACGGTGTGGCAGGACGTCGACGCCTGGAGCACGGCCGCCCCGCGGTGGGTGGACGCCTACCGGGCCGACGGGGCGGCGGCCGACGCCGTCGACCGGGCCCTCGCGGCCGGGCTCACCCCCGAGGACCTCGGCGCGCTGGCCCGCGAGGTGGCCAGGGAGACGGCGTTCGCGGTGCTGCACGCCCTGGCCGACCCGGCGGACGGCTCGCTCCCCGCCGATGTCGAGGCGCGGCTTCCCGGCTGGCGGCTCGCGGAGCTGGACGCGGAGGGCGTGCCGACCGGCCGCCATCTCGACGCCCTGCACGAGGACTTCGCCGAACTCGAACCGAAGGGCACCGCCGGCTGACCGCGTGGGAGGAGGACGTCACGTGACGCGCCGCTCACCACCGCACCTCCACCGGGACGGGAGGGAGAAGGCCACGGGAACGCACCGCCGGTGCCACGCATCCTTACCACTGCACCACGAGATGTGAGCCGTGCAGCCCTCGACAGAGAAGTGAGCACCACCATGAGCGCGTCCCCGGTCATCGCCGCGGTACCCGATACGAGCGGAAGATCCTGGGCCCACGCAACGGCGTCGGCGTTCGCCGGAGGACTTCTTCTCGGCGCCCTGACCAATCTGCTCCAGGGCTGGCTTCCGGGTGAGTGGAATCAGATCGCCAACTCCGGTGGGGTCTGGTCCGTCGCCGCCTTCGTCGCGGGCGCGCTGCTGGCCCGGAAGGTCGGCCTGCCCGCGGCCGCCGTCGCGGGCCTGTTCGCCGAGTCCGGTCTCGTCGTCGGCTACTACCTCTACGCGGAGGTCGCGCGCGACGGCATGGGCTCGCTGTTCGCCCCCCTCGTCTGGCTCGGCATGGCCTTCGTCGCCGGCCCCCTCTTCGGGGTGGCGGGCTTCTGGTGGCGCGGCAGCAGTCCCCGCCACCGCGTCATCGGCCTTGCCGCCCTGGCGGGCGTCTTCGGCACGGAAGCCATCCACTACGGGTGGGTTCTGCACTACGCGCCCCCGGCATGGGCCTGCCTCGCGATTCTGGTTCTGGTGCCCCTGCTCATGGGCCGTACCCACAGAGAACGCCTGCTGGCCCTCCTGACCGCCATTCCCTTCTCGCTCCTGGCCTACCTCGTCTTCTACCACCTGATCCTGATGACACTCCTCGACTGAGAACGCGTGGCCGACCGGGGGAGGGAAGGGGCGGCAGCGCGGGCTTCCGACGAGATGGGAGAGGCGGCTTCGCGCCGGAGCCGCCGGCCCCCTTCGCCCCGCCGGGCACGGTCGCGGTCCTTCTCCGCGCAGCCGGGCTGTCGCGGACCTTCTCCGCGCCGGTCGGCCCGGAGCCCGCCGACCGGGCCGTACCGATGCCCCCCGAACTCGCCGACCGGGCCGTACCGATGACCCCCGAGACCGCTTGCCGACGGTCGGAACGGCGGAGCGGGAAACCGGTGATCAAGCGATGGATGATCGTTTGATCACACAGGTATCGTGACGCGCGCGAGACGATGGCACCGACGCCCGCCTCTACAAGGCGCTGTCCGGCTCACTCGCCACCGCGACCGGGCCCGACTCCCCGATCGGTTCGCCCGGCGGCGTGAACTCGGCCTGGACCAGCGAGCTCATCACCACGGCGCGCGACGGCAACGACCTCCCCATGCGTCACCCCGGCGCCATCGGGGGAGGCGCCGCGACCCTGAAGGACCTCACGGACCTGATGGCCGCGGACGCCGGCGACACGTCGTACGACCCGACGGACGAGAAGGCATCGCCCTACGACAAGGACAAGGGCGACCCGGTCTACAGCGAGGCGTTCCTGACCGAGGTCGGCGACACCATCCGTAGGTGGGAGACGGGGAACGACGACGCCTACGACGGCGTCATGAAGAACTGGCAGGGCACGCAGGAGGACCCGATGAAGGGCCTGCTGAATGCCATGAGCCGCAACCCCTCGGCCTCCACCCACTACTTCGACCCGAACACCACCGACAACCTCGCGTACTTCATGGAGGACCGCGACTGGCCGGGTGGCGCCGTCGAGGACGAGATGCCCGACGACCTGAAGCAGACCTCGGCGCGCACCGAGTTCGGAGCCGCCCTGGAAGCCGCGGCGACCGGGCGTGAACCGGGCAGCCCGCTGAACCCCCCGCGCACCCACCACGACGCAGCGCAGACCGCGATCCTCGAACGCGTCCTGAAGGAGTACAGCGGCGAGGACGCGTCGAAGAAGCCAGAGCTCCGTGCCGCTGTCGATGCGGACGAGTGTGGGCAACATGCTGGGGGACTACGCCTCGGACGTCCACCAGATCCTCGGCAAGAAGATGGACGGGCCCACCGACTTCAACAACCTGGAGGCCGACCGCGGCGACCTGCTCCGCATCGTGCGCGGCGTCGCCGAGGACCCCAAGGCGTTCGGTGTCATCCACCACTCGCAGACCGTGGTGATCGCCGAGGGGATGAACGGCTACCCGGCGGAGTCGTTCCGCAGCGAGGACCAGGAACTGCACGCCTGGGTCAAACAGTCCGCCTCGGTGCTCGGCCATCTCGACGGGGTGCGCGGCGACGTCATCTACGACCTCGGTCAGGCCGAGAAGGACACCAACGGCTGGAACAAGATGATGAACTACCACGTCTACGGTGCGCCCTTGACGGCCATCCCCGTCGTGGGCGACGTGCTCCAGCGCTCGGTCGACGTCGGTACCGCCGCCTACATGAACGACCTCAACTCCAGGGTCGATGCCGAGACGCGCAAGAACATGGTCGACCACTTCGAGAACGGCGAGAGCCAGATGGACGCCATGATGCGCGGGATGGCCTTGGAGAAGGGGCTCTCCGAGCAGGAACTGGACGCCAGTCCGGGCGAGTACGAGGATCACCTCCAGGCGGTGGCCGAGAACTGGTACCAGCAGGGCATCGAGGACGCCCAGAAGAAGATGGGGCAGCCCTAGCCGTGGAGAACCTGACCGAGCAGTACGACTGCGCCGCCTGACCGGGAACGGAAGAGCCGATGGACAAGAAGTGGCTGCCGCTGACCGTGGTGCTCGGAGCCGCCACGGTGGCCGTGGTGACGGCGAGTGTCTGGCCCGACGACGCAGGGAAGCCGCCGCTGCCGCAGTCCCTCTGCCACGGTGCGCTCAGCCGGGAGACGGCGGAGCTGATCGACGACGGCAAGGGGGGAGAGGTCAGCACGGAGGAGGCGGACAGCAAGGGGGCGACCACGGACTACGCGGTGTTCAGGACGTGCTCCGTGCTGCGCGCGCACGCCGATGACGACGCTCCCCGTGGCGTCTACCAGCTGATCGTCGCGGACACCCGTGCCGTCCCCGGTGGCAAGAAGGACTCCGTCCCTCTCGGCCCCGGCTTCACCGGCTGGGCGCTCCCCGATCAGGCGAAGGTCACCTTGCCCGCCGGCTGCGCCGCCCGCATGGGCTCGACGGCCCCGTACATCACGGCGTCGCTCAAGGTGCCCTCGCAGGACGAGGAGCGCTTGGCCGAGCGGGGAGAGGAGAGGCCGGTCGAGGCGGACACCGCGCTGCGCAACAACGCGACCGTTATGCGAGAAGTGGCCACCAGGCTCGCCGAGCGGTACGACTGCGCCCGCTGACCGTGCCCTGCCCGCTACGCCGCCTCCCGGTGGAGGGCCCGGCAGTCGCGGCAGCGGCCCGGATCGTGGGAGCGGAAGGCTCGTTCGCAGCCGTCGCAGGTCTGGAACGGCGTGACCGGCGCACGGCGGGGTGGCGCGAGGTCGTGGATGCCGGGGAGCGGAGGCGGCAGGAGTGTCGTGAGGCGGTGCCTGAGGAGCCTCGCCGGGTGTTTCAGCGGTTCGGGGAGGTCGGCCGTGAGGGCGTGCCGGATCGCGTCGGTGCTCGCGTCGCGTTCGAGCCAGGCGGCAACGCCGGGGACCAGCTCCGCGACGTCCTGTTCCGAGAGCACCAGCGTTTCCGCGTGGCGTCGCAGGTCGGCGAGGAGCGCGGAGGCGGCCTGCCGCAGCTCCGGGATGAGCGCGCGGGGGTGCGGCAGCGGCCGGCGCTGCTGCGTGGGCGCGGTCCGCGACGGTAAGCGGACCGGGGGGTACGGCGTTTCCGGTACGGGGAAGGGCTCCGGTACGGGTGTCAGCTCCGGCGCGGCGGTGGGCTCCGATACGCGGGTGGGCGCGGGCGCGGGGGCGGGCTCCCGTACGCGGGTGGGCGCGGGCGTGGCGGTGGGCTCCGGTACGCGGGTGGGCGCGGGCGCGGCGGAGGACTCCCGTACGCGGGTGGGCGCGGGGGTGCGCGTCTCAGGCCCCGCACCCTGCCTCTGCGGCACCGACACCGTCCCGCCCCGCTGCCCCGCCCCCGGCTGGTTGCAGAACACCGTGCGGGTGACCATCCGGCCGTTCGCCAGCCTGATACGGGTCCGGCGCAGGTAGCCGTGGGCCTCCAGCTCGCGCAGGGCGGCGGCGATCGCCCTCTCACCCTCGGGGAAGCGGGCCGCGAGCGCCTTGATGCCGACCTCGGCACCGGCGGGCAGCGACTGGATGTGGACGGCGATCCCGATCGCCAGCAGGGAAAGCTCGGCGTGCTGGGCGAGGTGGTTGCCGACCACCGTGAACCGGCTCGGGTGCGGGATCACCACGTGGATCACGCCGGAGGGCGGGTGAGGACCGGGAATCCCGGCCGGGGCACGGGTCAGGGCGCTATCGTGCTGGGTATCCATCGGGAAGCTGTTTCTTCCTTGGTGGCCAGGCCCTCGTTCGGGATTGCCGTCCCGGCGGGGGCTGTCTGATGTCTGAAGGTGGATCAGCGCGAGCATATGCCTGCCAGCAGGGCCAAAATCCAGCCCGGTCGGCAAACCTCACCCGCGCGAGTGACGAGCCCTCCCGCGGCTGACCACCGGGATCGGGTGGGGTGGGGTTGGGTGATTTCTCTTGGTTCTTTGTGTAGTTGATGTCGTGGCCCACCGGGTCGCGGTCGGTCACGATCCGGTGGGACCGCACCGGGTCGTGACGCGGCACGATCCGGTGTGAGCGGCGATGCCGGGTGGATCTCCGGGAATCCGCCCCCGTGGCCCGGCCCGCCGTGCGTCGGGGCCGCCGGCACCCGCGGCGCCGTGCACGTCCGCGACTCCGAGGCCGCGCCCGACCGCCGCTCGGCTCCACCCCCGCCGCCCGGGGCGGCTCCCTCCGGTACGCCACCGGCCTGGGAGGCGCCCGCCTTTGTGGCGGAAACCCTGACACCGGCAGCCCCCTTCGGCACACTGAGTGCATGGACGATCACCTGGGGAAGTCGCCGGATCACCTCACGATCAATGTCACCCACCACGACGACCCGGTCTTCGAGGTCACCGAGGCGGATGCGTTCGCCTCGGCCCGCAAGTATCCGAACATCGTCGTCCGTGGGCCGCTGTTCGGGCTGGCCGAGCAGCGGCGCGGGGACCGGCCGCGCTGGCGGCTGATGGGCGAACTCGACACCGGATTCCCGCAGATGGTCCGGGACGAGCTGAATTCGTACCTCTGGTTCAAGGCGAAGGACGAGACCGAGGACCCGGCGGAGCGGCGGTCGCTCCTGGCGGCGGTGGCACGGCTGGAGACCGAGAAGGTCGACGAGGTGTCGGCGTGCGGTGTGCGCTACCGGGTCGTCCGCGCCGACGAGTTCGCCCGGATCGGCGACGGGCGCTTGGAGCCGCCCCGTGCCACCGACCCGGACGACGACAGCTGGGACCTGGACGCCCCCGCCCCCTGTCGCACCGAGGGCTTCGTGGTCGACCACGCGGCAGCCGTCGGGCTGAGCGAGGGGCTCGGCCGGGCCGGACTGCTCCAGCTCGCCTACACCGCGGACCGCTTCCCCGCCGACGTACGGGCCGATTCCCAGCGGGCGTTGACCACCCATCCGGGCGTCGTGCTCCTTCCGACGACGTTCCGGGTGGTGCAGCGCAAGGAGATGTCCTGGTCGATGGTGACCGGGCAGCATTCGACGCCGCAGGGCGCCCGGCGTGCTCTCGTCGACCGCCTCACCCGGCCCTTCCCCAAGCTGCCGGACCTCCCGGACATGCCGGAGCTGCCGGCGTGGATGAAGGTGGACGAGAAGGAGGCGGCCGTCAACGAGCGGGCCGCGAAGAAGTTCATGGCACGCCGCAGGCCCAACGAACTCATCGTGCGGGGCAAGCGGTTCGAGGTCGTCCGGGTCGAGCGCATGATGCGCATCGGGCCCGACGGGCCGGAGAAGCCGCGCCCGTCCGATGTCGACGAGTACGGCCCGTCCCGGATCCATCCCCTCATGGACGAGCACGGGAACATCACCTACGGCACGTAGAGGGTGCCCGCGGACGACGAAAGGGGCGCCGGGCAACAGCCCGGCGCCCCTCACCAGTTCTGCCTACGGCCTCAGTCGCCCTTGACCGTGACCTTCTCGTCGTTGTTGAGCTGCTGCACCAGCTGCTTCACCTTGGCCTTGTCCCAGACCAGGTTCCCGTTGACGCTGCCCGAGATCGGCATGTTCATCGACGTGCCGTCGCCACCCGTGACGCCCTTCATCGCGAAGAACATGTTGGCCAGCGACCACAGCGACATGTCCTTGTCCACGATCAGCGTGTCCAGGCCCGCGCCCATCGTGGGGTACAGCTTGAAGGGGTTGATGATCGTGGACGGGGTCGCCGTCTGGCTCGCCAGCGCCGCGAGGAACTTCTGCTGGTTCTTCGTACGGTCCAGGTCGCTGCGCGGGAGCGCGTAGCGGGTCCGGACGAAGGCGAGGGACTGCTCGCCGTTCAGCGTCTGCTTGCCCGCCTTGAAGTCGGCCCCGGACTTCTTGTCCTTGAACGCCTTCGGGATGTCCAGCTCGACCCCGCCGATCGCGTCCACGATCTTCGCGAAGCCGCCGAAGCCGATCTCGACGTAGTGGTCGATGTGCAACCCGGTGTTGAACTCGACGGTACGCACCAGGAGTTCGGGCCCGTCCTCGGCATACGCGGCGTTCAGCTTCACCTGCCGACCGGTGCCCTGGAACATCTTCCCGGACTCGGACCCCTTGAAGGAGGGGATCTCGACGTTGGAGTCGCGCGGCAGCGAGATCAGCGTCGGCCCGTTGGAGCCGTCGTGCAGGATCATCATCGAGTCGGTGCGCTTGCCCTCGGCCGAACCGGTGCGCAGCCGCTTCTTCTCCTCGGCCGACATGCCCTCGCGGCTGTCGGACCCGACGATCAGGTAGTTCGTGCCGTCGCCGGACTCCGGCCGCTCGATGACCTTGGAGAGGTCGACCTCGCGCTTCAGCTTCGAGTCGGCCCAGAAGTACGTCGAGACGGAGACCACGAGCAGGGCGACCACCAGGGTCAGCGCGCCCAGCTTGATCCGGCGGCGCCAGTCCGGGGCCGGGCGGCCCACATAGCCCCCGTCACCTCCGCCGCGGCGACCACCGCCCCGGCCGCCGGAGCCGCCGGAGCCCCCGCCGTAGACCTGGCCGGTGTTGTAGCCGCTGTCGTAGCCGGGCTCGGCGGCGTTGCCGTAGCCGCCGTCCTGGTAGCGGTCGTCGTACCCCTGGCTCTGCGGCGGCACCTGCGGTCGCTGGGGCGGCACCTGCGGCCTCTGCGGCGAGGACGGGCGGCGCTGGATGTGCGGCATCGCCCGCGCACCCTCGGGCTGGGGGTCGGCACTGCCCCGCCCGTAGCGCTCGCTGCGGTCGCCGGTCCGTCGATCGGGCCAATCGTTCATCCGAACAGTGTGCCGTCCCGGCCCGCAGCTATTACAGGGTGTAAGGGAAATCGCACCAGGGCTGTTGCCAACCTGATGCATTCTGCGGGAGTGCCGAGCCCGCATAAGGTGGACGGTATGACAGATCAGGCCACTGGCGTAACAGATCCGGCCAACCGCTCAGAGGAAGAGATTCCGGGCAAGCCGACCGCGGCGTCCCGGACCACCCTCAGCCACATCATGACCGGCAGCGACACCAACCTCCTCGGGACGGTGCACGGTGGCGTGATCATGAAACTGGTGGACGACGCCGCGGGCGCGGTGGCCGGCCGCCACTCCGGTGGACCCGCCGTCACGGCCTCGATGGACGAGATGGTCTTCCTGGAGCCGGTCCGCGTCGGAGACCTCGTCCATGTGAAGGCCCAGGTCAACTGGACCGGCCGCTCCTCGATGGAGGTCGGCGTCCGGGTGATGGCCGAGCGCTGGAACGAATCGACCCCCGCCCAGCAGGTCGGCAGCGCCTATCTGGTCTTCGCCGCCGTCGACGGGGACGGCAAGCCGCGCCGCGTACCGCCGGTGGTCCCCGAGACCGAGCGCGACAAGCGGCGCTACCAGGAGGCGCAGATCCGGCGCACCCACCGGCTCGCCCGCCGCCGGGCCATCAAGGAACTGCGCGAGAAGCGCGTCGCGGACGGCATCGACGACTGAGCGGACGGGAACGACGTCCGGGCGGGAGCGGACATCCGGGCGGGAGGGAACGACTCCGGACGGGAGCGACGTCCGGGTGGGCGGAACGACGTCCGGGCGGACGGGAACGAAGCCGAGCCGTCCGCGCCGCTTACGGGCACACCACCTCGTCGCCCCGGACCGGGGAGAAGTCGCCCGTCGCCTGCCGGTTCTCCGCCTTCACCCGCCGCACCTTCGTGAAGTCCGAGCCCACCGTCACCCTCATCTGCGGGCCCTGGTCCTTCACCGGCTTCAGTTCGCTGCCCGGCAGCGCCGTGGCCAGGGACTTCGCCGACCGGTCCCAGCGCGGGTCGTACTCCACGAGCGTCCGCTCCAGGTCCCGCGCCTCCCCGTTGAGCGGAGCCTGCGTGGTGGCGAAACCGGTGGCCCGCAGCGCCTCGTCCACGGACCGGCCGAGTCCGTCCTTCGGGGTCCCGTTGTAGACCTGCACCCGGATCTCCTCCGGCGCGACGTCCACCGGCGTGGCCGACGGCCGCTTCCCCGCGCCGCCCGCCGCCTTCGGCCTCGCCGGGGCCAGCGGCCTGTCCTCGCGCAGGGCCCGGAACAGCTTCTCCGACTTCTCCGCGTCCCACCGCACCGTCGAGCCGATGCCCTGGACCGGGAAGCTCGGGTCGCCGACGGGCACGGAGGCGAACTCGGAGGAGGCCGGTCCGAAGCCCTTCATCGCCTTGCCGAGCGCCAGCATCTGCTCCGTACCGAAGTCCTTGTCGGCGCGGACCGAACCCAGCACCGAGGCGGAGACCTGCCGGAACCTCACCGGGTTCAGCAGCACCCCGCTGCTCGTGGCCTGCTTGATCAGCGACGCCATGAACTTCTGCTGCCGCTCCATCCGGCCCAGGTCGGCCGCCACGTCCACATGGCGCGAGCGCACGTACTGGAGCGCCTGGCCGCCGTTCAGCTCATGGGTGCCGGCAGGCAGGTCCAGCCCCGTGTACGCGTCCTTCATCGGCCGCGCCGTGCAGATCTCCACCCCGCCCACCGCGTCCACGGTCTTCATGAAGCTGGTGAAGTCGATCTCCAGATAGTGGTCGATCTTGACCTTGGTCATGTTCTCGACGGTCCGCACGGTCAGCGTCGGCCCGCCCTCCGCATACGCGGCGTTCAGCTTCACCGGGTGGCTCTGGTGGCGCTTGCCCGTGGTGCGGTCGGTGTGGGCGGGCATCTGCGCGTAGCTGTCACGGGGGAGGCTGACGACGCTCGCCCGCCGCCGGTCGGCCGACAGATGGACCAGCATGACCGTGTCGGTGCAGTGGCAGGGTGCGCCGCCCAGCCGGTACTTCTTCCGCTGCGCCTCGGTGATCGTGTCCCTGCCGTCGGTGCCGACGAGCAGCAGATTCGTGCCGTGGCCCCCCTGCGGGCGGTTCTTCATGTCCTTGAACGGATCGACCCGGCCGATCCCGTCCTCCAGGCCGCTCACCACGGCGTGACCGATCCCGCCCGCCCCCAGCACCACCACCGAGAGGGCGGTGGCCACCCGCGTCCCCCAGCGGGCCCGCTCGTCCTGCTTCCGGGGGCGTACCGGCCGCGTGCCCGGCGGCGGACGGCGGCGCGGGGGAGAGGGGCGGGGCTGCGGGGGGCGCTGCGGACGCTGCGGTACGGGCACGGGGGAGACACCTCCGGGGTGCAAGGGAGACACCTCTGCGGTGCAAGGGGACCATCGCACGGTAGGCCCATACGATCTCCGCCCCGGCCCGCGACCCGGCGGCGCGCGCTCGGGTGTCCCCCGTTCGCGGTAACGTGGCGGCCGAATACTGACGCCTCGCGGGGGTGCGGAAACCCCCTGGCGCCCCGAGGACCCACCCGAGGACCACATGTCTGCCGCGCAGTACCCCGCCGTCTCCGTGATCATGCCGGTGCTCAACGAGGAACGCCATCTCAGGAACGCGGTCCGGCACATCCTGGAGCAGGAGTACGCCGGTGAGATGGAGGTCGTCATCGCCCTCGGCCCCTCCACCGACCGTACGGACGAGATCGCCGCCGAACTGGTCGCGGAGGACCCCCGGGTCCACACGGTGCCCAACCCCACCGGCCGTACGCCCGCCGCCCTCAACGCGGCGATCGAGGCGTCACGCCACCCCGTCGTCGTCCGGGTCGACGGCCACGGCATGCTCTCGCCGGACTACATCGAGACCGCCGTCCGCCTCCTGGAGGAGACCGGCGCGCAGAACGTCGGCGGCATCATGCACGCCGAGGGCGAGAACGCCTGGGAGGACGCCGTCGCCGCCGCGATGACCTCGAAGATCGGCGTCGGCAACGCCGCTTTCCACACCGGCGGCCAGGCGGGCCCGGCCGAGACCGTGTACCTCGGCGTCTTCCGCCGTGAGGCGCTGGAGCGGGCGCAGGGCTACAACGTCGAGTTCATCCGAGCCCAGGACTGGGAGCTGAACTTCCGCATCCGCGAGGCCGGCGGGCTGATCTGGTTCTCGCCCGAGCTGAAGGTCCGGTACCGCCCCCGCCCCTCGGTCAGGGCGCTCGCCAAGCAGTACAAGGACTACGGCCGCTGGCGCCACGTCGTCGCCCGCTACCACCCCGGATCGATCAACCTCCGCTACCTGGCCCCGCCGACCGCCCTCGTCGCCATCGCGGCGGGCCTGGTCCTCGGCGCGACCGTCACCCCGTGGGCGCTGGTCGTCCCCGGCGGGTACGTGGCCGCGATCGTCGCCGGATCGCTGCCCGCGGGCAAGGGGCTGCCGCTGAAGGCCCGCGCCCGCATCCCGGTCGCGCTGGCGACGATGCACATGTGCTGGGGCTTCGGCTTCCTCACCAGCCCCCGGTCCCTGGCGAAGAAGGTCATCGCAAGCCGCCGCCCGGCGCTCGCGGGCAGCACCGGGACCGTCTGACCGGGCAGCACCGGGGCCGTCCGACCGGCAACCACCGGGGCCGTCCGACCGGGCGGCGAGGCCCGAGGCGTACGAAGGGTCCACCGCTCAGCGGTGGACCCTTCGCGTGCGCGCCCGGTGTCCGTGCGCGCCCGGTGTCCGTGCGCGCCCGGTGTCACGGCGTCACCAGGTGTAGTTCGGGTTGACCTTCATGCACGCCTTCTCGTCGTCGCCCTTGAGCGCGCCCGCCGACTCCGGGGTCTTCTCCGAGCCCTTCGACACCGGATAGACGCCGTTCTCGCGCCAGTCCGTGCCCACCGCGAGCGAGATCCCCGAGACATCGGTGGACTTCTTCACCTGCGACAGCGGAATCCCGAGCGCCTTGGCGACCGCCTGCGCATCGCCCTCCAGGTCCGCGCTCGGGAACAGGATCGCGGTCCGCGCCACCCCGGTCACGTTGTTCGGGTCGACGGTCGTCTTCACGAAGCCCGCCTCCTTCAGCTGGTCCGAGACCTCGCGCGCACGGCCGGCCGCCGGACCCTGCCCGTCGGCAGCGGTCCCGTTCCGCACGGCGACCGCGATCTCGCCGACCGGCGCCGACGCGTCCGAGGTGGCCTCCGGCTTCTTCCGCTTGGAGGCCTTGCCGTCCAGCGGCACGTCCTCGCGGACCATGCGGAACAGCTGCTCCGCGTCGCCCGCCTTCGGGTAGACCCGGCCGTTGTTCACGCCGGTGCCGTACACGTTCGGCATGGTCGACATCGTGATGCGCTGCGTGGGGACCTTCTTGAACTCCTCCGCCAGGTCGTACAGCTTCTTGACCGTGTCGAGGCCCTTGTCGACCGTCAGCGCGTCCGTGGCCGCCTCGGCGAGGTTCATCAGCTTCGCCGGGTCGGACAGCTTGGTGCCCTTGCGCAGCTCCCGGACCATGGAGTTCATGTACTGGTGCTGGGCCTTCGCCCGCCCGAGATCGGTGTTGTCCTCGAAGCCGTAGCGGGTGCGCAGCCACTGGAGGGCCTGCTCGCCCTTGACGTACGTGGTGCCCTTCTCCAGCTTGAGCCCGGAGCCCTTGCCGTCGGCACCGCGCGAGTGGATGTTGGCGTCCACGCAGACCGGGACGCCGCCGACCGCGTCGGCCATCGAGACCACGCCCGCGAAGTCGATCATCATGAAGTGGTCGATGCGGATGCCGGTCAGCTCGTACCAGGTGGCCACCGTGCACCCCGGACCGCCGCGCCCCAGGCTCTCGTTGGTCTGTACGTCCCCCTGGCTGGCCGGGAAGACCTTGCCGTCCGGGGCCGTGCACTTGGGCATCTTCAGCATCGTGTCGCGCGGCATGCTGATCACCGAGAGGTTGCTGCGGTCCGCCGATATGTGGAGCAGCATCTGCACGTCGGCGAGCGGCGGTGCGCCGAAGGTCTCCTTGGCCCCGCCCAGCTCCTGGTTGGCCTTGGAGTCCCGCGCGTCGGAACCGATGAGCAGGATGTTGATCGGGGTCTGCCCGGCGGCGTTGGCCTTGTGGTCGGCCATCTCCTTGTCGCCGAGGGTCAGATCCTCCTTCTTGATGTTGCCGTTGAGGTGCTCGTAGTAGAGGTAACCGGTCGCGCCGGTGGCGAGTATGAGCACCGAGAGCACGGAGGCGCTCCAGCGCAGGATGCGCCGCTTGGGGCTCTTGGGCGCGCGGCGGCTGCCGGCGGCCCTGGCTCCGCCGCCCCCTCGTCGGCCCCTCGCGGCCCGGCGGGCGCCCCCGCCGCCGGACGCCTTCACGTCCGAGGGCGCCCCGGAGGTGCGGTCGGCGCCGTCCCCCACGGCACCCCCCGGCCCCTCGCCGCCCTTCTCGTGCGGACCCTCGTCCCGGCCGAGTCGATCGGCGCCGCGCACGCGTGATCGCGTCCGCCCCCCGGACATGCTGCTCCGTCCCACCGGACCCCCCATGCTGTTCAGATTTCCGCTACGGCGCGGTGACCCGGTGTCACTTGGCGCATACCGCCTTGTCGGCGCGTGCCTGGTCGACGCCCTCCGGAGCCTTCGCCGGTCCGGTGATGAGCTGCCCCGCGCCCTTGAAGTCCGCCCCCAGCGTCAGCACCATCGCCTGAAGACCCTCGGCGTCCGCGGTGCCCTGCTTCATGGCCGCGGCGGGCAGCCCCATCATCTCGGCGAGCGCCCGTGCCTGGTCGGCCTGGTTGGGCGCGTACTCCAACGTCGTCTTCTTGATCTTCTCGGGTGCGTTGGCCTTGTTGGTGGACTTCAGCACCCCCTGCTCGTTCTGGAGCCAGGTGACGGTCGAACCGGCCGCACCGGGGATCTCACCGCCGTTGAGGACGTCCACGCGGACGTCGGCCGGAGCGGCCTTGGGGCCCTTGAGCAGGGCCGCCTGCTTGCTCTTGGCGGCCTTCTCCTTCTGCTTCACCTCGGTCAGCGAGGTGTCGGAGCGCAGCATCGCGAAGAGCGGTTCGGCCTTCGTCTCGTCCACGACCACGGTGACGGGCCGGGGCTCGGCGGGGTTGTCCTTCACCGGCATCGTGACGAAGGTGATGTTCTCCGTGTTGACCTTGGAGATCTCCTGGGCGAGCGTCATCAGCTTCTTCGCGTCGCCGATGGCCGTGTCGACGGTCAGCGCGTTGGTCGCCGCGTCGGCCAGCTTGTAGAGCTTCTTCGGGTTGGTCAGGGTGTCGCTCGACTTCATCTCGCGGATCATCGAGCCGAGGAACTGCTGCTGCACCTTGATCCGGTCGAGGTCGCTCCGGTTGCCGAAGCTGTCGCGCGTACGCAACAGGGCCAGCGCCTTCTCGCCCTGCACCGTCGACTCGCCCTGCGGAAGCTTCAGATGCGACTTCGGGTCGTCGATCGGCTTGGCCATGCAGACCTTGACGCCGCCGACCGCCGCGGTCAGCTCCTTGACCGCGTTGAAGTCGACCATCATGAAGTGGTCCGGCTTGACGCCGGTGATGTTCTCGACCGTCTTCATCGTGCAGCCCGGGTCACGCCCGTTCTGGCCGAGGCTGGTGTTGAAGCGTGCGCTCGCGGCGCCGGGGATGGCAGCCCTGCTGCCGTCCTGCTGTTTCGTCTCGCACTCGGGGATCTCGGTCACCAGGTCGCGCGGGATGCTCATCGCCGTCGCGTTGGTGCGGTCCTCGGAGACGTGGAACAGGATGTTCGTGTCGGCGTGGCCCGTGCTGCCCTTGTCGCCGTAGCCCTCGTTGCCCTTGCCGGTGCGCTTGTCGGTGCCGATGACGAGGATGTTCATCGGGCCGTCGGTGACGACGTTCTTGCTCCCCGCGTCACCCACGTCGATGGCGTCGATGTTCCCGTTGAGCTTCTCGTACACCAGGTACGCGCCGAGCGAGGTGCCCACCACGACGAACGCCATCACGCCACCGGTCCACAGCAGCGCCTTCTTCTTGCGCGCCTTGCGGGGCTTGCGCTTCCTGCGGCCCGCCGCGGGCGGCTCGGCGGCGGCGCCACGCGTCGCCTGGGAGCTGCGCCGGCTGCGCTGGCCCGGTACCTCGTGGCGCATCCCGGCCGGGGCGTCCTCCCGCGTACCGGTCCGCGAACCGGTACGGCGGCCGCTCTCCCCGGCCGTGGCCGTCCGCGCGGTACCGGAGGCGCCGAAAGCACTGTTCGACTCCCCTGTGGAGTGGTCCAGTCGCAATTCGTAATTACCGGTGTGCGGGTTGAGTACCCACTGGTCGGCGGGGTCGATATCGTCCGCCCGTCCACGACTGTGCGCGTCCACGGTTGCCTGCGTCCTCCGTCGGTGCCACGCGAGGCGCCCTCCCCCGGCAAGGCGCTCGTTCCTTCGCTCCAGCAGTGCACGACCTGACGGCCGGAAGCACCGGATCGCGTCACACTATCCGGCCGATTCCGCGTAGAGCGACGTGCGTGACACATTCCACGCCCTTTACAACTGGGCATTCTTCCCATTACGCGTCGATTGTGTTCTGTGTCTTGGTCATTGCTTTACTGCTTGCACAGGTCGTCGGCCGCACTCGAGCCCGAATAGGTGGGCGCGGGCGTCGGGCTCGCGGAGCCGGCGTCGTCCGGCTTCCCGTCCTGCTTCTCTTCCTGGTCCTGCCGCGCTTCCTCGAGTTCGCCGGCCGGGACCACCGCGACGGGCTTGTCCTCGCGGAGTTGCCTGAACAGCTCCCCGGCGTCCGGTTCGACGAGTTCGTCCCGGTTCGGGTCCTGGCGGTACGGCTGCCGGGGCACGGTCAGGAACCGCACCTGGTCGGTGGGCACATCGCGCATCCCGCGCACCAGGTCGTACAGGTCCCGCAGCGAGTCGAGGCCCGGATCCGTGGTCAGTGACTTGGTCGCCGCGTCGAGCACCGGGTAGAGCCGCGCCGGGTTGAGCAGGACGCCGTTGCTCTGCATCTTGTTGACCAGGGCACCCAGGAACTGCTGCTGGCGCTCCATGCGTTCGGTGTCGCTGCCGTTGCCGAGGGACTTGCGCGCCCGTACGTAGCCGAGCGCCTCCTCGCCGTCCAGCGTCTGCCGGCCCGCCGGGAGGTCCAGATGCGCGTCCTTGTCGTCGATCGGCTTCCGGAGGCAGATCTCGACGCCGTCGACGGCGTCCACCATGTCCTTGAAGCCGTTGAAGTCGACGACCATGTGGTGGTCGATCCGGATACCGGTCATCCGCTCCACGGTGCGGATCGTGCAGGCGGTGCCGCCCGTCTCGAACGCCGAGTTGAACTGCGCGAACCGCTCGCGGGACTTCTTGTCGTCGGCCGTACGGCAGCTGGGGATCTCCGCCATGAGGTCGCGGGGGAGGGACACCGCCGTCGCGCTCTTCCGGTCCGCCGCGAGGTGCAGCAGGATCGTGGTGTCGGAGCGCTGACTGCCGCCGTCGTCCCGGCCGTACTCGCTGTTCTCCCCGGCCCTGCTGTCGGAGCCGATGAGCAGGATGTTCTGGGCGTCCATCACCACCGGCGTCGGCCGCTCCCTCTCGTACGCCTTCAGCTCGGCGGCGGCGCTCGTGTCGGTCGTGATGTTCCCGTCGAGCTTCTTGTACATCCACCAGCCGACCCCGGCGGCGACCAGCACGAGGAACGAGGCGGCGAGCGCGCTCCACCGCAGCCAGCGCCTTCTGCGTGCGACGACGACGCCGTCCTTGGGCCGGTCGGCCCAGGTCTGCACGCCGGAGCCGCGACCGCCGGCCTCGGGCCCGGCCTCGGGCCCGGCCTCGGGGACTCCGCTCCCGGCGGGGTCGGATTCCCCGGTCGTCTCGGCCGTCCCGGTGGCGTGGGCCGACCCGCCCTCCTCGCCGTCGTCGGCCCCTTCGGCGTTCCCGGCCTCTCCGGGAGGTGCGGTACGGCCGTCACCGCCCTCCCCGCGGGGCGCGCCCTCGGGGACGGACTCCTCCTGCGACCTGTCCTGCGGTGTGTCCCCGGCCGGGTGGTCCGGGTCGGACGGCGGGCCAGCACTGTCGGTCACGTCTGCGTCCATCCTTCACGTTCGGCGGCGCGAGGGGCCGCCGGTCGCAGGAGTAGACGGCTGAAACTCGCGCTTGGTTGTGCACGGCAAGGAGAGTGGTCTGTACCGCCCGATCATCTACCCGCGCACGTGCCGATCGCCGAGGACTCGGCCCGCTGTGGGCCGGACGAGTGGACCTCGGAGCGCTTGTCATACCGCGGTGTCGGTGACCCGCTCGCTCTCGACCCGCTGGGCCAGTCCGTCCGCGTCGAGCTGCCCGAGGTGACGGCACAGCACCACGGACCCGCCGGACGCCAGCGGGGCGTAGAGCCCGGCGCTCAGCCCCTCCCAGGTGCCGTACGTGCGCCCGGTGAGCAGCCGTGACCCCGGTACGAGGCCGAGCGCGGCGGCGTCCTCGCGGGCGCGGGCGACGAGTCGCGCCCCCGACAGCTCGGTCCCGTCCACGGTCAGCGCGGGCCCCTCGGGGTCCACCGGGGCGAACGGTGCGAAGCGGTCGCCCTGGCCCGGCACCTCCACCGCGTAGTCCGCGAACCCCTCGGGCGGCTGCGGGAAGCGGCCGCCCAGCGGCCGCAGCGCGAGGGCGACGCGCTCGCCCCGGCAGGCCCGCGCCCGTTCCAGGGTGTCGGGGCCGGTCACCACGAGGTCGGCGGCGGCCGGGTCGCCCTGCACGTCGGCGACGACCCCGACGGAGGAGCAGGCGAGCAGCCAGACCGCGGACTGCCAGTGCGCGGGGAGCAGCAGGGCGAGCCGGTCGCCCGGCTCGGCGGCGAGGTCGCCCTGGAGCAGATTGGCGGTCTTGGCCACCCAATTGGCGAAGGTGGCCACCGACAGTTCGACGCGTTCTCCGGTGGCGTCGTCGTAGTAGGTGACCAGGGGGCGGGCGGGGTCCGCGGCCAGGGCGGATCGCAGCAGGTCGGCAGGGGTGCGGTCGCTGGAGTTCATCCGCGCAAGCGTACGCGGGGGCGCCGCGCCGGGCGGGCCGAACGGGTGCCTGAAAGGGCGTCACCCCCACCGGTTCGGCAGACGGCACGTCACGCCGCGGCCGATGTCCGGGTCGCCGGAGTGGTGACCCTATGGCAAATATCGTACGTATGCGTTCACTTATGGTCACCTCAGTCGGCGTCACCTGCGCAGCGGCTCTCACTCTGCCGCTCGCCGCCCCCGCCCTGTCCGCCCCGGTTCCCCACGCCGTCTCGGCCCGCCCGCCCTCCCTCTCACCGGAGTCGCCGGGAGCCGGCCCGCCGGCGGCGACCGGCACCCCGGCCGAGTCCCGGCCCGCCGAGTCCCGGGTCCGCGAGCCCGGCGCGGACGGACTCGCCGGCTCGACGCAGTCCCTGCCGCTGGAGCCCCTGGCCACCTCGTCCGACCGGTCGGCGGGCCCGGCGACGCCCGGCCGGGGACTGGACCGGCGGACGACCCGGCCGTTCTCCCTGGTGGGCGTGGTCTGGGACGACGCCGAGGCCGAACTCCACGGCACGGTCCAGGTCCGCGCGCGGGCGGCCGGCGGCGAGAGCTGGTCGGACTGGCAGGACGTCGAGACCCACAACACCGAGCACGCCGCCGACCTCGGCAGCGACGAGCGGGCGTCCGGCGCCGTGCGCGGGGCCACCGCCCCGCTCTGGGTCGGACCCTCGGACGGCGTCGAGGTACGCGTACAGCCGGAGACGGACGACCAGCAGGGCCGGCTCATCGCCGTACGGCTCCCCGAAGGGCTGCGCCTCGAACTCGTCGATCCCGGCCCCGACCCCGCGCCGGAGCCCGCCGCGGACGACTCCGGTGGCCGGACCGCCGCCCCGGCGAGGCCCGCCGCCCATCCGGGCCCGCCCACCGTCCCGACGGCACCGGTCCTGCCGGAGGCGCTCACCGTCGAGTCCGCCGCGGCCTCGGCCGTCAACGCGGAGTTCGCGCCGCTCGGCGCCTCCGTGATCCCCGCGCTGACCGAGGCGGAGGCGGCGGAGGCCGCGGCCGAGGCCGAGGCGGAGGCCGTCGGGGCGAAGCCGTACATCGGGCCCCGGCCGAGGATCGTCACCCGCAAGGGCTGGGGCGCGGACGAGAGGCTCCGCGAGCGGAACTTCGCCTACACCAGGACCGTCAAGGCGGCCTTCGTGCACCACAGCGCGACCGGGAACAACTACACCTGCAAGCAGGCTCCTTCCGTGCTCCGCAGCATCTACCGCTACCACGTCAAGAGCAGCGGCTGGCGCGACTTCGGCTACAACTTCGCCGTCGACAAATGCGGAAACATCTACGAGGGCCGGGCCGGAGGTGTCTCCCGCGCCGTCCTCGGGGCGCACACCCTGGGCTTCAACAGCAACACCATGGGCATCGCGGTGCTGGGCTCCTACTCCTCCACCAATCCGCCCGCCGCCGCCGTGGCCGGGGTCTCCCAGCTGACCGCGTGGAAGCTCGGACTGTTCGGGCGCAACCCGAAGGGGAAGGTGACGCTCGTCTCCGGCGGAAGCAACAAATACAAGAAGGGCAAGAAGGTCAAAATGAACGTCATCTCGGGGCATCGGGACGGATTCGCCACCGAATGTCCTGGAGCACGCCTCTACAAGAAGCTCGGTAAGGCCCGGACCACCTCCGCCAAACTGCAGGGCCGCTGACCGGGGCATCTCCGACCGGTCTGCTTACACTGGCCAGCCACAAACCGGCCCAGGCCCCAGCAGGAAGCAGAGACGGTGCTGTGACAGAGGCAAAAGAAGCGATTCTCCTGGTCGGTGGCAAGGGCACCCGGCTGCGCCCGCTCACGGTGCACACGCCGAAACCGATGGTGCCGGCGGCGGGCGTCCCCTTCCTCACCCACCAGCTGGCGCGCGCCAGGGCGGCCGGGGTGGAGCACATCGTGCTCGCCACCTCCTACCTGGCGGAGGTCTTCGAGCCGTACTTCGGCGACGGCTCCTCGCTCGGCCTGCACATCGAGTACGTCACCGAGCAGGAGCCGCTCGGCACCGGCGGAGCCATCCGCAACGTGGCGCCGAAGCTGTCCTCGGGCCCGGACGAACCGGTCCTGATCTTCAACGGCGACATCCTGACCGGGCTCGACATCCGGGCCCTGGTCACCTCGCACACCGTCTCCGGGGCGGATGTCTCCCTCCATCTGACGCGGGTCGAGGACCCGCGCGCCTTCGGGCTCGTCCCGACCGACGGGACCGGCCGGGTCACCGCCTTCCTGGAGAAGCCGCAGACCCCGGAGGAGATCGTCACCGACCAGATCAACGCCGGGGCGTACATCTTCCGGCGCTCGGTCATCGACTCCATCCCGGCCAGCCGCCCGGTCTCCGTCGAACGGGAGACCTTCCCCGGCCTGCTCGCCACCGGCGCCCACCTCCAGGGCATGGTCGACTCCACGTACTGGCTCGACCTCGGCACCCCGGCCGCCTTCGTCCGCGGCTCCGCCGACCTCGTCCTCGGCCGTGCCCCGTCCCCGGCGGTCCCCGGCCGCTGCGGCGACCGCCTGGTCCTGCCCTCCGCCACCGTGGCCCCGGACGCCAAGCTCACCGGCGGCACGGTGGTCGGCGCCGACGCGGTGGTCGGCGCGGGCGCGCGCATAGAGGGCTCCACGATCCTGGCCGGCGCGGTCGTCGAGGCCGGCGCGGTCATCACGGACTCCCTGGTGGGCGCGGGCGCCAGGATCGGCGGCCGCACGGTGCTGACGGGAGCGGTGATCGGCGACGGGGCACGGGTGGGCGCGGACAACGAACTGCGCGAGGGCGTCCGGATCTGGTGCGACGCGGTCCTGCCGGACGGCTCGGTCCGCTTCTCCTCGGACCAGTAGGACGCGGACGCGCGCCGGTCCGGGCCGGCACCCGCCGGCCCCGGCCGGGAGCCCGGACGAGCGGCGCGGGACTCCCCGCGCCCCGACGCGTGACCTCGCCGCCCCCGTACCCTCAAGGGGACCGCCCCCCGCACCAGGAACACCGAGGCCCCTCCGTGGCAGGACGATTCGCCCCCCGCACCGCGCGAGCGGCGCTCCCGCCGCGGTCGGCCGTGCCGATGCGCCGGACCGTGGCGTCCGCCCCGCTTTCCGCCCCGCCCGTGACCCGCGAGTGGACCCCGCCGGGCCCGCTGGACCTCCGCCTGGTGCTGGGGCCGCTGCGCCGGGGCCCGGCGGACCCCACGTTCCGCAGGGTCGCGGACGGGACGTTCTGGCGGGCCTCCCGTACGCCCGAGGGGCCCGGCACCCTGCGCGTCACGGCGTGCGGCGGCCGGATCGCGGCGACGGCCTGGGGACCCGGCGCGAACTGGCTGCTGGACGGCCTCCCGGCACTGCTGGGGGCGGAGGACGACCCGGACGCGTTCGCGCCCCGGCACCGGCTGCTCGCCCTGACCCGGCACCGCCGTCCCGGCCTGCGGCTGCTGCGGACGGGGCTGGTGCTGGAATCGCTGATCCCGTCGGTCCTGGAGCAGAAGGTCACCACGGACGAGGCGTACCGCGCCTGGCGCCACCTGGTCCGCCGCTTCGGCACCCCCGCTCCCGGCCCCACCGCGGAGCTGGGCCTGCACGTGATGCCGGACCCGCGCGGCTGGGCGCTGATCCCGTCCTGGGAATGGCACAGGGCGAACGTGGACGCCAAGCGGTCCTCGACGATCCTGCGCGCGGTACGCGTGGCCCGCCGGCTGGAGGAGGCGGCGGCGATGGACCTCCCCGAGGCCAAGGCCCGCCTGGAGCTGATCCCCGGCATCGGCCCGTGGACCTCGGCCGAGACCCTTCAGCGCTCGAACGGCGCGGCGGACGCGGTCACGGTCGGCGACCTGCATCTTCCGGGCATCGTGGGCCACGCCCTGGCCGACGACCGCGACGCGGACGACGCGCGGATGCTCGCCCTGTTGGCCCCCTACGCGGGCCAGCGCCACCGGGCGACCCGCCTGATCCTGCTCTCGGGCCGCACCCCGGAACGCCGGGCCCCGAGGATGGCGCCGGGCAACATCGTGAACCTGTAGGGGCGGGTGCCGTCCCGGCCCCGCCCCGCCGGGCCCCTCACCGCACGGTGATGAACTCCTCCGGTTCCCGCCGCCCCCGCTCCCGAGGCGTCCCCGCCGCGTGTCCCACGGCGACCGCGCCCAGCGGGTCCCACGACGACGGCAGCGACAGCACCTCCCGCACCACCGGTCGGCAGAACATGGTCGAGGACACCCACGCCGACCCGAGCCGCTCACCCGCCAGCGCCACCAGGAAGTTCTGCACGCCCGCCCCCGCGGCGACCACGAACATCTCGCGCTCCGCCGTGTCGCGGCGCTCGTCCCCGTACGTGTGCGAACCGTCCATCACCAGGCACGGCACCACCAGGTACGGCGCGTTGCGCAGCACATCGCCCCGCCGGACCCGTCTGGCGATCGACTCCTCGCTCTTGCCGTCGCGCCGCAGGTCCTCGATCCAGGCGTCCCGCATCGCGTCGAGCAGCCGGGTCCGCGACGCGGCGGACTCCAGCAGCACGAACCGCCACGGCGTCGTGTGGTGCGGCGCCGGAGCCGTCACGGCCGCGGCCACCGCCCGCCGCACCGCCCCCGCGTCCACCGGTTCGTCGGTGAACTCGCGCACCGTGCGCCGCAGGGTCACCGCCTCCCGTACGGCCTCCGACGTCCCGAGCCGGAACATGTCGTCGGCCGCGCCGCGCACCAGCGCCCGCGCGCCGGGCTCGTCGTCCCCGGCCGCCACCACGTGCGGCAGCCCCCGGACCACCGCGACCGGCAGCCCCTCCGCCTTGCCCTTGACCAGGTCCCCGGCGGCGGCCAGCTCGTCCGCCGTGGCCACGACCGTGGCGCTGAGCGGATTGCCGTGCGCGTCCGTGCCGCCGCGCAGGTCGTCCAGGACGCGTACCCCCGCCGCACCGATCGCGACATCGGTCAGCCCGGTGCGCCAGGGCCGTCCGGAGGTGTCCGTGACGACGACGCCGACGTCCACCCCGAGGGCGTCCCGCAGCCCGTCCCGCACGGTCCGGGCGGAGGCGTCGGGGTCCTCGGGCAGCAGCAGCACGGTCCCGGCCGGGGTGTTCGAGGCGTCGACCCCGGCGGCGGCCATGACGAGCCCCTGCCGGTTCTCCACGATCCGCAGGGTTCCGCGCCGGGCCACGACCCGTACGGTCTCGGCGTCGATCGCGGCCTCCCGGTCGGCGGCCTCGACGATCCGGCCCTCCGCCTTGGAGACGATCTTCGAGGTGACGAGCAGGACGTCACCGTCGGCGAGTCCGGGGTCGGCCGCGGCGATCAGTTCGGCGAGGTCGTCACCGGCCCGCACCTCGGGCATCCCGCGCAGGGCCCACACCCGGAAGGAGGGCGCGGGCCCCCCTCCGGGGCCGGAGCCCTCTTCCGTACCGTCCGCGCTCCCCCCGGCGGCCGCGGGGAGGGTGCTCATGCCCGGACCTCCTCGGCCAGGGCCAGCGCCTGCCGGGCCATCTCGGCGGTCGCGTCCACGTCCGTCATCATCAGCGGCACCGCCCGGCAGCGGATGCCCGCCGCCTCCACCGTGTCCACCGCACCGGCGTCCACCGTGTCGACGAGCCACCCGTCGAGCAGTCCCGAACCGTAGTGCCGGGCCACGGCCGAGGCCGTCGACTCGACGCCCACCGCGGCGAGCACCTTGTCCGCCATCCCGCGCACGGGCGCGTCCCTCACGATGGGGGAGAGGCCGACCACCGGAACGCCGGCCTCCGCGATGGCCTCCCGGATTCCGGGGACGGCGAGGATCGTGCCGACCGACACCACCGGGTTCGACGGCGGGAAGAGGATGACGTCGGCCGAGCCGATCGCCTCCAGCACCCCCGGAGCCGGCTCGGCCTGCTCGGCCCCGACCGGCACGATCGCCCGCGCCTCGACGGAGGCGCGCAGCTTCACCCAGTACTCCTGGAAATGGATCGCCTTGCTCTCGCCGTCCATCTCGACGGCGACATGGGTCTCGACCCGGTCGTCGGACATCGGCAGCAGCCGCACACCCGGCTGCCAGCGGGCGCAGAGTGCCTCGGTGACCGCGCTCAGCGGATAGCCGGCGCCCAGCATCTGCGTACGGACGATGTGGGTCGCGAAGTCACGGTCGCCGAGCCCGAACCACCCGGGGCCCACGCCGTAGGCCGTGAGCTCCTCCTTGACCCGGAAGGTCTCGTCGCTCCGCCCCCATCCCTGCTCCTCGTCGATCCCACCGCCGAGGGTGTACATCACGGTGTCGAGGTCGGGGCAGACCTTCAGCCCGAACAGATGGATGTCATCACCCGTGTTGCCGATCACCGTGATGTCCGCGTCGGGCGCGGCCTGCTTGAGGCCGCGCAGAAAGCGGGCACCGCCGATACCACCGGCCAGAACAACAATGCGCATGCACGCAGTTTGTCAGGCGGGTACGGCGGCCACGGTGGTCGGGGCACTCTGCGTGGCGTGCATCGGCATCTCGGTCAGCCCCGGGTAGTAGATGTGCAGACTGACGGCCGGTTCGAGCGAGTCGTTGACCACTTCGTGGACGTAGCCCGGCGCGAAGGCGCGCTGCGCGCCCGCCGTCAACGACCGGGCCCCGCGCTCGGTGCGCTCGGTCAACTCGCCTTCCAGGACGGTCAGTACGCCGGCGGAGAGTCCGTGGTCGTGGAGTCCGCTGCCCTGACCGGGCACCCAGCTGAGCAGCCACACCTCGTAACCGGGGCCCTGATGCAGGCGGTGGTACCAGCGGGAGACGGAGTCGTACCGGACGATGTCCGCCCATCGTGCCCGGTCCGCCGCGATGGTGCGTGCCAGACCGACGAACTCGGAGACGGTGGAGGGGTGCTCGCGGGCGGGACGGAGGAGGTGCTGGACCTCAAGGATGTCGCCGGCGATCTGAAGGTCGCTGTCGCTGTTCATGGCTGCGGGGGTTCCTCGGCATGGGGGGAGCGCGTGCGGGGAGTCGCGGTGGGTGTCCAGCAGCTCGGAGAGGGCTGCGGAGTGCGGGAGAGCGGGGGAGGAGCGAGGCCGGGAGGCCGGGCTCGACCGGAGAGGCTCGTCCGGCGGGCTGTGTTCGGAGCTGGAGCGCTACGGCATCAACAGCTGCGACAGCTGGAACAGCAACAGCGGGCCTGGACAGCGCTGCGGAACCCACGGACGTGGGAGACGTGCAGAGCTGAGGTCGCTGGCATGGGATCAAGGAGACCCGTTCGGTCGTCCGCTGTCAACCCGATGTCCGGTTTGGGGGCGATGTTTCACCCCTTCCGGGCGTCCGGTTCGCAGAAAGGTTTATGCGCCCAGGACCGGGACATGTGGCGCATGATTCGCACGTCCAAACGTGGCCGACGGGCCGTGACCTGACTGTGATCTTGATCGCTCCGGTGATCGAATCGCAACACGGGGGCGCTCCCGCTCGTCTTCCCGGTGGAAGTGCGTGATCGCAGGGCCCGTGGCATATGTCAGGTTTTTGCTGATTTGAACACTTTCCGCATACGCTTGGTTCCGCAGAGTGAATCACCGGGCCAATAGCAGATCCTCGCTTGACTGGCTCGGAGCTACACACTTGTAATTTCACTCGTGTCGTTCAGCCGCAAACGGTTGCAACACGGGACGCAAGAGACAGACGAGGGGCGCACATGACCGAGCTGTTCCAGCAACTGCTGGTCGAGGACGCGGACGAGGAACTCGGCTGGCAGGAGCGCGCACTGTGCGCCCAGACCGACCCCGAGTCCTTCTTTCCCGAAAAGGGCGGATCGACCCGCGAGGCCAAGAAGGTCTGCCTCGCCTGCGAGGTGCGCTCGGAATGCCTGGAGTACGCCCTGTCCAACGACGAACGCTTCGGCATCTGGGGCGGGCTCTCCGAGCGGGAGCGACGGCGGCTCAAGAAGGCCGCGATCTGACGACCGTCGCCCGGTGACCGCTCGCGGTCCGCGCCCCCTGCCGCGCTTCCGGCAGCGGCAGCCCCCGTCGCCTCGGTACCCCGGCTTCCCCGACGGCCCGTCCACCGCCCTCCCCGAGGGCGCGGTGGGCGGGCCGTCGGCGCGTCCCGCCCGGCCCCTTCACCCGCTCGGAACCCCGCCACCTGTCCGTACCGTTAGTGTGGGGCCCCGTCCGAGACACGCCAACGCCCCGCCGGGGCGGGCGTGTACACCGATGCAGCCCCCGGGGATCACGCCCCCGGACCCGGCCGGAGGGCCCGTACCCCGATGTCCGTGCACAGCCACTCGGCGGCGCCGAACGCGGCCGCCGCCGCCCCAGAGTTCCCCCGGCACGTCGTCACCGCCGTGCTCGTCTCCCACGACGGCGCCCGCTGGCTGCCCGACGTGCTGGCCGGGCTGCTCGGGCAGGAACGCCCCGTACAGAACGTCATCGCCGCCGACACCGGCAGCGCGGACGACTCGGCCCGGCTGGTCACGGAGGCGCTCGGCGACGAACGCGTCCTGCACCTCGCCCGCCGTACGAGCTTCGGCACGGCCGTCGACGAGGCGGCCCGCACGGCCGGCGCCCCGACCCCGGACGACCTGCCCTACCTCAAGCGCCCCAGCGGCTGGGACCCGGTCGCCCGGACCTGGGTCGACGAGAACTACGACCTTCCCGAACTGCCCCACGGCGAACCGGTCCAGTGGCTCTGGCTGCTGCACGACGACTGCGCCCCCGAGCCGGACGCGCTCGCCGCGATGCTGCGCGTGGCCGACACCGACCGGCACGCCGCGATCATCGGACCCAAACTGCGCGGCTGGTACGACCGCAAGCAGCTCCTCGAGGTCGGCGTCTCCATCGCCAACAGCGGACGCCGCTGGACCGGCCTGGACCGCCGCGAGCAGGACCAGGGCCAGCACGACCAGGTCCGTACCGTCCTGTCCGTCTCCTCCGCCGGGATGCTCATCCGCCGCGACGTCTACGAGGAGCTCGGCGGCTTCGACCGCAGGCTCCCCCTGATGCGCGACGACGTCGATCTGTGCTGGCGCGCCCACCTCGCCGGCCACCGGGTCCTCGTCGCCCCGGACGCCGTCCTGCGGCACGCCGAGGCATCCGCCCGTGAACGGCGCCCCATCGACTGCGCCGGCCGCTCGGTCGCCGGCCCGCACCGCGTCGACAAGGCGGGCGCGGTCTTCACGATGCTCGTCAACGCCCGCGCCAAGGCCCTGCCCTGGGTCCTGCTCCGGCTCGTCGTCGGCACCCTGCTGCGTACCCTCGCCTACCTCGTCGGCAAGGTGCCCGGCCAGGCCCTCGACGAGGTCACCGGCCTGCTCGGCACCCTGCTGAGGCCCGGCCGCATCCTCGCCGCCCGCCGCGACCGCGGCAGGAGCGTCGTCGACGCCGCCGAACTGCGCGCCCTCTTCCCGCCGCCCGGCGCGACCATCCGCGCCACCGTCGAGCAGGTGGCGGGCAATTTCGGCGGCGGCAGCGACGCCGACTCGGGCGGTTCACGCCACGGGGCCGTCGAGTCGGGGCCCGGCGGCGACGACGCCGACTTCCTCGAAGTCGACCAGTTCGCCCGCCTCAAGCGCATCGGCCGCAAGCCCGGCCCCGTCCTCTTCGCGCTGCTCCTCGTCGTCTCGCTCATCGCCTGCCGCAATCTGCTGAGCGGCGGAGCCCTGGCCGGCGGCGCGCTGCTGCCCGTCCCCGCCGAGGCCGGCGCGCTGTGGGACCGGTACGCGGACGCCTGGCACACCGTCGGCACCGGCGGCACCCAGACCGCCCCGCCCTACCTCGCCCTGCTCGCCGCCCTGGCGGCCCTCTTCCTCGGCTCGACCGGGTTCGCCGTCGGCGTGCTGCTCATCTGCTCGATCCCGCTGGCCGGGGCCACCGCCTACTTCGCCTCCCGGCCGCTGCTGCCCTCCCGCCTGCTGCGGGCCTGGGCGAGCGTCGCGTACGCCTTCCTGCCCGCCGCGACCGGGGCCCTGGCCACCGGACGGCTGGGCACCGCCGTCCTGCTCGTCCTGCTCCCCCTGATGGCCCGCGCGGGCGTCGCCGCCCACGGGCTGCGCGCCGACAGCGCGGCGGGGGAGCGCGGCAGCTGGCGTGCCACCTGGGCGTACACGCTGCTGCTGACCGTCACCATGGCGTTCACCCCGATCGTCTGGCCGCTCGCCGTGGTCCTCGGCCTCGGCGTGCTGGTACTGCGGCGCGACGACATCACGGCGTACGGGCTCCGCTTCGTCGCCGCCGTCGGCACCCCGCTCCTGGTCCTCGCCCCGTGGTCGCTGACCCTTCTCACGAACCCGTCGGCGCTGCTGGCCGAAGCGGGACCGGACCTCGGTGCGGGAGACGCCTCCGGTCTCGATCTGCTCGGCATCAGCCCCGGCGGTCCCGGCGCGGCGGGCGGCATCCTGCTCCTGGGCATCGTGCTCGCGGCGCTCGCCGCCCTGCTCCGGGAGGACCGGCGGTTCGCCGTCCGCACCGCCTGGGCCGTCGCGATCGCCGGCTTCCTCTTCGCCGCCCTCGCCAACGGCTCGACCTGGGCCGGCCCGGCCACGCTCGTCCACGGCGCCGCCCTGATCGCCGCCGCCCTGGTCGGCGCGGACGGGGCCCGTATCCGGGTCGCCGAGCAGAGCTTCGGCTGGCGCCAGCCCGTGGCAGCGCTGATCGCGCTGGCCGCGGGCCTGGCCCCGGTGCTCGCCGCGTGCGGCTGGATGATCGGCGGCGCCGACGGCCCGCTGGAACGACGCGACCCCGTCCAGGTGCCCGCCTTCGTCGCCGAGGAGAGCACCACCCGCGACCAGCCCCGCACTCTCGTCCTGGGCGGCACCTCGCCGGACACCGTCGCGTACAGCCTGGTCCGCGGCTCGGGCGCGCGCCTCGGCGACGGCGAGCTGACCGAGGCGGGCGGCAGCAACAGCCATCTCGACAAGGTCGTCGCCAACCTGGTCGCCGGTTCCGGCGCCGACCAGGGGGACCAGCTCAGCGGCTTCGCCATCCGTTACGTCCTCGTGCGGGACGGAGCGCCGCGCAGGATGAGCCGGGTCCTCGACGCCACTCCCGGCCTCAGCCGCCTCAGCCAGCTCGACGGCAGCGCCCTGTGGCGGGTGGACCGGCAGGTCGCCCGCGTCATGATCACCCCGCCCTCCGGCGAGGGCGAGCACCTCCCGGTCGGCTCGGCGGCCGTCGAGGCCCACGCCGACATCCCGTCCGGCGAGGCGGGCCGCGTCCTGCGGATCGCGGACGCCGCCGACGCCGGCTGGACGGCCACCCTGGACGGCAAGCCGCTGACCCGCAAGACCGTCGACGGCTGGGCCCAGGGCTTCGAGCTGCCCGCGAACGGCGGCCGCCTGGACCTCACCTACGACGCCCCGGTCACCCACACCGCGTGGATCTGGGCCCAGGCCGGGCTCCTCGTGGTCCTCGTGGTCATGGCCCTGCCGGGCCGCCGCCGGGAGATCGACGACGACCTGCCGGACGAGGCTCCCGCCGTCGCCGCCGAGCCGGTGGACGGCGAGGGCCGCCGCGCCCGCAGGCTGCGCGCGGCCGCCCTGGCCGAGGCGGCGGCCGAGGAGACCGGGGACGGGGAACCGGCGCACACCCCGGACGCGGGGGAGTACATCCCGGCGCAGCAGTCCGCCGACCCGTACGCCCCGAACCCGCCGGCGCACGAACCGGACCCGCAGGCCCCGCGTGACCCGCAGGAAGCCACCGGCGACCACGCGGCGGTCCCGCAGCAGCAGTACGACGCGTACGCGCAGTGGGACGGGCAGCAGCAGCCGGGCGCCGACCCCTACGCGGCGTACCCGCAGCAGGACCCGTACGCCCAGCAGAACGGCGGCTACCAGGGCGGCTACGGTGCCCAGGACCCGTACCAGCAGCAGTACGCCGACCGGAGCGGCATGTACCACGACCGGGGCGCCGGGTACGACGGCCAGGGCGCCGGGTACGACGACCGGTCCGCCTACGACGAGTACGGCCGGTACACCGGCGGGGCAGTACCAGCAGCCCCCGCAGCAGCCCCCGTACGCCGACCCCGCCCGGCACCCCGCCGAGAACGGCGACCAGACCGACCCTCCGGCCGCGGGACAGACCCCGTGGCAGACCGGTAACGCATCGCGAGGCGAGTCCGAGTGAAGTCCACCCACCTGTCCCTGATCGCGGGCGCGGCCGTCCTGGCCGCCGTCACCGGGTTCGCCACGGTCACCGCGCCCGGCGCTCCGGCGGAGACCGGGGCGAAGTCCGCCGCGCTGCTCCCCGTCGAGCGCTCCAGCCTGGTCTGCCCGGCACCCAGCGGCTCCGATCTCGCGGAGACGCGGTACACGGCGTTCACCCCGGCCGGCGAGGGCGGCGAGGCCGAGGGTGCCGCCGAGCTGAAGCCCGCGCTGCCCGTCGTGGACGACGAGGACGAGACCGACCCCAAGAAGGCCAAGAAGGCCGAGGAGGCGGCGAAGAAGGCGAAGGAGAAGGCCGAGAAGCCGGTCCTCGCCGTCAAGGAGCCCGGAAAGCCGGTCACCGCCGAGGCGGACGGCGCGAGCGCCCCGGCCCTCGCCGGCACGGCCACCGGCAAGCTGGCCCCCGGCTGGACGGCGCAGCAGACCACGGAGGTCGGAGCCGGAGGCGCCCGCGGTCTCCTCGGGGTCACCTGCACCGCCCCCGACACCGACTTCTGGTTCCCGGGCGCGAGCACCGCGACGTCACGCCAGGACTACATCCACCTCACCAACCCCGACGACTCCGCCGCCGTCGCCGACATCGAGCTGTACGGCCCCGAGGGCGCGCTCACGTCCGAGGTCGGGGACGGCATCACCGTGCCGGCCCGCTCCAGCGTCGCCGTCCTGCTGTCCACGCTCACCTCCGAGGCGGTCGATCTGCTGACCGCGCACGTCACCACCCGCTCGGGGCGGATCGGAGCGGTCGTCATGAGCGCCGAGGACGGTGCGGGCAGCGACTGGATCACCGCGTCCGAGGACCCCTCCGGCTCGCTCGTGCTGCCCGGCATCCCGGCGGACGCCACCTCCGTCCAGCTGGTGGCGTACGCGCCCGGCGAGGACGACGCCGATGTGAGGGTCCGGCTCGTGGGCAAGAACGCGACGTTCTCCCCGGCCGGGAACGCCACCCTGCACATCAAGTCCTCGATGACGGCGGCCGTCGACCTCAAGGACGTCACCCGCGGCGAACCGGGCTCCCTCCTCCTGACCCCCGTCCGGAAGGAGCGGGCGACGCCGATCGTGGCCGCGCTGCGCGTGGTCCGGGGCAAGGGCGAGAAGCAGGAGGTCGCCTACATCCCGGCCACCGGCCCGGTCGGTGCGCGGGCGAGCGTCCCGGACAACGGGGCGAAGGACGCGACGCTGTCCCTGACCGCGCCGGGCGCCACGGCCAAGGTGAAGGTCACCGCGTCGGCGGGCAGCGAGGGCGGCGAACCGGTGGTGGAGACGTACACGGTCAAGGCCGGTACGACCCTCGCCGTCACCCCGAAGGCCCCGGACGGTCTCAAGGGCGCCTACGCGCTGACCGTCGAGACGACCTCGGGCGGCCCGGTCCACGCGTCGCGCATGCTGGCGCGCACGGTGGGCGGCGTGCAGATGTTCACCGTGCAGACGCTCCCCGACGACCGGGGCACGGTCGAGGTCCCGGTGGCCCGCCAGGACCTGTCGGTCCTGGACGACTGAGGCGGAAGCGGGCGGTCCCCGGCCAGGGCCTTCGGGCGCGAGGGGCCGGGGGCTGTGCCGGACGGGTCCGGTTCGGTGCCGTCCCGCTTGGTCCCGTCCGGCTCGGTCCGAAGGGCCTTCGGGCTCGGCGGGCCGGCTGCGGCTGTGTCCGGAACGGGGCCGGAAGGTCAGTCCTGCCCGTACCGGGGGTCGACCGACTCGGGCGCCAGCCCCAGCAGCTCGGCGACCTGCTCGACCACGACCTCGTGCACCAGCAGGGCGCGCTCCTCGCGGCTCTTGGTGCGGAGTTCGACGGGCCGCCGATAGACGACGA
The DNA here is from genome assembly GCF_030817475.1 of Streptomyces sp. V2I9. Classification (NCBI taxonomy): domain Bacteria; kingdom Bacillati; phylum Actinomycetota; class Actinomycetes; order Kitasatosporales; family Streptomycetaceae; genus Streptomyces; species Streptomyces sp. V2I9. The sequence goes on along the minus strand of NZ_JAUSZJ010000002.1, from coordinate 2,464,014 downwards.
TCTGCGCGGGCCGACCCTTGCCCGCCGACACCGCACTGCCGAGCGGAACGACATCCTCCGCGGCGTCGGGCACATCGAGGACGACGAAGTCGACCTCGGCCAGCTGGGGCCAGCGCCGCTCCAGCCGCTCCACCGAATCCTGGACCAGATCACGGAAGATCTCGCCCCGGCTGGCCGAGAGTGGCACCTGCGGCGGTGCGAGCGGCCCGCGCATACCGCGACCATGACGGTCACGACGCCGGGGCCGCGGCTCGAACGCGGGGGGAGGTACGGGGCTGTCCATCACCGACGCAGCGTAACGCTCCGGAGACCGGGAGGATCGGGAAGTCGACGCGGTCCACCTGGCGCGGACGACCCGGCCCAGCCCGGTACGGCGCGGCCCTGCCCGGTACGGCATGGCGCGGCCCGGTACGGCCGAGGGTGATCGGCGGGGGCCGGGGTGCTCCGCAGTGGTGGCGGATGCTCCGTTTCCGGATGTCCGCAGTTGAACATTTCGGCCAAGGTTGCGCCCTTTTCAGGCCCCTCATCCGATCGTCGCCTCCCCGTTCGACGTGGCCGTCGGCCCCCGCCCGCGCCCGGCGCGATCGTGGTGCGGTGGCCGGGAGAAGCGCCCGCGCAGGTCAGGGCAGCACCCGGAGAGGCCGACGTGCCGCAGGTCACAGGGCGACACGGTGGAGTGAGCCGAGGGGGAGTCGTCGCAGCCCGCTCACGAGTGCGGTACCGTCCAACATCGTGAGCCCTGTACGTCGCTGTTCGCGCACCGCGTGCGGCCGCCCCGCCGTCGCGACACTGACGTACGTCTATGCCGATTCGACCGCGGTCCTCGGCCCGCTCGCCACCTATGCCGAGCCCCACTGCTACGACCTGTGCGCCGAACACAGCGAGCGCCTCACCGCGCCGCGCGGCTGGGAAGTGGTGCGGCTTTCCGACGGCTCCGCACCCGCGCACCCGAGCGGCGACGACCTCGAAGCACTGGCCAACGCGGTGCGCGAGGCGGCACGCCCGCACGAGCGGCGCCCGGACGGCGGCGGCCGGGGGCCGCGCGCGGCGGACCCGGTGGAAGTCGCCCGCAGGGGCCACCTCAGGGTGCTGCGTTCCCCGGACTCCTGAGCCCGTTCCCCGGTCACACCCTCCGTGAACGCGCCATCCGGCCCCCTCTCCTCGGCCACGCATCCTCGACAGGTCCGGGTTGCCTGCGGCCATCTCGCCGCAGACGAAGAGCCCGCCTCCTGACCGCGTCTCCGCAGCCGCCTCCTCACCGCGTCTCCGGAGGCCGTCCCCGGCGGCGCGACCCGGCCGGGTAGTTTGGGCGGTCCGCAGAGACCCCCCAGGAGGACCGGCCGTGGTTGCTGATCTGTCGCAGCTCGTGAAGGCGTACGACGTGCGCGGTGTGGTGCCCGACCAGTGGGACGAGTCGCTGGCCGAGCTGTTCGGAGCCGCGTTCGTCCAGGTCACCGCCGCCGACGCGATCGTCATCGGCCACGACATGCGGCCCACCTCGCCGGCGCTCGCCGGTGCGTTCGCCCGCGGCGCGGCGGCGCGGGGCGCCGACGTCACGCTGATCGGCCTCTGCTCGACGGACCAGCTGTACTACGCCTCGGGGGCCCTCGGCCTCCCCGGCGCGATGTTCACGGCCTCGCACAACCCGGCCCAGTACAACGGCATCAAGATGTGCCGGGCCGGGGCCGCCCCGGTCGGCCAGGACACCGGCCTCGCCGAGATCCGCACCCTGGTCGAGCAGTGGTCGGAAGGCACCCCGCAGCCCCCGGCCGCCGCCACTCCCGGCACGATCACCGAGCGGGACACCCTCACCGACTACGCGGCCCACCTCCTCGGCCTCGTCGATCTCAGCGCCGTGCGGCCCCTCAAGGTGGTGGTCGACGCGGGCAACGGCATGGGCGGCCACACGGTCCCCACGGTCTTCGGGGACCTCCCGCTCGACCTCGTCCCGATGTACTTCGAGCTGGACGGCACCTTCCCCCACCACGAGGCCAACCCCCTCGACCCCAAGAACATCGTCGACCTCCAGGCCCGCGTCCTCGCCGAGGGCGCCGACCTGGGCCTCGCCTTCGACGGCGACGCGGACCGCTGCTTCGTGGTCGACGAGCGGGGCGCGGGCGTCTCCCCGTCCGCGATCACGGCCCTGGTCGCCGCCCGCGAGCTGGCCCGCAACGGAGGCGAGGGCGTCGTCATCCACAACCTCATCACCTCCTCGTCCGTCCCCGAGGTGGTCCGCGAGAACGGCGGCACCCCGGTCCGCACGCGGGTCGGCCACTCCTTCATCAAGACGGAGATGGCGAAGCACGGCGCGATCTTCGGCGGCGAGCACTCCGCGCACTACTACTTCCGCGACTTCTGGAACGCCGACACGGGCATGCTCGCCGCCCTCCACGTACTGGCCGCACTCGGCGGCCAGCAGAAGCCGCTCTCCGAGCTGGTCGCGGAGTACGACCGGTACGCCGGTTCCGGCGAGATCAACTCCACCGTCACCGATCAGACCGCCAGCCTGGCCACGGTCAGGGCGGTCTACGGGGCCCGTGAGGGCGTCACCTTCGATGACCTGGACGGCCTCACGGTCACGGCCGCCGACTGGTGGTTCAACCTCCGCGCCTCGAACACCGAGCCGCTGCTGCGGCTGAATGTGGAGGCGAAGGACGAGCGGACGATGGCGGCGGTACGCGACGAGGTCCTGACCCTGATCCGCACCAGCTGAAGCGAACAGGGGGCGACACGCTCCGGGGCCACTCCACCAGTGCCTCGCCCCCTGCCCGCGTCCCCGCCCCACCAGCGCCACGCCCCCGCCCCGCACGGTTCCGGGCATTCCCCGCCCCCCTCCTGCGCCTTCCGCAGTCGGGCCCCGCCCCGTGGGCGAGGTCCGAGGTGGGCTCCGGTTCCGAAGCGGGGCCCCGGTTACGGGAGCGGCAGGAAGGGAAGCCCGTCCCGCACCGGCTGCCCACCCGTGCGGTGCGCCCGGCGCCCTCGGTGGACGTGTGCCCCACGGGGCCTTGCCCGCCACGCGCTGTGCGCGCCGCCTTCTGCGTACACCCGGCCCACCACCGAGCCCCGACCACCGAGCCCACGCGCCGTGGGCTGTGCCCGGCGCCCTCCGCGCACGCCCGGCCCACCCCCGAACCGGCCCGCCGCGCGCCCCTCCCCTCGCTTCGCCCCCGGTTCCCTGTTTCGACCCCCCGGCCAGGCCGCGCCCCCTCCACCCCGGCGGTAGGCTGACGACGCCTGATCCACGCGGATCGGAACCCGCATGCTCGAAGGGACTCACCCCATGGCGCTCGAAGCCGGCCTCCTGGAGATCCTGGCCTGCCCGGCCTGCCACTCCCCGCTCGATGACCGTTCGGCGGCCGACAGCCCCGAACTGGTCTGCACGGGCAAGGACTGCGGCCTCGCCTACCCGGTCCGGGACGGCATCCCCGTTCTCCTCGTCGACGAGGCCCGCCGCCCCGCCTGACCGCACGCGACGAGCGGCACGTACGGGAGGCCGGGCGCCGCGCCCGGCGAAGTCGGACGGCCGCCCGCGGCGGGCGGTCTCACCGCGGGCGGCCCACCACCGACCGCGACACACGGTGCGGCCGACCGGGTCCCACGGTGCGGCGTCGCACCGCCCGTCCCCGTCCGTGCCACGGTTTCGTGACCGTCCGGTCCAACGCCGGCCCCGCCCGCATCCCGCACCCCACCCGGTGATCGGAGGCCCACCGCCATGCTCGACGAGTCCCTGCTCGACGCCCCGGACGCCCTGGCCCGAGCCGACCGCCGCGATCTGCTGCGCGGCGCGGCCGAAGCCGGCGCGCGGGTCCGTACCGCCGCCCGGCACGCGGCCGAGGCCGGTATCGGTGGCCTGAACCCGGAGGGCCGGCCCCGGTCCGTGCTGGTCGCGGGCCCCGGCACCGCAGCCATCGGCGTCGCGGACCTGATCGGCGCGCTGGCCGGCGCGGCCGCGCCCGTCGTCCGCATCCGGCCCACCGGCGTCGCCCCCGCCCCCGGCGCCCTCCGCTGGACCCTGCCCGGCTGGGCCGGATCGGTGGACCTCCTCCTCATCGTGACCGCCGACGGTTCCGAGCCGGGCCTCGCCCTCCTCGCCGAGCAGGCGTACCGCAGGGGTTGCACCGTCGTCGCCGTCGCCCCCACCCGCTCACCGCTGCGCGAAACGGTGGACGGGGTGCACGGCCTGGTGGTCCCGATGGCGGCCGCCCCGCACGGCGAGTACGACGCGGAGACCTCCGCCGCAGGCCCCGGCACCCTGTGGGCGCTGCTCACCCCGCTGCTGGCGCTCCTGGACCGGGTCGGCCTGGTGACCGCGGCCCCCGAGGACCTCCAGAAAGTGGCGGACCGCCTGGACCGCACCGCCGAACGCTGCGGCCCCGCCATCGCCACGTACAGCAACCCGGCCAAGACCCTCGCCGCAGAGCTCGCCGACACCCTGCCGCTGCTGTGGACCGAGGGCGACGCCGCGGGGCCGGTCGGCCGTCGCTTCGCCGCCGTCCTGTCCGAGCTCGCCGGCCGGCCCGCCCTGGCCGCCGAGCTGCCCGAAGCGCTGCCCTCGCACGGCACGCTGCTGACCGGCGACTTCGCGGCCGGTGCGGATCCGGACGACTTCTTCCGCGACCGGGTCGAGGAGGGAGAGACTCTGCGCGCCCGCGTCGTCCTGCTCCGGGACCGCCCGGCCGGGGGCCTCAGCGCCTGCCCGGCCGCCCGCGAACTCGCGCTCGGCCACGACACTCCCGTCAGCGAGCTGGAGCCGGAGGAGGGCAGCGCACTGGAAGCCCTGGCCGAGCTGCTCGCGGTGACCGACTTCGCCGCGGTGTACCTCTCCCTGGCCTCGACCCCCGACTCCTGACCGGGGACCCCCGACTCCTGACCGGGCCCAACCCCTGAAGCCCGGCCCGGCCGCGCCCTCCGGCACCTGCACCCGGCCCGGCCGCACCCTCCGACTGCTGACCGGGTCCACACCCCCCGGTCACTCCCGCGACGCCAGGACCTCACGTAGCACTGGTATCCCTGGAGTCTCACCCAACTGCCCCGCCCCACCCGAGGACGACTCCATGGACCGGCTGTCCAACACCGTGCGCCCCTACGCCTGGGGGTCCACCACGGCCATCCCCGCCCTGCTCGGCATCGCCCCCACCGGCGAACCGCAGGCCGAGATGTGGATGGGAGCCCACCCCGGAGCCCCCTCGCGCATCACCCGCACCACCCCCGCCGGTACGACGGAACTGCCGCTCACCGAGGTCATCGATGCCGACCCGGAGGGGGAGCTGGGCGTGGCCACCGTCGCCCGGTTCGGCCCCCGCCTGCCCTTCCTCCTGAAGCTGCTCGCCGCCGGAGCCCCCCTTTCCGTGCAGGTCCACCCGAACCTGGAACAGGCCCGCGACGGCTACGCGGACGAGGAGGCCCGAGGCGTTCCGGCCGACGCCCCGCACCGCACGTACAAGGACGCGAACCACAAGCCCGAACTGATCTGCGCGCTCACCCCCTTCGCCGGACTGTGCGGCTTCCGCCCGCCCGCCGAGGCGGCGGACGCGATGGAGGCGCTGGGGGTCGACTCCCTCAAGCCGTACGTGGACCTCCTCCGCGCCCACCCCGAGGAGGCGGCGCTCCGCGAGGTGCTCACGGCGATCCTCGGCACGGAACCGGCGGAGATGGCCGGGACCGTGGCGGAAGCGGCGGCCGCGGCCGAACGCCTCGGCGGCGCCCACGCCCCGTACGCCCGCATCGCCCACCACTTCCCCGGAGACCCCGGCGTACTGGCCGCCATGCTGCTCAACTACGTACAGCTCCAGCCCGGCGAGGCCCTGTTCCTGGACGCGGGCGTCCCGCACGCCTACCTCGACGGCCTCGGCGTCGAGGTCATGGCCAACTCGGACAACGTGCTGCGCTGCGGCCTGACCCCCAAGCACATCGACGTCCCCGAACTCCTGCGCGTCGTCCGCTTCGAGGCCACCGAGCCCGGTGTGCTGCGCCCGGAGGCGGCGCCGTCCGGCGAGGAGTTGTACGAGACCCCCGCCGACGAGTTCGCCCTCTCCCGCTACACCCTCGCCCCCGGCGCGGACCCCACCGAACTGACCGCCCCCACACCGCAGATCGCCCTCTGCACGGCGGGATCGATCACCGTCGGCGAACTCGCCCTGGCACCGGGGGAGTCCGTCTACGTCCCGGCGGGAGAGCCGGTCGAGGCGACGGGAGCGGGCACCCTCTTCCGGGCCACTGTGGCGGCCTGACCGACAGACCGCCCCACGGCTGCAACAATGTCCCGCCTCACCACGGCGGCACGTGCCGCGCACCGACGAAGGGACACCACGCACTCATGAGCGCGTCAGGCGGAACCAAGGCGATCGTGGCGGCACTCGCCGCCAACCTCTCGATCGCCGTGGCCAAATTCGTAGCGTTCCTCTTCAGTGGCTCCTCGTCGATGCTCGCGGAGAGCGTCCACTCGCTCGCCGACTCGGGCAACCAGGGACTGCTGCTGCTCGGCGGCAAGAGGGCGAAGCGCGAAGCCACTCCTGAACACCCCTTCGGCTACGGGCGCGAGCGCTACATCTACGCGTTCCTCGTCTCCATCGTCCTCTTCTCGGTCGGTGGCATGTTCGCGGTCTACGAGGGCTACGAGAAGATCAAGCACCCGCACGAGATCGAGGCCTGGTACTGGCCGGTCGGAGTGCTGGTCTTCGCGATCATCGCCGAGATCTTCTCCTTCCGGACGGCGATCAAGGAGTCCAACCTGACGCGCGGCGACCGCTCCTGGACCGAGTTCGTCCGCCGCTCCAAGGCGCCCGAACTCCCGGTCGTCCTCCTGGAGGACCTCGGCGCCCTGGTCGGCCTGATCCTGGCGCTCGGGGGTGTCGGCCTCGCCCTTGCCACCGGCAACGGCGTCTGGGACGGCATCGGCACCCTCTGCATCGGCATCCTGCTGATCCTCATCGCCATCGTCCTGGCCGTCGAGACGAAGTCCCTCCTGCTCGGCGAGTCCGCCGGCCTCGAGGACGTCGAGAAGATCAAGGCAGCCATGGTGGACGGCGACACCGTCACCCGCATCATCCACATGCGCACCCTCCACCTCGGCCCCGAGGAACTGCTGGTCGCCGCCAAGATCGCGGTCCGGCACGACGAGACCGCCGCCGAGGTCGCGGACGCCATCAACGCCGCGGAGAACCGCATCCGGGCCGCGGTCCCGATCGCTCGTGTCATCTACCTGGAGCCGGACATCTACAACGCCGAGGCCGCGGCCAACGGCAGCAATCCGGGCACCGCCGCGGCCCCCGGCACGGCCACCGGTGTGAGCACCGACAAGGCCACCGGCACGGACGACGGGGCGGCCGCGAAGGATTCCGGCCACTGACCCTCCGCACATCAGCCCCGATCGGCCCGGTGACCCCTCACACACGCCCCTCTCCCCGGACGGGCTGGGGCTCACTGGGCCGTTCGGTGTAGATTCGGATACGGATAACAGACGTCGCTGCTGATGGCGGTCGACCGGTCGGCAGGAGCGTACCGGGCGAGGGACAGAGGGCCTCCGACGGACTGCCCTGCGAACGCTCGGGCATTCGTGTGCCCCGCCGCGCCGCAGAGTCAGCCCAGACAGCCCACCTCGACCCATCACGAGGAGCAGCCCGTTATGACGACGGCCACCGACCGCCAGGACTTCAAGGTCGCCGACCTCTCCCTCGCCCCGTTCGGGCGCAAGGAGATCACGCTCGCCGAGCACGAGATGCCCGGCCTGATGTCGATCCGTGAGGAGTTCGCCGCCGCCCAGCCGCTGGCCGGCGCCCGGATCACCGGTTCGCTGCACATGACCGTGCAGACCGCCGTGCTCATCGAGACCCTGGTCGCCCTGGGCGCCGAGGTCCGCTGGGCCTCCTGCAACATCTTCTCCACCCAGGACCACGCCGCCGCCGCCATCGCGGTCGGCCCGAACGGCACCCCGGAAGCCCCCGCGGGCGTCCCGGTCTTCGCCTGGAAGGGCGAGACGCTCGAAGAGTACTGGTGGTGCACGGAGCAGGCGCTGACCTGGCCGAACACCCCCACCGGCGGCCCGAACATGATCCTCGACGACGGTGGCGACGCCACCCTCCTCGTCCACAAGGGCGTCGAGTTCGAGAAGGCCGGTGCCGCCCCGGACCCGTCGACCGCGGACAGCGAGGAGTACGCCCACATCCTCACGCTGCTGAACCGCACCCTCACCGAGTCCCCGCAGAAGTGGACCCAGCTCGCGTCCGAGATCCGCGGTGTGACCGAGGAGACGACGACCGGCGTCCACCGCCTGTACGAGATGCACCGTGACGGCTCCCTCCTGTTCCCCGCGATCAACGTGAACGACGCGGTGACCAAGTCGAAGTTCGACAACAAGTACGGCTGCCGCCACTCCCTCATCGACGGCATCAACCGCGCCACCGACGTCCTCATCGGTGGCAAGACCGCCGTCGTCTTCGGCTACGGCGACGTCGGCAAGGGCTGCGCCGAGTCCCTGCGCGGCCAGGGCGCCCGCGTGATCATCACGGAGATCGACCCGATCTGCGCGCTGCAGGCGGCGATGGACGGCTACCAGGTGACCACGCTCGACGAGGTCGTCGAGACGGCGGACATCTTCGTCACCACGACGGGCAACAAGGACATCATCATGGCCAAGGACATGGCCCGGATGAAGCACCAGGCGATCGTCGGCAACATCGGCCACTTCGACAACGAGATCGACATGGCCGGCCTCGCGAAGATCGACGGCATCGTCAAGGACGAGGTCAAGCCCCAGGTCCACACCTGGACGTTCCCCGACGGCAAGGTCCTCATCGTCCTGTCCGAAGGCCGCCTCCTGAACCTGGGCAACGCGACCGGCCACCCGTCCTTCGTGATGTCCAACAGCTTCGCGGACCAGACCCTCGCGCAGATCGAGCTCTTCACGAAGCCCGAGGATTACCCGACCGACGTCTATGTGCTGCCCAAGCACCTCGACGAGAAGGTCGCCCGACTCCACCTCGACGCGCTGGGCGTCAAGCTCACGACGCTCCGTCCCGAGCAGGCGGCGTACATCGGTGTCCAGGTGGAGGGCCCGTACAAGCCCGACCACTACCGCTACTGATCCCGCCACGATCACGACCGCTCCGGCCCCGGCCACCCTTCCGGCCCGCCGGACCGTGAGCCGCTGACCCGCCGGGCGTCCGACAGGGGCAAGCCCCTCCCGGACGCCGGGCGGCGTCGCAGTCCACGACAGCAGTTCCGAGCGCAGGCCCCCGCACCCCCGTGCCGGGGGCCTGCTCCCGTTACCGCCCCCGCACAGCCCGAGGAACCCGAAGGACCCCATGCCCCGCGGCAGGTATTCGCTCCACGACGTCCACGACCACACCCCCCTCGGTGAAGAACACTTCCACTGCGCTCCCGGTCCTTCCGGCTGGCGCTACGTCTCCCAGACCACAGCTCCCTCCGGAGACCACCTCGGCTCCGTCGACCTCGCCCTGGACGACCTCGGCCGCCCCATCCGCCTCGAACTCCACGCCGCGAGCTGGCAGGTGCGGGGAGCGGCCCTGGAAGGGGTCACCTGGGTGCGCACCGACCCCACCGGCGGTCACGCCACCGAGGGCAACGTCCGCGCCCACGCCTTCGCCGGCACGTCTCCCGCGTTCCTCGTCGCCACCACCCGGCTCCTTCGCCTCACCCCCGATTCCCCCACGACCCGTGTCCGTGTGGTCACCTTCACGGAACCGGTCCTCGCCCCCAGGACCGTCGACCAGTCCTGGGCGCTGGTGAACAGTGAAGCGCACGCCACTGACAACGGCCCCCTGATCGTGGACGAGTACCAGGTCAGCGCCCTGGACACGGGGGAGCAGCACACCGTCCACATCGCCGGGGACGTGGTCCTCGCGGCACCCGGCATCGAACTCGAACACCTGGAGACGCCCCCGTCGCCGCGAGCTCCCGACCCCACCGCCGACTGACACGGAGCGGGCGACCACCTCCAGCCGAGACGGAGACGGAGAGGGCTACGGACGCGCGTCCCCCGCCGCCGTGACCTGCCGTCAGGCTCTAACAGGGCGGCGCGAACCCGCCCGAGGACGCCCCAGCACCCCCACGCCGCTCCTCACGCACATCACCCGTGCTGGCGGCCCCGCCGACGACACCCGCCTCAAGGGCACTGTCGGCACCGGCACCGGCACCAGCCCCGAGCACGGCAGCCACGGGCGCCCCTCCGAACGGCCCGCCCACGGCCCCCGGCCCACCGGGCACGGCGTGCCCGGCCGGAGAGGCGGAGGAGGACGGTACGGCTCCGCCGGTGCCGACCCCGCCGAACACGCGCCGGGCGTCACGGGCCTGGCGCTCGTGCAACACGGCGGCCAGGAACGCCGCTGCGGGAACGCCCTGCGGGGCGACGGTCCCGGTCCGCGCGACCAGGTCCCCGGCCAGCCGGTCCGCGAGCGAGCGACCCACACCGGGGTCCAGCTGCTGCATCCGCGTCAGGTACTGCCGTATCGACAGCCAGAGCTCGTCCGGCACGGCCGACAGGTCCAGCTGCGCGAACCGTCCGACCAGCCAGGGCGGGGGAGGCGGCACAGCGACGGAGCGGCCCGGTACGGCGACCCGCTCCCGGATGACCAGCGTCCCGGCGAACAGGTCACCGATCCGGCGTCCTCGCGCGGACACCAGGGAAGCGATGGAAGCCAGAGCGCCGAAGGTCATCAGGATCTCGACGAGCCCCATGCCCCCGCGTACGAGAGCGTGACGGAACCGGATCGGCCCGCCGTCGTCCCGTACCACCCGGAGCCCGCACACCAGCTTTCCCAGGGAACGGCCGTGGCTCAACGTCTCCACCGCGACCGGTCCGCCGATCAGGACGAGCAGGAACGAGGCCGCGACGATCGCCGCGACGGCCGCTTCGTCCAGAGAGGCGGAAGCGATGGCCAGCAGTACCGATACCAGGATGAACACGGCGAAGGTGGCCGCCAGATCGATCGCCGAGGCCAGCGCCCGGCTCGGCAACCGCGCCGGCCTCAACCCCAGGACGACCGCGTCCCCGGTCACCAACTCACTCATCGGGCCCCACCCTTCGCCGACCTTCTCGTCCCCAGCCGGGCCCAGTCTGCCAAGCTGACCGCGAGCGCGCCGCAGTAGGACGGCCCCGTACACACCCTTGCCTGGAGCAAAAGACGCCCATGGACCTCGACGTCTTCGTCACCGCCCACCGCACGGAGTGGGACCGCCTCGAACACCTCCTGCGCCGGGGCCGCCGCCTCACCGGCGCGGAAGCGGACGAACTCGTCGTCCTCTACCAGCGCACGGCGACCCACCTCTCGCTGATCCGGTCGAGCAGCCCCGACCCGCTCCTCGTCGGACGCCTCACCCAGCTCGTGGCCCGCGCCCGGTCGACGGTGACGGGCACCCGCAAAGCGTCCTGGAAGGACGCGGCCCGGTTCCTCACCGCCGGATTCCCCGCCGCCGTCCACCGCTCGCGCCATTGGTGGGTCCCCACCGCGGTGCTCTCGATCGCGCTGGCGGCGCTGCTCGGCTGGTGGATCGGCA